>JBAQIS010000001.1:0-45334 GCA_049288955.1 Saccharimonas aalborgensis (SeqCode)
GATGTCGGCTCATCACATCCTGGAGGGGGAGCACCTTCCAAGGGTTCGGCTGTTCGCCGATTAAAGTGGTACGCGAGCTGGGTTCAGAACGTCGTGAGACAGTTCGGTTTATATCCGGTATGGACGTCAGGAAATTTGAGAGGATCTACCCCTAGTACGAGAGGACCGGGGCGGACGCACCTCTGGTGTACGGATTGTGGCCACCTGCTGCATTGTCCGGTAGCTACGTGCGGACTAGATAAGCGCTGAAAGCATATTAAGCGCGAAACTAACCTCAAGATTAGATTTCCCTATGAGGACACAGAGAGACTATCTGTTTGATAGGTGCAAGGTGGAAGTATGGCAACATATGGAGCCGAAGTATACTAATAGTCCCATTGCCTTTTTATGTTCTTATTTAGTGAAAATTATCGCTTGCGATAGTGACGCTAAATAAGATAGACTTAACTAGTAATTGGTGTTCATACACCAACGTTCAATCTTTCACAAGTTACCGTGTCTATGTCATAGACATCGAAATAAGGCTTTTCCCAGGTTGCCCTGCGCTGGAACCTCAGAGGAGCAAAGCCTTATTTCGGTGCCCATGGCGATGAGGAAATACCTGTTCTCATTCCGAACACAGAAGTCAAGCTCATCAGCGGCGATTATACTGCCACAAGTGGGAAACTAGCACGGTGCCGAATTATAAAAAGACCTTCCGAATAGGAAGGTCTTTTTCTTGATGTGGTGGATTCTTGGATCTCGCAGAAAGCAAGAATCCGATTTTTGATGAACCTTGTGTATTTTCCAAGATTCAAACAGGTGCATATCTATAATATCGCATGAGAAGCATAAGTGCAACAACAATATCACCATATAAATAGTATTTGTAACCATTGACATTTTGTATCGTTTGTGCTAATATAGATACATACACATCTCAGATGTGAGGTAAAGCGAGGGTTTTGGCGCTCCTGATCAGGGGTCGCCGGAGCCCTTATTAATTTGCCCGTTGGGGCAGGGAGAAGCTAGAAATGGCTGGAACAAAAGCTGGCGGCCTGAAGGCTGCACAAAAGAACCTTGCAAAAGACCCTAATTTTTATGCAAAAATTGGTCGCAAGGGTGGTCAAAATGGTCACACTGGTGGTTTTGCTGCAAACCCACAACTCGCTCGTATCGCGGGCGCAAAAGGTGGACGCATTTCACGTCGCACAAAAAAGACAGTAGCAACTGAAAAGTAAGCCACTGGACAAATAGGAGTCGAAATAGACTAAAAAACGTTCGTTAGCGCGAACGTTTTTTGGTGCTATATCGCCTTAGGGCACAGGTTCGCGCTTCATTGACGCGCCATTCATGTTGGCATGCAGTACAGTGGTAGTAGTTTGACGCAGTCTGTAGCCCGGTTGAGTCGCAGTGAGGACAGAGAGAACGACTGTGTAGCCAGTCTCTATAGGTATCAAGTGACTCCTCGATGTTGGAATCATCGATGACGACATGATGAATGTTGGCAAGCTCCTGTGCTTTGTCCCAGGCGGCTCGTTCCATCTCAAGTAGTTGCGTATCGTTCTGATACCCTCGATGTCCTAGTATCGCATGGCCTACTTCGTGCAAGAGATACGTGTCACACTCGCGGCGAGAGGGGTCGTAGGTGACGGTATGTGTGGAATAATCCCAGCCAAAAGTCGTTCCCTTGGTGAAATTAAGGGGATTATCTTTACTGGCTTTGAGCTGCTCTATCAGCCAGGAAGTCTTTGCCATAATAGTAACATCCGTAAATTACTGCCTGTTCTGGGTGTTGAGCCTGGACAAACTTGGGGCAGGGAATATGAGGTGGTAGATGTTCGCGCAATATATCGACCAGCATATCGCCGTAGCGATCAAAATAGGTTCCGACACTTCCGCCAATAATAACGATGTCCGGCTGAATAATGGGGATAACAGCGAGGAAACCACGGCTAATGCGATCGGAGATCTGATGCCAGGTGCGTTTGCTGGTGATATCTCTTGCATATTTTTTGTAGGTCTTGACAATGGCGTGACCGGAGGCAAATGATTCCCACTGCCGGACCTTACCATCATATTCAATCAATGCGTGACCAGCTTCGCTGTTGCGCAGGCCTGGATCGATACGTCCATTAGTAATAACGCCGGCTCCGATACCAGTACTGATGGTGACATAGAGCGAGCAGGTAGGAATCGGGTGTAGGCTTCGTGTCTCGGCTAGTCCTGCGAGCTTGGCATCATTTTCAATCAATAGCGGTACATCTGGCAGTACATCCTGGAGCATTTTGGCAATGGGTACATCTATCCAGCCGCTTCCAATATTGGGGCACCATACTGCAACCCCGTCTTTCACGACGCCAGGTAGTGCTAGTATAATCGCATCGACTTTTTTGTGTCCGTATTGTTCACGCACAACATTCTTTAAAGTAGTTGCATATTCCTTTGGGTCGGCTGGGGTGGGGTATTTGATCGACTCACCCATTTTGCCATCGTTAGCGAACGATGCTACAAGAGTTTTTGTCCCGCCCGTATCAATTGTAATCAACATATATTTCCAGTGTAGCATAAAAAATAAATTGCCTTTTACTCTCAAAGAGGATATAATAATGAGCAATAACTTGAGAGGTGCATATGACACGGTTACGACAGCAGGGTTCGGTTCTCGGATATGTGCTGGTGGGGGCGACATTAGTAGCATTATTAGTAGCGGGTATTTATGTTATCCGTCGAAATACCTCCGCGGCGGTAGTTGCGCAAAATACTAACCAAACAGCTTCGAGCGATCAGTCTACCTCGACGGGTCAGGCATCTACAAACAGCGATAACCAAACAAATCAGACGACAGGCGATACCCAGAAGAGCGAGGAACAAAAAGCTCAGGACCAGAATGCCGCAGCTGCTGAGAACAAAACGAACTCACCCGCTGCCGATTCATCACAGACCGCAAGTGGGACGTCATCATACTCGAGTACAGGCGGTTCATCCTTGCCCCATACCGGCCCCACGGAGGATATGTTTACTGGCATTCTGGGTGCTGGGTTGTTAGCGGGTTCTGTGACGGCCTATCGACGTTCACGTGCCATACTCTAGACTGAGAGCGCTCACTAGTGTACAATAAGGGATGAGTCTTGGGCGAGCATTTTTTTGCGAGCACTAAGAAAATAATAGCAACTATAAGAGAGGAGTTTTGGTGAGTTCGTGCTCTTTCTATAGAGTAACGGATTTCATTGATAACTTATTTATGGCAACAAAAGCCACTATCACAATGGATGACCTGCTTGCGGGTGACAGCGTTAAACAACTTACTGCAGGTGAGGTAGTAATCGGACATGTTCTTACGGTCCGAAAACATGAAGTATTGATTGATCTTGGAGCACAAGGTGTCGGTTATGTGCCCCGCCGTGAAGTTGGATTTAGCCGTCAGTTGAATATCGGCGACGAAGTGACTGCCAGTGTGGTAGATGCGGAGTTGGACAACGGTTACAGCTTACTGAGTCTGAGGAAAGCTGCAAAGGATCGTGGCTGGGAAGAAGTTCAGGCAAAGATGGATGAGGGAGAGATCATCGAAGTAGCCCCTTACGATGCAAATCGCGGCGGTATGCTTGTCGAATACGAGGGCGTACGTGGTTTCTTGCCAGTCTCACAGCTTTCTGCTGAGCATTACCCGCGTGTAGGAAGTGCCGACAAAGATGAGATCTTGGCTCGTCTTAATGCACTCGTTGGTCAATCTTTGAAAGTAAGGATTTTGGACTGCGATCGAAAAGTAAACAAACTCATTTTTAGCGAGAAAGAAGCGATTAAAGATGGGTTAGCAGCTCGATTTGAGAAGTTAAAGATTGGCGATACGGTTAATGGCGTGGTGACGGGTGTTGTAGATTTCGGAGCATTTGTGAATGTCGATGGCATCGAGGGGCTCGTGCATATTTCTGAGATCAGCTGGGAGCGTGTCAATAATCCAAGTGATTATGTGAAAGTTGGACAGACAATCGAAGCTAAGATCATCTCTATTGATAAAGAACGACTTAGCTTGAGCATGAAGCAGCTCACAAAGGACCCATGGCTTGATGAGGTTGAAAAATTCAAGAAGGGCGAAAAAGTAGAAGGAACGGTCACGCGCATTACACCATTCGGCGCATTTGTGCAAATCAGTCCAGCAGTTGAAGCACTTGTCCATATCTCTGAACTAGGGAGTGGCAGTGATGTCGACCCAGAAAAAGTCTTTACGCTCAATGAACGCAAAGAGTTTGTTATTCTTGATGTCGATAAGGAAAATCGCAAGATTTCACTGAGTCTCGCCGGTAAAAAGAAATAAGCTTACGCATATATAAAATAGTTTCTTTGATAGAGACGGAAAGGAGAGCCATGAGCCAGCCAGAGAAAAAAACGCTCATTATCGCTGATTCAATCACGGTAGGTGAGCTGGCCGAAACGCTTAATCTTCCCGTGACACAACTTGTCGGAGAACTGTTTAAAAACGGTATTGTGGCGACAATCAACCAGCGCATTGATTTTGAGACCGCTACTATTATCGTGGGTGAGCTCGGTCTTGATGTGGAGCTGCAACGTAAACAGGTTGATACGACAGCAGTACAACGGCTTCATACTCCGTCGGAACGAGCTGTCGATCGACCACCAATCGTCGCAGTAATGGGCCACGTCGACCATGGAAAAACCTCATTGCTTGACGCGATTCTCAGCACTAAGACTGTCGCTGGTGAGGCTGGCGGGATAACGCAGCATATATCTGCGTATCAGACTGTGCGAAATAACCGACCTATTACCTTACTTGATACTCCAGGCCATGAAGCGTTTGCTGCACTTCGTCAGCATGGCGCAACACTTACAGATGTGGTGGTGATTGTAGTTGCGGCCGATGATGGAGTAAAACCACAAACAATCGAGGCAATTCGATTTGCAAGAACTGCTAACGCAAAAATTGTTGTGGCGATAAACAAAATCGACAAAGAAGCTGCAAATGTCGATATGGTCAAGGCGCAGCTAGCAAGCGAACACCAACTTAACCCCGAAGAATGGGGCGGTGATACGGTGATGGTGCCAGTAAGTGCAAAAACGCGCGAGGGGCTGGATAAGCTTCTTGATATGGTACTGTTGGTCGCGGATATGGAAGAACTACGAGCCGATGTTGATGTGCCCGCGGAAGGTCTTGTCATTGAAGCCCATATGGAAACGGGCCGCGGATCAGTAGTAGGCCTTTTGGTTGAACAGGGCATACTGAAACCTGGACATTTCCTCGTTGCGGGAATCTCTTATGGAAAAGTCAGGACTCTGCTTGATTTTGCGGGAAAGCCGTTGAAGTCAGCGGGTCCATCAACGCCTGTAACAGTCACTGGGTTCAAAGTGTTACCACAATTTGGTGATGTGTTTACCACTGTAAAAAATGAACGTGAAGCGCGGTTGCTCGTCGAGAGAGCACGCCAAGAGGCCGAAAAGTTTGCCGCAAGTACAAACGTAACTGGTGCTGATCTCCTAAAACTTATGACACAAAAGCACGACACCCAGGAGCTGAATGTTATCGTGAAAGCAGACGTGCAGGGTTCGCTGACGTCAGTAATGGATAGCCTACGTATGGTAGACACGGGTGGCGAAGTGAATCTAAGAATTATCGGTAGTGGGGTGGGTAATATCACTGAGAACGATGTTCGACTTGCAGGTAGCTCAAGTGCTATTATCTACGGATTTAATATCGAGTTGCCGCCTGCGGTGAAGCGACTTGCAGCAAGAGATAAAGTAGAGGTGAGACTCTATAGGGTGATCTATGAGCTCCTCGATGACGCGCGAAACACTATAGAAAGACTACTCGTGCCCGAGGTTGTTGAGACAGAAGTTGGTACGATGACACTGAAGGGTATATTTAGGACTGTAAGAGACGAAGTGATATGTGGCGGTGAAGTAACACATGGTAAAGTGACGGCCGGCTTGCTTGTCCGGGCAAAGCATGCAGGCGACCAACTTGCCGAAGTCGAAGTAGTGAGCGTGCAGCGACAGCAACAAGAAGCTAAAGAGGTGTTTGAGGGTGAAATGTGCGGGTTGAGTCTCAAGACTCACAAAAAACTTTCACTCGAGATCGGTGATACGCTTGAGTTCTTTACTCGTGAACTCGTAAAACGCACCCTCAAATAGGGTACGTTTCTACGGAAAGCCCTAGGAGGGCTTCTCTATTGTATGTTCTCTGCGTTGGTGGCTATTTCACCCAATAGAATATCATATTCATCTTGGGCGATTTCTTGGAGATCAGAGACGTTTGCAACAAGCCAGTCTTGTACGGCTTGCATGTTTCCAGACTCCTGGACATCTACTAATTCTTTTAGCTGAGTATCATCGAGAGCATTTGTTACTTCTGCGCCAATGCGTTCCTGGAGTGTGCTATTGAACTGCTCGATCAGAGCATCCGCATCTGCGTCGGCAAGCTGAATACCGATGAGCGCCAAAGATTCGCGGGTAATGAGGGGAAGTTGTTGCTGGTTCATATTGTCTTAATCTACCTTTTGTTCTTATTGGGCTAGTACTATCGTTTTATTATACCTGTTAGAAACGATTTTGTTCACGGTGAGTGTCACGGGTGGTAACAAATGCTTCCTTTGCGGCGGCCGTTGAGGCACGTAACTCATGATAGCGGGCTTGACCGCGGGCCATTGCTACTCGACCAAGGATACGCGCGCGTCTAGCCGCCGCTTTTGATTTTTCATGGGTATCGCCTGCAAATGACTCAACACTCTTTCGTGCGGAACGTGCGCCTTCAATAACATTTCGTTTCATAGTCATCCATTTCGCATGTCGACCCCATCTTCGTGTCTCAGCCTCTTTTGCGCGTTTTTCTAAGCGTTTACGAAAGTTTGACATCGCCTCTTTAGAGGCACCCGCAACATCAGAAACGTACTCAGCACCCTTATTGATCTTGTTGCCAACTTTTTCGCTGCCATCGGCTACCCACTGACCGGCACGGTCAAGTAAGTTGCCAGTTTTTTTAGTGGTATCGGTTACGTTCTCTTTTGCAGAGTTGAGTGCTCCATAAACAACGTCTCTAGAAAAGCCAACAGTACTCTTAATATCATTTTTGACAGATTCCACGCCATTCGTACCCATTTCCCCCGCACCCTCAACAGCAATAACGGTCAATCCGAGCACTCCTCGGCCGATATTCCCTAGTATTGCTTTACAGCGCTCAAGTCGTTCACGACCCGCAAGTAGCCTACTGTCAACAAGTGAGGCGACTCGCTCAGATGCTTGTGCGGCATTAAGGCCAAAGTCACGGATACGATCTCCGGTGCTAGTTGTGGGAGCTTCGTGTCGGCCAGTGTATTCTTCGTCGGCTGGCTTGCTCTCTTCGGGAGCGGCGTGTCGAGGCTGGTAGGTTTCTTTCATGGGGATTTCCTTTTGTTTGATTTTTATATGTTTATGTTATCATTATAAGCATAAATAGTATAAAAAGTCAATACAATTAAAACAATAAAAATGACAAATAGCAACTCATCACGGGAGAGAAATAGTATTGCGCTTGTGGTAAACCCTGTGTTACCATAACCAAGTAAGTAATATACATCAAAATATAGAGAAAAAATGACAAGAGGATAGGTCACCATGCAACAAGATCCGATGAATGATTTTATCAATGATATGCTTGATAAGAAGCAGCTTCCGGGACTTGAGGAAGAGGGGGTCCGAGAGACTGTCATTGATGATATTCGGACACGACTGCTGAACCAGATTGACAGGGCAATTCTCGAGGCAATGCCGGAAGATAAAATTGATGCACTCAACGCTCAGCTCGATGGCGGTGCGTCAGATGAGGATGTTCAGCGGCTTGTTGCCGAATCCGGGATTGATGTTCAGAAGGTGACACTGCAAACAATGCTGCGTTTTCGTGATCTCTACTTAGGAGAGGAAGCGTAGTAGAAAAGTATGTCCGAGCGACAGACGCGACACGAAACGTATACTCCTGAAGCGCAAGCAGAGCGTGCGAAGTATCTGACGATGACTAATAAAGAGATTGCTGGTGAAGTGAGCGATCTTATTAATGGGCAACTTCACGTGGCAAGTAACGACCGTGTCCAGTATGCCGCTGGGGCGACAGCCGCGCATGAGGGAAGAGCAGGAGAAAGAGTTGGTGGACGGTTTGTGAGTCAGTCACAGCTCGAAGACATCGCTGCGTTCGCAGATCAAATCCGCGATGGCTTAGCGGATCGTAATGAGCCAGGTACCGCCGTAGATGACCATACTGGCGATGACGTAGACCAAGATGCCTACATGCGACGTTACGATGCTCACACGCACGAAGACGAAGCTCCTGCAGAGGGACCAGAGGTGCCAGATGATGAAACATCCGATGGGCCAGCAGATACCCCAGTACCTATAGAGCCCGAGCCAGAGACACCTGTTGTGCACGAAGACTCGGTCGATGAGCCAAAAGCGCCTTCTGAACTAAAGCTCTCTTTTGTGGATCAGTCAGTGGATGCAGAAGACGCAGCTCGTTATGCAGCAGAAGCCCGCTTGACAGAAGAATTAAATGCTCCTGGCGGCAAAATCAAGAGGTTTTTGAGGACTGCCTGGAAGGGAAGTCTTGCACGTGAGTTCTATATCTTAAAGTATAAGAAACATGCACTTGAGCGTATCAGTGAGGGGCAGGATATCAACCTACTGAACGATGGGTATACCAGTGACCAGCGTGTCGATGCGCAGATGGCACTTGTTGATCGATTTAGTTCAGAATATGATGAATCGATCCATACTACTGCGGGTGAACAACGAAAAGAACTCGCTCCAGATACTGAGTTTGCGGTAGCCACAAAAGATCTTATTCGCAGATATGTATCTGGTGAAATCACAGATGCAACTGCACTTCGTGAGGAGCGTGGTCGCTTGCTCGAACGGTTTGGCGGACAACAAAACGGTCCTCTCATTGGGGAAGGCAAAGTTCGTGTCGATAATCTACTCGCGATAGCGGAAGCTGTCAAAGGTATGGTAGCGCATGGTGAGAGCATCGAACAAGTACTTGAAGGCATGAAGATTTACTCTAGTGAAGCACGAGAGAGTGCACGCTACAAAGTTGACTATGGCAAAATTGACTCAATCATGGAAAAGATGCAACAGTCAAAGATCGGGTCGCTCGTTGGACCCGAAACAGTCGGTATTGCCGCCGCGCTTGCTCTCACTATTAGTAGGGTGGGTCGTGGAACGGTCCTGAAAGCGACCGGCGTAACACTCATTCCGGGAGTGATGGGGGGAACATTTGGTGCGCTCAGGGAAAATAAACGCGTCAAAGAAGAGCGAACGCAGCATGCGCGTGAAGCAACTCAAGGGAGAGATTTCGTTAACGGCAAGCGTCGTGCTGAGATGCAAGAAACAATGTATGAGACGGTTAGCGCGCAGCAAACGACTAATGAACTAAATCGGCTGATGGAGGGTGGCCTCGATACTCCCGAAAAAGTCAGGGCTATGTATGAAGCACTTGCTGGCGTGCAGGCGCGGGTTGACATATCTGATGCGAAAGGGAGTGAGCTATTCTCTTACTCACAGGGGCAGAGATCGGTTGAGATGGGGCTACTTGATGTTGCTCGTGGGCGTGCCAAGAAAGCGCTCGAAGGTCATTTGGCTGATCTTGATCCTGCATATCGTTCTTCACTCGGAATGACCGATAGTGATACCGTCAATCAGGCATTGCAACGCTGCGTGAGCGCAGTAGAGTCGATCCAGCAAGACATGAGCGCAAAAGATAAGGCATTTCAACGCCTTAAGGCTCGTCGAGTTGCTACGGCGGCTGCCCAGGGCGTTATTGTTAGCTCATTGTTTAGCGTTGGCGTACAAGAAGGAGTTGCGTTTGCCAACCCCTCATACGATGGTCTCATTGAGCATATGGTGCACGGGAGAGCACCATCTCCTGATGGAACCCAGACAGTACTTGAAGGGTGGTTTCATGGCCAGACTGGTGCTGCGGCAAACCCGAATTTTATTGCACCAAGTAGTACCTATAATCAATTAAACCTCGGTACGCACACTGGTGCACTTGAGTTGCCGTCGAACTATACAATGTCAACTAATCCAAATGGTTTGCTCTTTATTACTGACCCGACAGGAGCAAAAATAGTAGACAATCTTACGACCAATCCCAACGGTACGTTCACCGCTGCTTCACTGGCAGATTTGCAGCATGCAAACATCAGCGTTGCAGATACGACAAGTACTGTAGATATACCGCATAGTGTTACGCAGCAAGTGACAGCAAAACAATTTTTGGCAAATCATCCAGGTACGGGTACGCCCGTAGAACGAGATTTTTGGTATGACAACAATACTCCAGCACCAAGGTTTGATAAAAACGAGCTTGGTCTTCACTGGGGCGGGGCAAATAATACAGGAGTGACAGCAAACGGTACTGTCCAAATGAGCGTTGCTACGATGACGGCAGGGGGGTCATATCACGGTCTTGAGCACACAGACTGGGCTACCGAGGCTGACCAGGGGCATCTCAAACTAGCAGTTTCATTGTCGAGGGATACACAGGCCATGCCGATTATCTTGGATGTTCATGCGCATGATGGGGTAATTGACATCCCAACTGATCCAAGCGTGATACCACCGGGAATCTTTACAATCGAGAATGGCCACGCAGTCTTTCATGGTGCCTATGCTGAGGTGGTGCAGACAAATGGCATGAGCCAAAACGGAGAGCTTCACATCCGTCCGCTCGCAACGATTACTGGGCATAACACGCTACATTCAATGGCAGATACAGTCACGACACACGAAAAGCAAGTAGTGCCGCATTATAAGCTGACACCACCCGTTCATGAGGGTGTTGAGCGTGTTGTCGAGCCTATCGTGATGCCGCCAGTGGTACTTCGCCGGCCGCTTGAAGCGCTTGTGAAGCGCCGCAACGGAGAGCCAGGCCCGTATGGCTATAGTGGTGGGGCCAGCGGAGAATATGGACACCGCCAACTCTCTCCAGAGGCTATTGAGCGGATGCGATCCGAACGTTCACCAAGTTTACTTACCGACTCTTCCGCCGATCTAAATCCAAAACATGAACTTGATTGGTATAGATCAGAGCTGGAGAGGAGGCGGGGAGCGGATGGGTTGAGAAAGATAGTTGATTTTGTAAAGAACACGCCGGAACTGGCAACTCTTTCACCAGAGACAAAATCGATAGTCGTTTTACCCGTTGGAGCGGCATTTGAGTCAGAGAATATCTATAAAGTGCTCTCTCTTTATGCTCAGCAGAGTCCCTCTGCACTTGAGAAAACGACATTCCTTCTCAATGTAAACTGGCTCGATGTAGCAAAGGGTGATCCAAAGCAGGCTCAAGCAATCGCTAAAACACTTGCTGAGATTGAACGTGCTCGTCTTAACTTCCCTCAGCTTAAGCTGGCTGTTATTCAAAACGAATACAATAAGGATGCAGTTGAAGCGACCGGTGGCGTAATCGGTTATGTTGCGGCAGATATGGTTGATACTGCACTTATGGCCTTACAGGTGGCTATGGAAGATGGTAGAATGAACAGCGATCATGAGGTCGGTATACAACGTAACGACGTTGACACGCTAGGCATATCTCGGCACTACTTGAGCAGATATCAAGAGGCGCTTGATCAGAATCCACAATCAGACGTGTTTAGGGGTATGACAAGATTTGATGCGAGGTCTGCCGAACGTTATCCAGGATGGGGAATTGTCAATGATCTTAATTTGATATTAACGACACAACACTATTCCCATGGAGGAGCAAATACCGATGGACCGAATTTCTATGTACGTGCTTCAGCGATGGCTGCAATAGGTGGACTTGGTGATGTATCACGTTGGAGCGGCGCGGGCTCTGACGATAGTAATGTGGGGATACGGGTTACCCACGCAAGAGGTGGAACTGGCGGTGTGGGCTATAGTGGTGTGAGCGGTTCAACTGGTGCCTTAGTAACATCTAGTGGTGGAGACAGAAGAGTAGGTAAGTATGTTGCTGGCGCAAATATCGATGTAAACGCTGATCGCTTAATACCACTCTATCTAGGTGGGGCATGGTGGGGTTCGGCATGGCGTTCTGATGATGAAGGAGTATATCACAAGGGACTGGGAGGTTACGCAGCGAGAGATGCGAATAAGATGAATATCAAAAAAGAGAGATTTGACGGGTCTAAAGATACTGAAGCATTTCAGCGATTACAAACCGCTATTACCTATGAGGTTGGACGTTTGGACGAAACGACACGTCAACGACTGCTTGCGCGTTTCTTCCGCAATGCCCCTGCAGGATCATATATCATCAAGCCTTTGCCGTCAGGTGGTGTAACGTTTGAATTTACAAAAGTAGGGCGCGAGTTTGTTAGTCAGCAGATGAAATATGATTCACAAGGTCGTCGACGCAGCTATGGGGAGCGTAAGACCCACGGTCTCTATGGACGGACACCACTGAATAAGGAACCTGCTCTTGTTGCGCCAATTCGATAGGTGTATCATAAGGATAAGAAGTATAAAAGGGAAGGTTAGTGATGAATAGAGATGAGCTACTTGCGCTACGCGAACAAATAGTCGATACAACGAGACAACTAGCTTTAGACGGTAATGCGTCTGCTGAGGATAAAATAGATATACTTATCGGACTAATCCATTCAGGCGATAGTTCACCAGAATTATTCCATCGAGCATACGAGACCGCATCGTCACTAGAGTCTGATGACAAGAAGATGGATGCGATGCTCGATCTGCTTTATGAAGTCGATGCACGTATTTCAGCTAGTGACACCGAAAATGCTTCTCAAGGTCAAACCGCCGAAGCGGCCGAATCGGGCGATCAACCTTCTGCATAACAAGTGTGCTATACTGATTTTTAAGGAGTAATTGGCAATATGTTTCAATTGGATGATAAGTTTTTGCAAGATGTGGGTCTCGGGAGCCTCCCCGAGGATCAGAAAAAGGCTTTTCTTGATCACTTTCGTGAACAGCTTGAACTTCGCGTTGGAACGAGGCTGAGTGAGGGTCTGAGCGACGCTCAGCTAGCAGAGTTTGAATCATTTATTGATCGCGACGAAGCAAGGGTGAATGAGTGGATCGCTGGTCATGTACCCAACTATCAGGAAGATGCCGTCTTCAAACAATTACAAGCTGGCGCGCCTGCAAATATCCCACCGCTTGTCGTACTCGCAGAGTATGCCTCACTTCGTTGGCTGGGGTTGAATCGGCCAGACTATAAGCAGGTCGTCGCCTCAACAATGGAAGAGCTCAAAGCTGAGATTATCGCTAATCGCGATGCAATCCTCGGTATTGATCAACCTGGATCGCAGCAGATTGCGGCCTAGCGCAAGTAGCCATTGATAAAACCCTTAGCATCCATGGTGCGTCCGGTTGGAGCGATGAGTTCGTCTATCGAGAGGTAGGCACCGTTTTTGCATTGAATGTCGAGTGGAGTTCTTTTACTCATCACGGCGTGTGCTTTTGTGACAATAATCTCGTGACCGGCGATCGTCATTCGTGTGCGCGGGAACCCAAGATGTGCACGAATGCGCGCTTCTGCATCACCAGGAGTTATTTTTTTGGGGTCGAGCAACGACTCCTTTTTTGATAAAAGAGGACAGTAGGTTGCCTCGCTTTCGTTCTGTGGAGTAGGTTGTAATGAGCCATCAACTATCGACGGAAGAGTGTGTACCAGTAGATTTGCGCCCATGAGTCCGAGTGTGTTGTATAGCTCAGGTTTTGACTCCGTTTGATCAAGTGCGTAAGGCACCTGAGCATATATGGGACCAGCATCCATCTCTCTGACAAGCCTCATGATGCTAACGCCGGTACGGCTATCGCGGTGCTCGATAGCGGCCTCGATAGGGGAAGGTCCTCGGTATTTTGGTAATAATGAGGGGTGAATATTGATAATGCCCGGAGAAAAAAGATCAAGGATTGATTGCGGGATAATTTTTCCGTAACTGGCAAGCACTCCAACGGGTGATGAAAGTGAGCCAATATACTGAGTTATATCGCTGAGGTTACTCGGTTGCAAAACTAATACACCGTGTTCCTCGGCGTAGGATTTCACGGCGGGTTGAGTAAGGGCTCTGTCACGTCCACGTTTTGTATCGGGTTTTGTGACAACTGCCACAACAGGGAATCCTGCTTCAATGAGAGTCTTGAGGCTGTAGAGACTGAAGTCCTCAGTCCCAAAGAACACTACGGGCGACATCTTTTTCATAGTTGAGTGGTTTTAGCTCGCCTTTCGAGTCGAGTCGATAAAAGGCATCCTTGTTGTCCTTAATATGGTCGACAAATAAGATACCGTTGGTATGATCAATCTCATGTTGGAGAACTCGTGCCAAGAAGCCTTCGGCTTTGAAGCGGACCTCGTGACCCTCGAGATTGAGTGCTTTGATACGAACTTTTGAATGACGAGGTACTTTGCCATAGTAGCCGTTTACACTAAGGCAGCCTTCTTCGGCGAGTGTGATTTCTCCTTCGAGCTTGACGATCTCGGGGTTGATAAGCGGTATAAATTCACGCACGCTTTTGTCATCAAAATCACTTCGCACGATCACGACACGTTCGAGCTGATCAACCTGAACTGCAGCGAGTGCCGCACTGATCTCGTGGGGACGTGAGTCCTCCCAGTCGAGACTAGCATCGGTCATATCGCGGACTAACTTTTTTATATCGTCAGTTACAACATGGATGCGTCGAGATTTTTGGCGCAGGTGAGGATTTGGTAGTGTAATAATGGCATCTTTTTTCACTTATCACAGTATAACAGATGATAGTAAGTATTTTACAGTAGCGTGTAGGGGTCAAGATCGACTTGCCAATGCGAGGGCGGCACGATAGAAACAATTTCAAGTAGTGTTGAACGTTTTTTTGACTGAACCAATAGTTGCCACCGGTAGGAATTATATTGTCGTTCATAAAACGCGGGAGTTGGTCCGAGGACGGCAACGTGTGGAAACGAGTTTTTGACTGTATTGGCTAACTGTTGCGAGTTACGGATGGCCGCTCTCTCAGTTTTGTAGATACAGGTAAGCTTTAATAGATAGGTAAACGGTGGGAATCCTCGGCCACGCCGTTCGGAGAGAGTCGTCTGATAAAATTCTTGGTAGTCTTGGGTGATACCCAGCTTGATGGCGGGATGATTGGGTTGATAACTTTGCAAAATCACTGATGTCTTATGCGCTGATCGACCAACTCTTCCTATCACCTGACTGATCAACTGAAAGGTCCGCTCGCTCGCTATGTAGTCAGGGAGACTGAGCCCGGCATCGGCTTGAATAACTCCTACCGTCCTAAGGTGAGGTAGATCAAGGCCTTTTGCCACTACTTGCGTGCCAATGATAATATCGATTTTCCCATCGTAAAGCTCCTGATAGCGCTTTTCGAGGGTTGTGGCAAGTTGGGTGTCACCGTCGAATCTTGCAATAACTTTTTCTGGAAAAAGTTTTGCAATTTCTGATTCAATTAGCTTTGTGCCAATCCCTTTATGAATAATTTCGGCGCCATGACAACTCGGACATGCAGTAGGCACTCTATTATTTTTGCCGCACACATGACATTGCAATCGATGCAGATCGGCGTGGAGAGTGAGGGGGGTACCACAGACGGGACAGAGGGCTGACCAGCCGCAGTGTTCACAGAGGGTGATTGCAGCACTCCCCCTTCGGTTGTGAAAAAGCAAGACTTGATGACCGGCGGCAAGCGTTTCGGTAAGGTTTTGAATGAGAGAGTCTGAGAAGAGACGATGGCGACGAAAAAGGGCTTTATTGGTCATATCTACAACTTCTATGTTTGGTTCAAGAGTTTTTTTAACAGCACGCTCTCGCATGGTGAGCACGGGTTGATGTGCCATCGATGCGAGGTAATATTCACTTACCAGTGGTGTTGCAGTCCCCTGGATCACGTGTGCCTCGTGAGCACGTGCTAGCACACTTGCAACACGAAGTGCAGAATAACGGGGAGCTTGATCTTGCTTGTATGATGGCTCGTGAGCTTCGTCGACGATGATAGCGCCTATTGATTTAATAGGGAGGAATAGCGCCGATCGCGGTCCGATGACAATGACCGGGCTAAGACTATCCAAGACCTGTTGCCATACACGATGCCGCTCTGCTTCTGTTTGTTGAGAGTGAGAAACAATAATAGAGGGGAAATGCTGTTGAAACTCTGCGAGGAGTTGTGAAGTAAGCGCGATTTCTGGGACAAGGACGATAACCGATTTGCCTCTCAATAGGATGTGTTTGGCGTGCTCAATATAAACTGCAGTTTTTCCGCTGCCAGTAACACCGTGCAAGATTGCCGTACCAACTTCCATCGAGTTCAGAGTATCTACAGCCAGGGACTGCGTTTCATTGAGTAAAAAATGTGTTCGATCTCGTGAGAAACTAAGGTCGCGGGAAGCTGAGATGCGCCTTTTTTTTGTGATACCCCGAGGCAGGACCATTTGTATGACGGTTGCGAGATGAGTCGCATAGTAGCTACTCATCCAGCATGCGGTATCAATGAGTTGCTTTGGAATCGGTGGCAAGGGTAGTACTGAAGAAATTACTTTTGTCTCATAGTTTGGTCGAGAGACATTACGAATAATAATTCCTGTTAAGATTTGCTTGCCGACGCTAACACTCACCAACTGGCCGATAGATAAGATTTGGTCATGGTGATAGGTAAAGCACGCTTGCTTGGCGCGAATAATGCGCACAGGGGCTACCTCGTAA
Source organism: Saccharimonas aalborgensis (SeqCode) (assembly GCA_049288955.1). Taxonomy (GTDB): domain Bacteria; phylum Patescibacteriota; class Saccharimonadia; order Saccharimonadales; family Saccharimonadaceae; genus Saccharimonas; species Saccharimonas aalborgensis_A. Next base: position 16,665 of record JBAQIS010000001.1, read on the forward strand.
TAGTGCATGAAGCCTATTATACCTTGCCGTGACATCCGACGAACTGGTATGCTAAGCATATGTATTTTGAGACACGAGCGCAGGCTGGGCAACTAATCGCCGCTCGGCTAATAGAAAAATATCGCTACGAAAATTGCGTCGTTCTTGCACTCAGTGACGGTGGAGTGTTGGTGGGAGAACAAATAGCATCTCAACTCCACTGTGTTTTGACCATGCTTGTCACGGAGAATATCGATGTGCCTGGTGAGTCAACGAGCTTTGGCGCGGTGTCAGAAGGAGGAAACTTTACCTATAATGGGATGTTTTCGCAGGGTGAGATAGATGAATATACAAGTGAATTTCATGGATATCTTGATGAGCAAAAGCGCCTTGCATTCAATCGGATTAACCGACTCATTGGTGAGGGAGGAATGATCGACGAAGACTTACTTCGCAACCGAACTATTATTCTGGTGGCCGATGGATTTGCAGATGGCTCGATCATCAGTGTCGCAATCGATTATCTTAAACCCATACGTGTTCAGCGACTTGTCATTGCTGCCGCCGTAGCGACGGTTGCCGCTGTTGACGTGCTTCACGTCGCTGCAGACGAGCTCCATATCCTCGATGTGAAGGAGAACTTTTTGGGAATAAACCACTACTTTGAGGATAATGAGATACCGTCGCACGAGGAGACGGTAGCAAAAATTAACCAAATCGTTCTCAATTGGCGCTAAAAGGGTTGCAAAGACATTCACAGAAATGTAGAATAAAAAGCAACAGTATTTATAGGGAAGTGAGCTGAAAGGGTTCGATGCTAGACGTTTTCATTACATCAAGGGTACGCCGAAAGATAGTGGTGGTATACGCAAAGTACCCTGATTTCCATACTCACGTCCGCGGGCTTGCAAAGCTGATCAAGGAAGATCCGGGTAATATCCAGCGTGAGCTGAAACGTCTCGAAAAAGTCGGTTTTTTGACTGGCGAGAAGCAAGGTAATACCAAAATATACTCGACAAATAAACAGTTTCCGATTTTCAAGGAGCTTCAGAGCATCGTTATAAAGTCACAGCAACAAACGAGTGCTGGTCGACCGAAGCGCACCTCAACTGATATCCAGCCATAATGTCATTATTTGAAGAGATTCTGCGAGCTCGCGGGTTGCAAGATGCAACGCGCGAGTCTTTTTTGCATCCCGACTATGGGAAGAGACACGACCCGTTTCTGTTGCCGGATATGGCAAAAGCGGTCGATCGTCTCGTGGCGGCGCGTGAAAAACAGGAGCGTATTACGATCTATGGTGATTATGATATTGATGGTTTGACGGCAACAACTCTCCTCGTCGATGCGCTAGGTCAGTTTGGTTTTCGGTTTGTGGAGACGTTTATTCCCAATCGTTTTGTTGAGGGTTACGGTATGACGGTCGACGCGGTGGAGCGTATCGCGGCGAGCGGCGCTCAACTCATACTGACTGTAGACTGCGGCAGTTTGAGCGAAAAAGAAATCGTGCGCGCGAACGAGCTTGGCGTCGATGTTATCGTAACAGATCACCATAATGTGGCTTTGACACAGCCTCCAGCTATAGCAGTTGTTAATCCGAAGCGGTTGCTCCGGGATAATCCTCGTCGCTACCACGGTATGATGCTGACAAGACAAATGAAAACAAAACCACTTTACCCATTTCTCGATCTTCCGGGGGTAGGTGTGGCGTTTAAGCTTGTCCAGGCGCTGCAAACACGTCTCGATGGCCTGCCATATGGTCAGGAAAAGTGGCTTCTTGATCTGGTCGCACTTGGTACGATCTGTGATGTCGTGACGCTCGTTGACGAGAATCGTTTGCACGTATTTTGGGGACTCAAAGTGCTTGCAAAGACGCGGCGGCCTGGTCTCAAGGCGCTTATGGCAGTAAGTGGGGTTGAGCCAAGTAAGGTAGACGCTCGAAGTCTTGGGTTTATGCTCGGACCGCGTCTCAATGCTGCTGGTCGTCTGGAAACAGCCCGCCATGCGCAGGAGATGTTACTGGCAACAAATGGTCTCGAGGCGCTTGAAAAGGCTGAACTACTCGATGCCTTAAATAAACAGCGCAGGGCGGAACAGGATGAAATCCATAAGCTGGCCACTAAACAGGCTGAAACGTACAGGGGTGATCCGGTGCTTGTAGTCAGTCACCCCGACTGGAACCATGGCATTGTGGGCATTGTCGCGGCGAAATTACTTGAAAAATACAAAAAACCCACCTTCGTCCTACAGGAAATGGGCAGTGAGTCAAAAGGTTCTGCGAGAAGTTATGGTGGTTTCTCGGCAGCAGATGCAATTCATGCAGCGGATCATTTGATCACAAAAGGTGGAGGACATAAGCTAGCTGCCGGTGTAACGTTGCCAACAAAAAATATCGAGGCGTTTCGGAAGCATCTCAATGACTATTTTCGCTCTTTGCAGTTACCACCTCAACCTCCCTTGTTATTACCGAGTGAGGATGTGGTAACGGCAGACTTCGCGCAACTAAACGAAGGCCTGCTACATGAGATTAGTCAGTTAGAACCGTTTGGCAATGGTAACCCTGAGCCGATAGTAAAAATTGATGCGGTCCAGGTTGTTTCGATACGTCGCATGGGGAATGAAGGCCAGCATCTCAAACTATCACTGCAAGACCACTTAGGACAGGGGTTAGATGTTGTGGCATTTTCGGCCGATGGGGCTTGGTTCGTGGAACCTGGCGAGGTGGTATCGGTGTGGATACAACCACTACTGAATGAATGGCGAGGTGTAAAACGAGTTGAAGGAAGACTTGTCAGGCTAGAAATGGGAGAAGATAGGGAAACAAACGAGTAGCAACGGTTAGCAGTTGTGAGAGTATAAAAAGGGCCGGTAGGTCGTTGCATAGAGACAACTAATCTGTTACAATGTGAGCGATATGGTACAAGTTACACGTAAAGATGAACGAGAGGCGAACGAAAACATTATTCGTCGCTTCAACCGCAAGGTGTTGCAGAGCGGCGTACTCGCTGAAGCAAAAGCAGCCATGCGTTTTAGTAAACCACTCAGCAAGACTGAGCGTCGCGCAAAGGCGATTATTCGTAAAGAGCGCAAAGCCGATAAGCTAGCAAAGATGCGACTAGGAATCCGCTAGCAGCGTATGGCCCTCAAAGACCGCATCGCCGATGAAATGAAAGCCGCCTTACTTGGCGGCAATCGTTTTGAGGGCGAGACGCTGCGAAATCTCAGAGCGGCGATCCTCAATGAAGAGGTGGCGCAAAATAAACGAGATGTCGGGCTAAGCGATCAAGAAATTGAAAAAGTAATCGTTCGCGAAGTAAAAAAACGTAACGAGAGTGCTAAGCTTTATCGCGATAATAACCGACCTGAGCTAGCGGAGCCCGAGGAAAACGAAGCGGCAGTGCTGGCGAAGTTTTTGCCGGAACAGATGAGCGAAGCCGATATACGCGCGCTTGTCGAATCAAAAGTTACCGAGCTTGGTGTGAATGATCCATCTGCCATGGGTCAGGTAATAGGGGCAGTAAAACAAACGGCAGGGAATACTGCCGACGGTGCATTGATTGCAGCAATTGTCAAAGAGACATTAGCAAAGTAGAAATACGAAGGGAGATACGGAATGATTCTTTTGTTTGGTCCAACTGGTGCGGGAAAAAGTATGCAAGGCCAGATGCTCGCCGTCCGTCAGGGATGGAAATGGCTGAGTACCGGTGAAATGCTTCGCGCAAGTGATGATCCAAAAGTAATTGCCGTCTTGAAATCTGGTGAACTTGTCAGTGATGAGCTAACCTATGACGTGTTCGATAAGGCTGTTCAGGATGCGAAGGCTAAGCATTTCAAGAATATCATCGTCGACGGCTTCCCACGCACTAAAGAGCAGGCTGCGTGGTTAGCAAAGTATCTCGAGAAAAATAATGAGTCCATCGATTTGGTAGTTGTGCTTGAAGTTCCAGAAGCAGAAATTATGAAACGTCTTGAATTGCGTGGTCGCATGGAAGATACGCCAGAGACAATCGCTAGGCGTATGACAATTTATCGTCAAAAAATGTATCCGGTACTCGGTATCTTTGCGGAGGAGGGCATCAGGATCCTCCACCTCAACGGCACCGGAACTGCAGGCGAAGTCCATGATCGTATCTACGCCGAGGTAAGTGAGGTATGCCAGAATTAGTCACCGGCCAAAAAACGCCGGTACAAATCGAGGCAATGCGTCAAGGTGGTCGTATTTTAGCTCGTATTTTTGCTGATCTTAGGGATTATGTTCACGCAGGTCTATCGGAAAAAGAGATCGATGCGTTTGTATCGCAGAAAATTGCTGACTATGGTGCGAGCGCAACATACCTTACTGAAGAAGTAAACTTTCCAGGGGTGATCTGTATCAGCGTAAATGAAGAGATTGTGCATGGTATCCCGACCGATTATGTGCTACAAAAGGGTGATATTGTGAGTTTTGATCTCGTCATAACCTATAAAGAAATGGAGACCGATAGCGCCTTTACGATGATGGTTGATGAGCAGCCGACGGGAGCAGCCAAGCACCTGCTTGCCGCAACAGAGCGAAGCCTCTATGCGGGAATCGATGCGATTAAAGGACCGGTCTATACTGGCGATATTTCTGCTGCCATTGAGGCAGTATTGCGGGCGTCAAAATTGGGAATTATCCGTGAGTTGGTGGGTCATGGTGTCGGGCTCTCGATGCATATGCCACCCGATATACCAAATTATGGCCGAAAAGGTACGGGGCTACTACTGAAACCTGGTGATACCATCGCGATTGAGCCGATGGCGACACTGGGGGGTGAAGCGATTGCACAACTTGATGATGGGTGGACATATGTGACGCGCGACGGGAGTCTTGCAGCTCATTTCGAGCACACTGTTCTGATTACTGAAAACGGTGCAGAAATCTTAACGTTAGCAGTATAAGGTATCCGTAAGCGCTATGCTATAATAGCGGTATATGCAAGAACAAAATCGATATGCAGTCGGTATTGATGTCGGGACAACGATGATTCGTTGCGTGGTGGGACACGTCGATCCGGCGACTGGAACCCCTACGATCGTGGGAGTCGGACAAGCGCCAAATACAGGAATGAGAAAAGGAACAGTAGTAAATCTCGCCGGTCCAGCACATGCGATCGATGAGGCACTTGGTGAGGCCGAGCGAATGAGTGGTTATGAGGTAAATGATGCCACGATGAGTATTAATGGCTCGCACATACTTAGCACAAAAGCCGATGGTATGATTGCTGTCGGGATGGCAGATCATGAAATCAATAGTGAAGATTTACGACGCATCGAAGAAGTAGCTACAACAGGCAAGGTGCCCGCTAACCGCGAAATCCTAGAGGTTGTGCCGCATAGTTACATACTCGACGGCCAGACGGGCATAAAAGACCCTCTCGGTATGTCGGGTACTCGCCTAGAGATAGATGCAAATGTTATTTCGGCACTGAGTCCGTATGTTTCTAGTTTGCAAAAAGCAGCCGAAATGGCGACCGTCCACCTCAATGCCCTTGTCGTATCAGTGCTGGCGGCTGCCAAAGCATCGCTTGGTGAGCAACAGATTGAAAGCGGCGTGGCGGTTGTTGATATCGGCGGAGCCACGACTGGTGTAGCCGTATTTGAAGAGGGTGATCTACAATACGTTGGCATTATACCGATAGGTGGTGCCAATATTACTAATGATTTGGCAATTGGGCTCAAAGCTGATCCCGAGCTCGCTGAAAAAGTAAAAGTGACCCATGCGGTCGCTGTATCAAGAAAAGAAAACGAAGGTGTAAGTGTAAAACACGGCGGCGAAGTGATGTCGTTTTCGACCCAGGATATTGATGAGATTGTCGAAGCACGACTTGAAGAACTATTTGAGGCTGTCCAAAAGGAGTTGAAAAAGGCTGGTAGGGCAGGGCAGCTGCCGAGTGGTGTTGTGCTAACCGGTGGGGGTGCCAAACTAAAAGGAATTGCGGAGTACGCAAAAGAACAATTAGGCTTAGCGGTGCGTGTCGGTAAACCCGGCGGGTTCGGAGGAGTGGCTGACCAAATAGAAGAGCCGCAATTTGCGACAGCAGTTGGCTTGATGTTAGTGGATGTTGACGATGCGAATGTTCGGCAACCCGCTACCGGTAAGCGCATAAATGGTGTCAAAGCAGTGAAGCAGGCATCGGGCATCCTCTCAAAACTGCTCAGTCGTTTTAGGGCGTAGTGACTGGCTTTTATCTGAACAATAATGGTATACTAGAACAAGATAGTTATTCGATCATGATCAAGGGGAGACGAGTAAATCATGCCTGAAGTAAAACCGAGTGAAATTCAGACTTTTGCGAGCATCAAAGTAGTTGGTGTGGGAGGAGCAGGAGGGTCTGCGGTAAATAGGATGAAAGACGCTGGATTGGTAGGCGTTCAATTTATCGCAATGAATACCGATGCTCAGGCACTTCATAATTCAAAAGCCGACGTAAAGATACATCTTGGGCATAACACAACGAATGGTCTTGGTGCGGGTGCCGATCCTACTGTTGGTGAGGCGGCAGCACGAGAATCAGTAACAGAGATTCGTGATGCGCTTGAAGGGGCAGATATGGTGTTTGTCACCATAGGAGCAGGCGGTGGAACTGGTTCGGGTGCTGGTCATGTAGTAGCGGAAATTGCTCGAGAGCTAGGCATTTTGACAGTAGGAGTGGCAACAAAACCCTTTAGTTTTGAGGGAGAGAAACGACGGACAAATGCAGAGTGGGCAATTGCCCAACTTGGCAAACAAGTTGATACGCTGATAACCATTCCGAATGATCGTTTACTGCAAACGATTGATCGACGGACTCCTTTGCTCGAGACGTTTAAAATTGCAGATGACGTATTACGTCAGGGCGTTCAGGGTATCTCGGAATTGATCACAGAACACGGACTTATCAACCTTGACTTTGCTGACGTCAAGGCGATCATGAGTAACGCCGGTAGTGCACTCATGGGAATCGGACGAGCAAGCGGTGATGACCGTGCCGCACAGGCCGCTCAGCAGGCCATTGAAAGTCCGCTCATTGAAGTATCGATCGATGGTGCTAAGGGAGTACTCTTTAACGTCACCGGTGGCTATGACATGAGTATGAGTGAGATCCAGGAAGCTGCTGAGATTATCACGAGCGCCGTTAGCCCCGACGCGAATATCATCTTTGGTGCGACACTCAAGCCAGAGCTGGAGGATGAGCTTATTATTACGGTGATTGCAACAGGGTTTGATAGCGCCTACTATCATCAGCAAGCAACACCTTCGTTAGCTGGGTCATCTTTGTCTCAGGATGCAGCTCAGGATAATACTGTCGACGAAGCGGTAGGAAACATTGACATGAACTTGAACCACACGGATGCCGCCGAGCATTTTGCGAGCGATACCGATCACAATATATGGAATCAACCTCAAGAACAAGATGAGGATGATACACCAGCATTTTTGCGTCGACGAAAAAAACGTAAAGAAACAAAAGAATCGTAAGGGTACTCATACATATGGCATTGAATTTTAAGATTGGTGACAGCCGGGTCTTAGAATCGCGTGAATCCGCTGACGGTATTACTATTCGTCGACGCCGAGAGACCATGGATGGGAAGCACCGATTTACTACCTACGAGAGAATAGAACATCCAAATCTAGCAGTCATCAAAAAAGATGGTTCACGCGAATTATTTGATCGAGACAAGTTGACGGGTGCAGTTACAAAGTCGGTTGGCAAGTTCCTGAAAGGACAAGAGGAAATTGCGGCTATCATCGATACTGTAGAGGAATCACTGTATGAGATGGGGGAGAGTGAAGTAACATCGAGGCAAATTGGTGAGCTGGTTCTCGATGAACTGGCTGAACGCAACGAAGTCGCCTACGTGCGATTTGCCAGTGTATTTCACAAGTTCAAAACGTTGAATGACTTCGTAAAGATACTTGAACAGCGCAAAAAAGACAGGAATTGACGATGAGAGTCGTGGTGGTTACAAAGCCAGAAACTGATTATGCACGGTCTGTCGAGACATTTTTAAATGATTTTAAGCGCCAGACGGGAAAAGAAGTCGAGGTACTTGACCCCGATAATTTAGCGGGTGGGACTTTTTGCCAGTCATATGACATTGTCGAATATCCGACGATTATCGCACTAAGTAATGATGGGCAAGTCCAAAATAGCTGGCGCGGAACAGCGCTTCCAACGATTAGCGAGGTGAGTTACTATGTTTCACAAGATTAGAGACTATTTTAGGCATGAAGACAAAAAGCTTCGCGATGATCGATGGATTTTCCTTAGTATGCTGGTGGGTGCGATCGGTAGTCTCATTGCTGCATTTGTGTTGTCGGTAGAAGCAGTTGAGCTTGCCAAAAATAGTCATGCAGTTTTAAGCTGCAATTTCAACGCGGTGCTCAACTGCGGAGCGGTTGGCATTCACCCCTCGGCACACCTGTTTGGATTTCCCAACAGCTTTCTGGGATTGATTGCCGAACCGGTGGTGATCACGGTTGCCGTAGCGGGACTCGCAGGTGTGAAGTTTCCTCGACTCTTTATGTTTGTCGCACAGATTTGCTATAGTTTAGGGTTGATATTTGCTCTCTGGCTGTTTGGGACGAGTTATTTTGTGATCGGAGCACTCTGTCCTTGGTGTCTGCTCGTGACAGCTACGACGCTATTTGTGTGGTTTGCTATCACTCGTTACAATATACGCGAAAATAACCTGTATCTGTCCCCGGGCGTATCGAAGTGGGCTCACCGCTGGGTTGAAAAAAGTTATGACAAAGTATTTCTCTTTACACTCGTGTCTCTATTGGTGGGCGCAATCGTTGTTAAGTACGGTAAGACACTTTTTTAAGCAAAAGCTTTGTTTTTTACAACATATAGCGTACAGTGGAGGTATATCCATTTGCTTTAAGGAGGGCAAGTAATATGGCAAAAGCTAAAAAAACGGTAAATTATGAGAAGGCATGGTACGCGCTCGCGGCCGCCCGAGTTATGGTGGGATTTGTCTTTTTGTGGGCATTTCTTGACAAGACCATGGGACTTGGTTTTGCAACGAAGCACGGGCAAGCATGGCTTGACGGCGTATCCCCAACGACAGGATTCTTAAAGTTTGGTGCAAATGCGAAAGGTCCTTTTGTCGACTTCTTTCACAGTCTTGCTGGCAATGTTTTTGTTGATTGGTTGTTTATGCTTGGGTTACTAGGTATCGGCATGGCATTGATTCTTGGGATTGGCCTACGCGTTGCTGCAGTTGCGGGCACAACACTTCTCGTTATGATGTGGGCTGCCGAGTTACCGCTGGCGAATAACCCTGTTGTCGACGAACATCTCGTCTATGCAACGATGCTATGGGTGTTTGCCTTTGGTCCACGCAAATGGAGTTTGATTGACACATGGCTTCAAACACCAGCTGCAAAGAACAATCCTTGGCTTTGGTAATAAGCCGAGAATATCCGTCACTAAAACATGGTCGAAAAACGGCCATGTTTTTATTTTGCGCCTGCTATTGTATACTAGTGGCAAGACGTTTGAGTGGTTATCAGCCACGAGTTGCGGGAAGAAATCATAGAGAGTAGAACCCGCCGCGAACGCTGCGATAAAGCGAACGAATGAAGTGCAAAAAAGTCTCTTTTTTTGAAACTGGATGGTACCTCCCGCGAGATGTGGGATCCAGTAGCGAAGAAGGGATTTTTATATGGGAGAAGTAATGGAAAAACAGCAGGCACCGCATTTCAACGTTTCGCCGCTGACACTTGAGCTCAGTGACGAGGCTAACGCCATGAGATTACAATCATGGCTTGACACCTATGTTAATGAGAGCGAAGGTGTGACCCGCGAGTGGATTGAGTCACGTAACCAACGCCAAACGACTAATGAAGCTCGAAAGCGTCGTATTGAACGACTCAATAATCCACACACGATGGCATGGGTCGCTCTCGATGAGAATGGCGGTGTGATTGGGATGACATCGCCATATATTGATGATGAAGGCACTCAACACGTCGGGTCACTTTATGTTGAGCAGGGTTGGCACGGTAAGGGTGTCGGTGCCGCTCTTATGCAAAAAGTCATTGACTGGTTTGATCCGCGCAAGCCTATCGAGCTGGGGGTTGTCAACTATAATGAACGCGCCAAGGCCTTTTATCGCAAATGGGGATTTGAAGAGGTTCCTGGATCAAAAACGCTCTTAGATAGCAAGATTCCAGAAGTAAAAATGATACGTAAAGGGGATGATCAGGATGAAGTTTAAAGCAAATACTCGTCGTCGGGCGATTGAGTACGAAAAAGATTGGGTCAAGCGGTGGAAGGCCAACAAGACGTTTGAAAAGTCGGTTGAGAACCGTAGCAAAGACAACAGCTATGTTTTTTACGACGGGCCGCCGTTTATTTCGGGTAGCCCGCATCACGGCACGCTACTCAGCAGCATCGTCAAAGACGCCGTGCCGCGCTACTGGACGATGAAAGGCCGCCGCGTCGAACGCGTCTGGGGCTGGGATTGTCACGGCCTGCCAGCTGAGCGATTTACCGAGAAAAAACTTGGCATCAACAGCCGCGAAGAAGTCTTCGACTATGGCCTCGAAAAATACATCATCGCTTGTCGCAACAACATGGTCCAAACGAGTGGTGAGTGGGAAGACGTGGTCGATCGCATCGGTCGCTGGGTTGATTTCAAAGGCGCCTACAAAACCATGGACAAAGACTATATGGAATCGGTCTGGTGGGCATTCAAAGAACTCTACGACAAGGGCAAGATCTACGAGGGCGAAAAAGTGCTCATGTACTGTACACTCGATGCCACGCCGCTCAGTAAGGCAGAAGTCACCATGGACGCTGGGGCATATCAGGACGTGACCGACCCGAGTGTGTATGTGAAGTTCCGACTGAAGTCGGAACAGAGGGAAGAAGGAAGAGGAAAGAAGGAAGAGGCGCATTTGCTCGCGTGGACGACAACGCCCTGGACATTGCCAGCGAATACCGCGGTTGCAGTCAATAAGGATCTCACCTATGTTGAAGTTGAACAAAACGGCGAACGTCTTATATTGGCAAAAGAACTGCTTGCAAAAGTCATGCAAGACGAAAAGCATCAGCCGCTCGATTATGAAGTATCGAGAGAATTTAAAGGCAGTGAGTTAGTTGGGCTTGAATATGAGCCGCTGTTTGTTGATCGTGGCGAGAACGCGCACAAAGTCTGGGCGGCACCATATGTCAGTCACGAGGACGGTACGGGTATCGTCCATCTTGCACCAGCTTATGGTGAAGAAGACTTTGTACTAGCCAAAGAAAACGGTATCCCGATCGTGCATACCATCGACGAAAATGGTCTTTTCACCGAAGGCGATTGGACAGGCGAAAACGTCTGGGCGATCAACAAGACGATTGCGAAGACGCTGCACGAGCGCGGTGTGGTATGGAAGATCGATTACATTCGTCACAGCTACCCGCACTGTCACCGTTGCGGCACGAAGCTGATGTACCGTGCACACCCAAGTTGGTTTATGGACATCGACGGCCAGCGCGAGAAGATGCTCGAGGAAAATGGTCCGATCAATTGGTTTCCGCCACATGTCAAAAATGGCCGCTTTGCGAAGACTGTCGAGCAAGCGCCGGATTGGAATCTGTCGCGCGACCGCTTCTGGGCCACCGCCATGCCGGTCTGGAAGAGCCAGTCGGGTAAAGTGAAGGTTGTGGGTAGTTACGCAGAGCTCAAAGAATTATCGGGTGTTGAGTTAGAGGATTATCACCGGCCGTGGATCGACGACGTGACATTTAGTATCGACGGCGAAGTCTATACACGTATCGACAAAGTCATTGATTGTTGGTTCGAGAGCGGTAGTATGCCATTTGCGCAGTTTCACTATCCATTTGAAAATCGAGAGAAATTTGAGGCCAATTTCCCAGGAGATTTCATCGTCGAATACATAGGTCAAGTTCGCGCTTGGTTTTACTATGTCCATGCTGTCAGTGTGGCGCTCTTTGGTACACATGCCTTCAAAAACGTCATCGTGACCGGCAACGTGGCAGGCAACGACGGCCGCAAGATGAGCAAAAGTTATGGCAATTACACTGACCCCAATGAGTTGATGGATAAGTTTTCGGCCGACTCCTTGCGTTACCTGCTGCTATCTAGTCCGCTTCTTAGCGGAGAAGATTTCGCACTTCAGGACAAAGAAGTCGGTGACGTGGCGCGCAAGCTCAGCATGATCTGGAATATGTATGACTTCTTCACTATGTACGCAGAAGTAGATGGCTGGGAGTTTGAGGGTGAGATCAGTGACCCGCTCGAATCACTCAAAAACCCACTCGATATATGGATTGTGAGCCGGCTGCATCAGCTCGTTACGGAAGTCGAAAAACAGATGGATGGGTATAATTTGCCCGACGCAATGAGCCCAATTTTACCCTTCATCGACGATGCCAGCAACTGGTATGTGCGCCGCAGCCGACGACGTTTCTGGAAGAGCGAAGACGATGGCGACAAAAACGATGCCTATCGGACCTTGCACTATATGCTCGTGCACCTGGCCTATGTGCTCGCACCGTTTACGCCGTTTCTCGCCGAGGAGCTGTATCACAATTTGACGGGTGACGATGAATCAATCCATCTCAAAGATTGGCTGCCGGCTGGTCGTGTCGACGAGCTCGTCATGAACGACATGGAGACGGTGCGCGGCTATGTCAACGAAGCACTGAGTTTGCGCGCCAAGGCTGGGCTGAAAGTTCGCCAACCACTCGCGAGCGTGACGGTACCGTCACTTGGTGAACATGTCGATTTTGCCAGCATACTCACCGATGAGGTAAATGTCAAAGAGGTAAAAACTGGTGATGCGGTGAAAATCGACGAGACGATCACCCCAGAATTGAAGCGCGAAGGCCTGATGCGTGAAGTCATCCGTTACGTCCAAGCTGCCCGCAAAGATGCAGGACTCAATGTTGATGATCGCATCAAGCTCTCGTTCGCAACAGACAATTCTGAGCTCAACAAAGCGATATATGAATTTCGAGATACGATAGCACAGGAAGTCCTTCAGGTTGATGAAATGGGTACGTCGGGTAGTTTCGCATACAAGTCTGGTGTCAAAATTGAGGGGGTAAGCCTTACAATACAACTTGAAAAAGCAAGGGAATAATAGATGGAACCACTCATTATCGATACGCGAGAACCGTTTGAATACGCGGCTAGTCATGTCGAAGGATCGATCAATATCTCGCCGAGCGAGTTTATGCAAGGCGGGGTGCCAGAAAAGCTGTGCGATGTACCAAAAGATCAGCAGATCATTTTGTACTGTCGTAGTGGCCAGCGGAGCAACACGTGCAGCATGATATTACGGCAGTATGGATTTACAAACCTTGTAAATGGTGTCAATGAGGGGAGGGTAAGAGCACTTTTGAAGCAGCTTTAAAGAGCTGGAGATGTGTTAGCTCTTGACTTTATATAGCTTTTATGCTTATAATGGGTATAGGCAACTCTAATAAACACCGTTATATGTTAAAAATCCACCACTCACACAATCCATTCTTCTCACCATCTGCTGCAACGCCAAGCTTGAGGTTGTCACCGGTTGAGCCCGATACGGATGAGCTTATACAAGATATTGAACACGAGCATGAAAATAATGAGGCGTGGCAGCTCGAGAGAGATTTGGATGCCAGTGATCTCGATACGTTTTGGAGCGGTGTTGAGCAGGACCTCAAAAAAGATCCCACATGGTTTGATTTTACTCAGGATTAGCGCATACTAAAGGTATGGTTACAAAAGCAATTATCCCCGTTGCGGGATGGGGCACGCGTCGTTTGCCTATCACAAAGTCAATCGAAAAATGTATGCTGCCCGTCGGTAATCGGCCGGTAGTCGATTTTATCGTCCAGGACTGTATAGAGGCTGGTATTACCGATATCTATTTTGTAGTGAATGAGCATAGTGAACAGGTAAGGGACTACTATCGTTCAAATATCGATCTTAACGACTATCTAAAAAGAACTGGCAAGACCGATTTGCTTGACATGGTGCGACCCCCTCAAGTAAGTCTGCACTATGTGGTTCAGTCGAGCTATGGGAAGTATGGGACGGCGATTCCTCCGAGCCTTGTATTTTGTGAGCTCGCCGAAGGAGAATCGGTCGTTATTGTGGGCGGTGATGATTTCATCTATAACCCCGGAGGAACATCTGCTGTAAAACGGCTTATCGACGCGGCAGAGGGGGTCGACGGTGCGGTCTATGGTGCCAGGGTTGAGGGGGGCGATATTAGCCGCTACGGCGTGCTGGCACTGGACGGAACACTCTGTAAGGGTATAGTTGAGAAGCCGACGCCTGGTAGCGAACCAAGTAGGCTCATAAACATCAGTCAGTACGTATTGTCATATGAAGCAATGAGGATGATTTATGACTATGCAAAAACCGAGCAATCCGGCGAATACTACATCACTGACGTCGTGAACGAATATATCGTCAATGGGGGCAAATTGCGAGCTGTTGAGATCGAGGGCACCTATTTGGATTGCGGAACAGTTGAGAGTTGGCTGGCAGCGAACCGTATTGTTATGGGTGACTCTTGAAAAACAATCTCGTATCTGTTACAATCATTATCTGAGTTAGTAATCAAAAAGGAAATTACATGAAAGCAGTCGTGAAGATCGCTGGCAAGCAGTATATTGTCAGCGAAAAAGAGACCCTCATGGTGGACCTCCTCCCTGAAGGCACAAAAGAGCTCGATCTCGACGTACTTCTCGTGATTGATGGCGACAAAACAACAATTGGCACGCCGCTCGTCAAGGGAGTGAAAGTAAAAGCAAAGGTCGTTGAGCCAAAAGTTGGCGGCGAGAAACTCCGCATTATCCGCTACAAGAGCAAAAAGCGCGTGAATACCCAGACGGGACACCGTCAAAAGTATACTAAGATTGAGATACTCTCAATAAAATAAGAAATAGCGGCCTCCGAAAAGGAGGTCGTTTTTTATCCTACCCATGCACCGATATAGAAAAAGATAATGTTGGTGACAAGCAACAGAAATGAAGAAGCACCGATACCAACAAGTAATGGTCTGGGTATACGGTGGCGAAAAAGTGCAAGACCGAGAAATAGCGGGAAAATAGAGAGAATGTAGCGATTGATGCTCATCATGGAGCCAGCGCTTAGAGTGAGAACAAACGGTGCAAGGCAATATAACAGCCAGTGCCAGCCAAGTGTTTTGTAGGTTGTTATACAGAGAAAGCCATAGACGGCAAGGTACCAGACGTCGCGAATATCTGAATGAAGGAACATGTTTGAAATATAGTTGGATGAAAACTTGCCCCAGATGGTTTGAGCATGAATGAAGGCGAGGGCATCGCCGCGTGTGATGAACTGAAATACCATAAAGGCGAGCATTCCGAGTGGTGCCATAATGAGCGGAATGAGTTTGCGGTATTCAATAGGTTGACGCAAGACAATACGCCGACGTCGGACACTGATAAGCTCAAGGAAAAAGAAAATAACAAGACAGATACCCTGGACGCGGGTTGCGGTTGCCAGTGCCGCGAGAAGTCCCGCGAGAGCGTAGCGATGTTGCCTATACGAAAGCAGGCTCCCTGCAATGAGCAGCATGAATAAACTCTCAGTATAGCCAGTTGCAAGGAAAAATGATGTAGGGAAAAGCACTAACCCCATAAGCATAAACTTGGGGGCGGCACTGTCACGAATGCGGGCATGTCGAAGTTCGGCAATTGCCCAGTAGTACAATACAACGACTAGCGCGAGAGCACTTATCCAGTCAATAATGAGGAGAGACCAATCAATTGGTATGCCACTTATAACGCTAAGACCGTGCGTGATCATTGGATAAAAGGGAAAAAAGGCAATACGTGCTCGCGCAGGACTTGTGGGTGTGCTGGCGTCGTAGCCAGACGTAGCGATATTGTAGTAATGTTCGCTGTCATAGTACAAGATATTGTTGAGCGGTGGGGAAAATGCGGCCAGTCGGTAGTCATGAGTGGGGTAACGGCGGAGATAGTCACCCCTTGACCATGTGCCAAGTACTGTTACTGCCACTAAAAAACAGGCCATGGCAACAATAAGCACGACCCAAGGATGGCTTGACCAGAGTAAAGACAGCCTTTGTTTTGCGCTACGCATTGAGTATTACTATACCGTGGTGATTTGCTGGTGACAATGCGCTTATTTTTGACCAGGCGTCATGGTATAATCGTACTAGCGAAAGAGAGGGAAAACGCACAGCGTGGTAACGGTGATTTCGGTGACGAATCAAAAAGGTGGGGTTGGTAAAACAACAACTGCTATCAATACGGCGTATTATCTTGCAAAAATGGGCAAGTCGACGCTCTTGATTGACTTTGACCCGCAGGGAAATGCAACCAGCGGTCTTGGTATTGATAAGCAATCGCTGACGGGGACAATGAACGACGTCATCTTAGAGACAAAGAAGTTAGCTGATGTCATTGTACCCACTGAGCAGGCACGGTTATTTTTGGCACCCTCTACCCCCGAGTTAGCAAATGCAGAAGTTGAATTGGCGCAGGCCAATCGTCGCTTTAGTCGGCTAAAAAATGCTATTGAAAACGGTCCAGCCTATGATTTCATTATCATTGATAGCCCTCCCAGCCTTAGTTTGTTGACGGTTAATGGGTTGATCGCCGCACGCTATGTACTTTTGCCGGTACAGGCTGAATTTTATGCACTCGAGGGACTAAGCCAGCTGCTTGAGACGATGAAACTTGTGCGTAAAAGTATGAACCCAACGCTCGACCTACTAGGTGTATTGCCGACAATGGTAGATAGTCGAACGTCATTGTCAACACAGGTACTTGCCGAGATTACGAAGCATTTTCCAGGGAAAGTCTTCAAAACTGTTATTCCGCGCAACGTGCGACTCGCTGAAGCCCCAAGTCATGGAGTTGCGATCGGGTCCTATGATCGATTTAGTAAAGGAGCTCGCGCCTACAAAGCAGTGACAAAGGAGGTGATTGAACGTGTCAGCTAAAAAAACGGGGTTAGGGAGAAGTTTTAACTCT
This sequence comes from Saccharimonas aalborgensis (SeqCode), assembly GCA_049288955.1. GTDB lineage: Bacteria > Patescibacteriota > Saccharimonadia > Saccharimonadales > Saccharimonadaceae > Saccharimonas > Saccharimonas aalborgensis_A. Next base: position 33,629 of record JBAQIS010000001.1, read on the forward strand.
CTCATCCCCACGGAATTTTTTGATGAGTCGTTTGATCCTACCGCCGATCAAGATGACAGAGTCAGTGATCTTCGTTACATACGGCTCGGGGAAATTGCGCCCGACCCTGATCAGCCACGGCGAACATTTGATGAATTGTTACTGAGTGAACTCACTACCTCAATTCGTGATCACGGCGTACTGCAGCCGATCGTCGTAAGGCCCCATCAGGGCAATTATATGATTGTTGCCGGAGAGCGACGATTTCGAGCAGCAAAACTAGCTGGTCTTACTAAGATACCGGCGTTGGTCCGGACACTCTCCAACCAACACAAATTGGAGCTGTCGCTGATTGAAAATCTACAGCGCAGTGATCTTAATCCGCTCGAGACTGCGACAGCTTACTTGAAATTGCGCGATCAATTTAATTTGACGTTAGACCAAATCGGAGAGCGTGTGGGAGGCAAGTCGGTGAGTACGATTAGCAATACGCTTCGATTGTTGCGGCTGCCTGCAATGGTACGCGACGCGCTCGCCGATGGACGTTTGAGCGAAGGCAGGGCAAGACCTCTCGTTAATCTCGATGAAGCCACAATCGAAAGTATCTTGCCGCGGATGATTGCCGAAGATTGGAGTGCTCGTACGACCGAACAGTACATTGCCCGACTGAAATCGAGCCGCAATAAAGTGATTTCCGGCCCAGTAGCTTCAGGAGCTGAAACAGTAGCAGCACTTGATGCTGCGGCCTCTCGGTTGCAGAAGCGATTTAAGGTACCGGTGAAGATAAAAGCGACGCCAAGGGGAGCGGGTTCAATAACCATAGCGTTCAAAAATCATAATGAGTTTAAGCGCCTTACTGAATTATTGGATAGCTCTAGTCACTAGTAAAACGTAATAGAAGTCAGAGGCCAAATTCGTGCCGAAACTGGCCCGATGACATCAAAGAGAGGAATTGTTCCTAGCCCACTACGTGAATCGTAAGAATAATTACCTTGGCGATGATCACCACAGACAAATAGCGTCCCATCCGGTACAGTCATATCGACCTCACCACTCGTGGGGGATCCCGGTCCCTTTGTTGCATCATCGGGGCGAAAGCCGTCAGTGTGAGCGGCATTATAGACAGTAACCACACCATCCTTAACGGTAACGCGCTCTCCTGCAAAAGCGATGACGCGCTTTACAATATACTCGTCTGGCTCACCCGCGACATAACGAGGATTTTTGAACACAATAATTTGTCCTCGCTCTGGTGTGTAGGGCTGGTTCTTTAGCTGGGCCATCGTAACAGGGATGCGATTGACAATCAACCTGTCGCCTGTATACATCGTTGATTCCATGCTTGGTCCCAGGACACTGAAACTTCGGAAGACAAAGGCATTGATAAGAATGGTACCAATGGCAACGAGAAGGATAAATATACCAAATTGAAATGCATCTTTGATTCGGGGGTGTCGTGTAAGATAATTGGCTTCCATCAACTCCTTACTATACAACATAGGGGGGTAAATATAACCTCAAAACATAGACAGTTTTATTTCTTTTTACCTCTCAATCCGCTATAGTAGAGGGAGTTTATGGTCAAAAAACCTTCTGTTGACGGCTTTATTCCACGACGCTCGCCTGGGACAATGGGCGAGTATCATCATGGGTATACCCCAGTTTTGCCAGCACCGGTCAGCGAAGCATCCGGCCTGAAGCGGGCGGAAACTAAGAGCGCGCCAGTATTGTCTGCGAGCGGCCAAGCATTGAGTCGCGCGGATGTTGACGAATCTCTCAGGCAAATCGATGAATCATCGGCAGTTGAGATTGCAGAAAAAAGGCATAAGCGTTTTCGACGACGGACCGCTAAGCGGCCGGTATCTTCTCGGCGCAAGCTTGTCAAGTGGTTGGTGATTGCTGTTATCACCTCGATGGTGGTATTTGCCGGCTGGTTTGGTGTCAAAGTGCTCCTCGCAGGTCATGCAGTATTTAAAGGAGATTTTTTCGGTATATTGCAACAGAGAGAACTAAAACAGGATGCTAATGGACGTAGTAACATATTGATTGTCGGTACGTCTGAAGATGATCCGGGGCATCAAGGCGCAACTCTGACAGATTCAATCATGATTCTCAGCATTGATCAAAAAAATAAGAACGCTTATATGATCAGTATCCCTAGGGACATGGAGGTACGATATGGACGTTCGTGCGTCGGAACGGGTAACAATGCGGGTAAAATAAACGCATTCTTTGCTTGTTCAAATGATGATTTCAGTTCAGATTCCGCCGAGACCGAGCGTCAGAATGAGGCGCGTAAGTTCTTTGGCGATATCGTTGGGTTGGATATTCAGTACAGTGTGCACGTTAACTACAGCGTGATGCGTGATTTGGTGGGAGCGCTTGGTGGTATTACTGTGACGATTGAGAGCCGCGATCCACGTGGGCAGATGGATGCAAACTTCGACTGGAAATGTAGAGGTGGTAACGCCTATGCGAGCTTGGCGACGATGAAGAAAAATTGCCCGCCCAACGGCCATTTTATTGATTATCCAAATGGTCCGGTGACGCTCGATGCTGAACACGCTCTCTATCTTGCACAGGCACGTGGTGATGTCGAAAATTATGGTTTTGAGATGTCGAACTTTGATCGTGAGAAAAATCAGCAAAAAATTATTGTTGCAATCAAAGAGAAGGCCATGAGTAGTGGCACTCTGACTGACATTGGAAAAGTCATGGGTATTATCGACGCAATTGGAAAAAATTTGCGTACCAACTTTGATACAAGCGAGGTTAGAACACTAACGTCCCTTGCAAAGGACATCCCATCATCAAGTGTTCAAAGCATCAGTCTTATCGATAATCAATTAGTCGATCCTTCCGGCCAGCCGAGAGCGGGCTTATATAATTTCTCAAAAATACAAGCGTTTCTCAAGAAAAAGTTGAGCACCGATCCACTACTTGCTGAAGGCGCGCAAGTGACGGTTCTTAATGGGTCAGGAGTGACAGGTGCTGCTCAGAAACAAGTCGATACTCTAGCAGACATAGGGATAGACGCGACGGCAGGGAATGCGCCGTCGGGAGACTATTCGGCAAATGTCATTTATCAACTAACCGATAAAAAGCCCGCAACTGCCAAAAAATTAACTGAGCTCTACGGAGTAACACCAGTCACAACCGCGCCTCCAGTGACGGTCAATGAAGGCATAGACTTTATCATCATTTTGGCACCTCCCGCTAAGTCAGCTACTCCGTAGGTTCGTGATATAATAAGCTTCACATATGGATTTGCTCAAGTCACACAAACGGCGTTCACGGGTTAGTGAAATCCTCTATGTTACTCTCAATATTGGTCTGGCAGTGTCGCTGTTTGTTGTGGTTCTTTCCGTTCAATCGACTTGGCTGGCATATCTTTTGGTGTTGATAAGCAAATGGCGCGCTCTCGCTGTCCGTCCGAGATTTTGGTTTGCCAATCTCGTCGCCAATCTCGTCGACATTATTGTCGGGTTAGCGGTTGTCACCCTGATGTATGCTGCATCGGGTATCGTACCACTCCAGGCTGCGTTGGCAGTTATCTACAGCGTGTGGCTACTTTTTATTAAGCCTCGCTCGAGTAAATTATACGTTGCAATCCAGGCAGCAGCAGCCGTCTTTTTTGGAGTCACGGCTCTTTCGCTCGTTGCCTATGCCCCACACTCGACCGTATTTGTCGCTGGTATGTGGCTGATAGGCTATTCGTCGGCACGTCACGTATTGGGTAGTTATGAAGAGAACATGACGGTGCTCTATAGTCTTATTGCCGGGCTCATGTTTGCCGAACTGGGATGGCTAGGATATCACTGGCTATTTGCTTATACGCTTCCTGGATTTGGACAAATAAAATTATCCCAACTTGCAATACTGACGACTCTCTACTGTTTTGTTGCAGAACGTGCCTATGCAAGTTACCATCGACACGGCGTCGTCAAAACACGCGACATCCTGATGCCCACGCTGCTTGCGCTCAGTATCACGGTAGTTTTGGTGATATTTTATAACGATGTAAGTGCCATAAAGTCAGTATAGTCACCGTGCACGCCGAAAGGCGAGACAAAATCCATCGGTTTTGAGATGGTCAAAGTTGCGTGAAACTGCGCGAGCAATGATCTGAGGGTGTTGGCGCGGATCAGCTTCGAGAATAAGGATCGATCCCACCTGTGTTACTCTGGGAAGTTGATCAAATAGTTCGTATATCAATGCCAACCCGCCTTCATCGGCAAAGAGAGCTTCTGGTGGTTCTGCATCAGTTTCGGGAGAGCACTGCCAAGAGCGATCAACATAAGGGAGATTGGCAATGACGTACCGGTAGTTCGTTGAATCAACTGATTGTAGCAGGTCGGAACGTACGCACGTAACGTTCGCGCCGAGGAGACGAGCGTTTTCTTCGGCAATGCGTAAGGCATGATGACTATTGTCACTGAGTGTCACCTCAAGATGTGGGTACTCAAGACAGGCAGTAATACCGAGGCAGCCACTTCCGGTGCCAATATCGATGAGCTTGGCGGGGTTGGTAGTGACGTATTCTCCTAATAACTGAATGATTGTCTCGGATTCGGGTCGCGGAATCAATGTCGCGGGCGTTACTTTAAACAGTCTTCCGTAAAACTCCTTATGGCCAATAATGTAGGCAATCGGCGTGCGGTCGAGCCGAAGATCGAGGCGTGCGTTGGCGATATCGAGCTCTCTCAAAGAGAGGAGATCATGTGCATGGGCGTGCAAAAAAGTTCGGGACTTTCGGAGAGTATGCGAAAGAATGATCTCGGCATCGAGCAAGGCGCTTATGATACCGATAGCGGCAAGTTGCTCGGCTGCATCTCGAAGCCAATGATTGATCGTAGTATGCTCGTTAAGGACGAAGGTCATAACACCTTGATTGTAGCACGAATCACTAGACACTATGGCGCTCATGTATTACACTCTTAGTAGTTAATCGATCACCAATAAAGGAGACTACATCTATGTCACAAGATCAACCGCATCATCAAGGAGACCATGCTCCTGCTCAGCCGCCAGTAGTAGAGCAACCACCAATGCAACAACCAGTAAATCCTTATTTTGCCCAGTCTCAAGGAGCTCCCGTGCAGTATATTGTCGCAAGTCAATCACTCAAAGGTATCGGTGGCTGGCTACTGTTTTGGGTAATTATCCTCGGCTTAGCAGGAGTAGGGTATGTCACTTTGTTCTTTGCAGCACTCACAAACCTTGATTCACCCAGTGCTGTAGTGATGGCGATCTTCGCACCTTTTTTGGCAATCACCGCTCTTGGAGCCGTGGTCTTTATCTCAATGCAAAAAAAGCTTGGTAAACTTGCAGCCATGGCTTATATCGGCGTGGCGGTGCTCTACAGTGTTATTAATGCAATTGTTTCGTTTGCTGCCGGCACGGGTGGTAGCAGCTCGAACATTGCTACTCTCATGGGCAGCATTGTTGGCACAATCGTCTTTGGTGGATTGATGATCCTCTACTTTGTTCAGTCGAGGCGCGTCAAAGAAACACTCGTCAACTAAGAGACGCGGAAAGTACGAATAAAAACGGGCTATCGTCACGGAGTAGCCCGTTTTTTAACCCTTAACTATTAGCTTGTGCAGCTAACAACTCACGTTCGTATGCTTGCAGATGCTCAATGAGATCATCGATGTCGCCATTCATGGCGCCAGTGATATTACTCCGGCTGTAGCCGATTCGATGGTCGGTGATACGGTCCTGTGGGAAGTTGTAGGTACGAATCTTTTCGCTTCGGTCGCCCGTACCGACGAGGCTGCGACGCTCGGCAGTCAATTTTGCCTGTTCCTCATCTATTTTAATTTGGAGGAGGCGACTACGAAGAACACTCATGGCCTTTTCTTTATTTTTAATTTGTGATTTCTCATCTTGATTAGTGACGACCATTCCCGTAGGTAAGTGCGTGATGCGCACGGCGCTGTCGGTAGTATTGACGCTTTGGCCCCCATGGCCGCCACTTCTAAATACATCAATACGAAGATCGTTGGAACCAATCTCGACATCAGCTTCTTCTGCTTCGGGGAGGACAGCAACAGTGACCGTGCTGGTATGGATACGACCCTGGCTCTCGGTAACCGGTACTCGCTGAACACGGTGGACACCACCCTCGAACTTGAGCTTTGCATAGGGAGCATCACCCTTAATCATAACAATCACCTCCTTGTAACCACCGGACTCGTTAGCACTCTCGCTCATGAGCTCAGTTTTGTAGCCATGGGTTTCGCACCAACGCAGGTACATCCGGTAGAGTTCTGCAGCAAACAGGCTTGCCTCGTCACCACCGGCACCAGCGCGAATCTCGACGATGATATTTTTTTCATCGTTTGGGTCTTTTGGCGTCAGCATGATAAATAAGTCGTTTTCGATGACTTCGAGATTGTGCTCGATTTCAAGAACTTCAGATTTTGCTAAGTCGGCTAATTCGTCCGATCCTTGAGAGAGCTCCTTTGCCTCTAGAAGATTTCTTGTAAGATGCTCGCGCTCACCTGCTTTTGCGATGATAGCATCAAGTTCGCTAAACCGTTTGTTTTTGGCAGTATACTCTGGATCGGCATAGGCATTTGGTTGCGCCAGGAAGTTAGCAAGAGACTGTTTCTCAGCTTTTAGGTCGGCCAAATTGAGGTTGATAGTGGGCATGTCTTATCTCATTATACAAAAAGAGATTGTGCTGGAGCACAATCTCCCTAGTATTATATTGTTATTTTTCAGTTTTTTGGGCTTTGCGAGCGTTTTGCTTCTTGGCTTTGGCGGCCATTTGATGACGCAATTCCTCGGCAGCCTTTCGGCGAGCTTCAAATCGGTCGACGCGGCCTTCGGTATCGATGATCTTCTCCTCACCAGTAAAGAATGGATGAGAGGCAGACGATACATGGACTTTTATAAGAGGATACTCGTTGCCATCTTCCCATTTGATCGTCTCAGAACTCTGAGCAGTCGAACGGGTGAGAAAGCTAAAGCCTGCTTGTTCGTCGCTAAATACGACCAGGCGATAATCTTGTGGGTGAATACTGCTTTTCATATCCGTACCATCGTAGCAGAAAAGTCTCCCCGTGTCAAAGGGTGCGCCTCTGTACCAAAGCACAACAAGTATGCTATGATGGAGAGGAAGAGAAAGTAAACATAAACATGCCGGTAGAGCAGGAGATTGGAACACACGACGCAGCGACGCAGATGGATGCGATTGTTGCTGGTGTGCGCGGATACCATGATCTGAATGAGACGGTGCAATTTGATGATAGTGACCCTTCGGGCGAAGAAAACATGCACCATTTGATACGTCGCTTGGAAGTAATGCTCGGGACAGGAGAAGACCTTAGTCCATATCGAGACGCCGAGTATGTCGATGAGGAGTTTGTGCAATATGTCATACAGGGAGGATACTCGATTGAAGCAGCATCCGGGCTTATCGATGCGATCCGGAGGTGTGAGGTTGCCTTTTCTGGGGAAAATCAAGGTGAAGCAACACAGCTTCTGAGCATTGTAGAGGCAATCCCTTCCGAGCTGTTGCAGGAGATATATACGGCCGATTCTGACAACAAGGCAAACCCTATAGCTGCATTACTGAATAGTATTCCGCTGGATGGCAGTCATGCAGCGCAGCTTTTGCGTATTCTCGACAAGTGTCAGGATGAAGATATCTCGACAGTTGACGCATTGACGTACCCTGAGTATATGAGGCTATTTGCTGCGATGGAGTCAAATGAGCGCGATTTTGAACTGGCACGTATCCCGTCTCATCCCGAGGGTACCTCGTATGAAGCAATCGCTGATTTCAATCAGAGGGTCGTTAATCGTGTTTATTGGTTGATGGGTGAGCAGCTTGGCCTTCCTATACATATCGTTGACGCTTATATTGCAAATGCGCGCTTCCGCCATACTCACCTCATGCCTAACGGGTCGGAGTTACCAACGGCGTTTGAGGGTGACCGGATAGCCGATGATATCTATGGCATCGCGGCATGTGTCGAAGCGGTAGGTATCGATGACTTTAAGCGACTCGATGAGGCGTTTACTCTGGAAACTCCTGAGATCTATCGCCCAGAAGATTTACGCATCATGCGCGGCATACTCGATGGCGATGAAATGATACTCGAGGAACTGAGAAGGGGTGATCTGACGGTCGTGTTCTTTGATGCAAGAGGTGACACAAAGAGCGTTATCGTTGACTCAGTGAGGGCATACCGTAAAACTTCGGGAAGAGTTCTATTTTTTGAGATGCCTGGGGCTGAAACAGTAAAAGCGCGCAAGAAACAACTCGTAGAAAGAGGCCTTCACCCAAGTACCGTGGTATTTGACAGTCATGGCTCGCCGGGCTCAATAGAGGGTAATCGTGGAAAAAGTCGGTATCGAATCGTAAGTGAGCGGCGGGCAGTGCGAACAAGGCGTGATGTTTTTGTGGGAGATATAGTGGATCAATTATTGAGTGATGGGTTTATGCAACCAGGTCGAGGTATTGATGACTCCAGTGAGGCATCTGGAGCAGTTGAGATATTCTTTAGTGCATGCAGTACCGATCAAGAGGTCGATAGAGGTGTGGGTAGCACTCGCGCTAGGAGTGTCGCACAAGCTGCAATAGATACTACGATTGGTAACCAAAATAGGGTGCTCGTCTATGGAAGCCGTGCACCAATGCATCTTCTATGGGGCAATGGCAGGATACGTTATATTGATGACGATCACCATAATGGTACTGGTGAGGATAGGTCAGTAATGACGCGGTATACCTTCGATCCAAATCGTTTTGCTGATGAAGGAATAGTGTGTGAACATATCGATGAAGTAGTACATGACAGGAGAGCAGCATGAGTGAGATCCCTGGTGATGTGAAGCCTATTATCGGCGTAATCGAACGACCGATCGATTACCGCGAGGAGTATGAGCTTCTCGCTCAACTATTAGCGCAAGTTCTCTACGAGTATCGGCAAGGACGTCCAACTGATGGCTTCGATACGTTGACGCGTGATGATGGAGGTCGTCTCCAGGTTGTTTCCCCGAGTCAACAAAAGCTTCGCATCAATGTGATGGAGAAGGATCAAGAAACAGGAGAAGAAATCACTGAGACAATGCACGCGGATATGATGGAAGATAAGACAGTAGTCAGTCACGGTGTCTCATCGGACAAAGAGGGTGTGCTGAGTGCGCTCACGCCGCTTCGCTATGATGCCTATGGATGCGAGGTCCTGACTGACATGATCCAATATCTCTTTGTTATCCAGGCAGCGAGACGCCGATCGCCATAAGGGGTAGACAAAAGAAATCGTATCTGATACCCTGAGAGGGTATATTAGTTTAACGAAACAACTCTGCACGGATATCCTGAGTATAGGTGTGTAGAGTGAAGGGAGTAAGGATATCATGGCCGTAGAGGTTGATATCAAGGCTTTGCTCGAAGCCGGTGTTCATTTCGGACACAAAACGAGTCGTTGGCACCCAAAGATGGCGCCATACATCCATAGCAAACGGCAAGACAGTCATATCATTGACCTGACAAAAACTGTCGATGCGCTTGAAAAAGCGCTGCCATTCATCACAAAAGTTGTCGCAAGTGGTAAGCCAGTCCTCTTTGTAGGGACAAAAAAACAAGCAAAGGAAGCGGTAAAAGCTGCTGCTGAGTCGTGTGGTCAGCCATACGTTACTGAACGCTGGGTTGGCGGCATGCTGACCAATGTCACGACGACAAACGCCCAGATAAAGAAACTACGTGATCTCGAACGCCGGATGCTAAATGGCGATCTCGAAAAACGCTACAACAAACTTGAGGTTCAGCGATACCAAGAAGAGATTGATTCTCTGAATGTGAAGTATAGCGGCATCAAAGAGCTTAGTGGAAAACCTGGCGCAGTTATCGTGATAGATACACTTGTTGATGCGAATGCAATTCGTGAAGCAAATAACCTGCATATTCCCGTCGTTGGCGTGGTTGATACCAATGCTGATCCGAGTGCTGTATCGTATGCCATTCCTGGTAACGACGATGCGATAAAAGGTACGCAACTATTGCTTGATTATTTTGTCGCGGCAGTACGAGAGGCTGGCGTTGCCAAGAAAGAGGCAGCATAGTATGTCTGTAACGATTGAGGATATCAAAAAGCTCAAAGAATTGACGGGAGTTGGTCTCACTGATGCCAAGCAAGCGCTTGTTGAGGCGGATGGCAATTTCGACAAAGCGCTGGAGGCGATGCGCAAAAAAGGCCTGACCAAGGCTGAGAAAAAAGGTGATCGTGAGACGCGAGAAGGCTTGATCGAGAGCTATGTCCATTCTGGACGAATCGGCGTTATCGTAGAGGTGAATTGTGAAACCGATTTTGTGGCCCGCCTTCCCGAGTTCAAAGAGTTTGCTCACCAGATTGCTATGCAAATCGCCGCTATGAATCCGACGTATGCCACGATGGAAGATATTCCAGGTGATGTACTTGAGGCCAAGAAACGTGAATTGCTTGAGAGCGAGAGTCTCAAAAGCAAACCCGAGGCCATGCGTGAGCAGATCGTCGATGGGCAGCTCAAAAAACATTTTGCGGAGCAAGTTCTCGGCGAGCAGGCATTTGTACTCGATGACACCAAGACAGTTGGCGAGCGAGTAAAAGAACAAATTGCTTTGTCGGGTGAAAACATCCGCATTAGTCAGTTCAAACGTATCGAACTCGGCGTAACTGAATAGTAGCATCGCTACGTCTATTCACGTGTCCATTTCTCGCGCCAAGTTAGTCGGTGCGGTATTATAAACTATATCCATGTACGAGCGCTATCAACCTCATTTCGAAAACGAGTCTCACAAAGATTTTGAGTATGATGAATCTGGTGCCGAGGTCGACCTGAGGCAAGAGGCCGAAGTCTTTTTAGACCACGAGCGAGTCGATAACGGACGCGATAGTGATATCAAAACACAACTGGTAAAGCTCCGTGAGAGCTTAAGCGAGGATAGCGACGGAATTATTCACCTTACGATTCCGGCGTATAGCTATGACTTTAGTGAAAATCCTTTTGTAGGCTTAGGGAGAGATCGTACCAAAACCTATGAAATATCGCGCTATATCGACGTAGTGTTTTTGCACCGCTTTATGTATCAAGACATTATTGTCTGTGGTTTACAGTCAAGACAGTTTGTGGATGAGGGCAGTAGGGCATCTTTTGTCAAAAAAATGCGTGAGACGGGTGGAATACCGATCGACACTCGCGAACATCGGTCGTTTGATATCCTGGGCATGGAGTTTTGTCCCTATGTTGAGTACCATTCCACAGACGCTTTTTTCAAACTGTATCACACCGTTATGCCACGCGTTGCGGATCGACCACACTATCCGCTCGATGTTTGGTTGATTTTTGATGCAAACGCTTACCAGGAAGTGGAAGGTGCAAGTGACTTTCGGCGAGCGTTTTGTCTGAAAAGTGGTTATGATCGTCGCGCCAGCTTACTCGACATAGCGCAGATCAACTAGAGCGTAATAATCCTGGCGTTATGAGCGTAGGTTGCTCATAGGCGCCTTGCCGAAGCTCGATTTCGAGCAATTTGTAGAGTTGCCTTGCCATCTATCAGAAATGTTTTCTTGGCCACACCAACAGAGGTATGAATACACGGAGGGACGTATACACTCAATACCTCTGCAACAAAAAGATAGGCCCCTGTAGACTGTAATAAGAATCACCTAATTACAGAAAGGAGCCTATCTATGGCTTATTCTACCAATATTTACCTTCCCGCTCTACGAC
>JBAQIS010000002.1:0-8280 GCA_049288955.1 Saccharimonas aalborgensis (SeqCode)
GTTCATGCGCTCACGCTCATAAACAACAAGCCCAGGAAGATTCTGGGCTACAAGAGCTCATTACAAGCTGCAAAAGAGAAAGGATTAATTCTAGAAGGAGTGTCCTGATTGGGGGGTGAATTTAGGCGATTGTGGACGTACTCATTATATCATAGTTTGTAAATATTTGCAACTATTTCACTCCCTCGACCTCAGTTGTGGTACAGTAAAAGGTAATGAAACACGCACTGACATTTGAAATCACCGATCGCCTCGAAGGTACCCTCGCCCGTGTCGGCATCATCCACACACCGCATGGACCTATAGAAACTCCGGCATTTATCGTCGGCGGTACAAAAGCAACGGTCAAAGCTATCACCCCAGAGCAAATCAAAGAGTATGGCGGCCAAGCCGTTCTCGCTAATACCTACCATCTGATGCTACGGCCGGGTACCGATATCATCAAGCAGGCCGGTGGCCTATCGAAGTTCATGAACTGGGACGGTCCGACCTTTACTGATAGTGGCGGTTTCCAGGTCTTTAGCCTGGGCGTCGCCTACAAAAAAGGCATCGACGCCGTCGCCCATACAGAGCGTGGTGATGCAGCCAAGGCAGTCAAATCGGATGATCAGCTCGTCAAGATTACTGAGCGAGGCGCGCATTTTCGCAGCCACTATGATGGTCAAAAGCTCCTCATGACACCAGAGAGCAGCATGGAGCTCCAGCACGAGATTGGTGCAGATATCCATATGGCATTTGACGAATGTCCCGCGCCACTCGCACCGCCTTACTATCTTGTCGAAGCACTGGAGCGCACGCATGCCTGGGCCGAGCGTTGCCTGACTCGTCATCAGGAATTAAACAAAGAACATGAAAAAAATAGCGAACCGCTTCAAGCCTTGTACGGCGTCGTTCAGGGGGCAAGAGACGAGAAGCCCCGCAAACAATCAGCAACTTTCCTCGGTGCCCGTGACTTCGATGGCTACGGCATTGGCGGTGTCTTTGAGACGAGTGAGATTCCTACTGTTGTCAAATGGGTCGATGAGACCCTTCCTGATGACAAACCGCGCCATCTGCTCGGCATGGGGGCACAACCGGCCGATCTCTTCCTTGGCGTCGAGTACGGCGTCGATACCTTCGACTGTGTTGCGCCTACTCGTCAAGCGCGCAACGGCGCACTCTACACCTACGATGGCCGTATCAATATCATTAACACGCGTTACAAAACAGATTTTTCACCGATTGATAGTGAATGTGACTGTTATACCTGCCTTCATTACACCCGCGCCTATGTTAACCACCTCTTTAAGTCTGATGAGATCCTCGGCGCGACGCTAGCGAGTATCCACAATGAACGCTTTGTGGTGCGAACTGTCGATCAGATCCGTCAATCGCTCAAAGACAAAACGTTCTTTGAACTAAAAAAACGATTTCTCCATCGTTACTATGGCGACACGCCCCCAGTAGGCGTCATAGTAGAGTAACTTGAGCCTCACCACCTCCCCACTCCGAACACCGGCCCGCCGCTAACTGACTAGCTTTCGCCTTGGCGGGCCTTGGCCCATCAGGGCCAACTGTCTGTCGGGGGAGGTGGTGATACGCTGATGAATTAGTCAACCAAGTAGCGTGCCGGTGCTTCGAAGCTATCGAGTTTTTCGTGCTTCTTGATGTAGTGAATGACACGCATGGTGAGTGGTGACACCGCTATTTCGGTGACTATCTTGATACAAAAGACGGTGGCGATAAGCTGAACCATCGTATCGGCCGGCATCGTGCCGCCGAACGCGAGGAGCGAAAAGACTGTGGTATCAACGAGACTACCGACACCAGAACTGCCAACAAGACGCGCCCAGAGACGCTTGCCCTTTGTCTTAATCTTGAGCGTTACGAGGACGTAGCTATTGATCAATTCACCGATAAATATCGCGGCGATACTAGCTGCAACGATCCGCCATACTACTCCCAGGATGGCATCATACGATGATTGATTTGTCCAGCTTACATCTGCCGGCAGCATACCGACTAACCAAAAGGTTACACTAGTCAAGAGAAGCGTCATGATGCCTACGTAGAGGAGTGACCGCATCTTGCGATATCCATATACCTCTGTCACGATATCACCCACGATATACGCCAGCGGAAACAGTATGGTTCCCGCATCAAATACTAGTGGTCCAGCATGCACCATCTTGACACTGGCAATATTGCTGACGATAAGCGTCATCACAAATAGTCCCGATAAGAGTTCATAGACATGGACATGTTTTTTGGCAAACAGAAACATGCTGACTATTATACACCACCCGTTACTACTGGTACTGTCTGGTCAGGACATGTCTCAAGCACACGCTGCATGGCAGATTTTTCGGCATCGGTGACCCACAGATGGTACTTTGCCTTCACGGCGATCTGCCGTGCGACATACTGACACCGAAATGCCCTATTTGCCGGTAACCATGTGGCGGCATCGCCATCACCTTTGGCTTGATTGGCATCGCCATCGACCGCTAGCAGTTCAAGTGGATCATTTGCGAGCTGAGTACGCTCTTCAAGGCTGAGGAGTTGTGCACCGGTTTGCCAGGCATTACTGAGCGCAACGACGTGATCAATCTGCACGTCATCACTGGTTGATGGGCCTCTCGCAAACGCAATGACCGTACCCGTATAGGGATCATTGAGGATGCCACTCGTGACTTTGCAAGAATCATTTACCACGGCATTTGAAAGATCACGATGGAGGATAATATTGCGCATATCACAGGTGCCGATAAGTGACCAACCATCGCCGAACTGAGTTCGGGTGTAGTCAGTTTTTGGCGCGCGTCCTTTGACCGGTAACTTCTCGAGCATCGCCTGTGCCCGATCACCGGTAGTCACCGACGTCGATGAGGGGATCGATGGAGGAGTCTGGGGTTGCGGCCCAGTTTGATTGATATAGAGAGCAATTGCAAATGCGATAAGCAATGCTCCGAGTACCCTCCGTCGACGATATGGCATGCGCCCATTATCCTCTGATACAATAGAGGAATGCAAGCTGTAAATCACCTTATTTCTCAATTTGTCCCGGAATCATATAATCTCTCATTGATACTCGATCGAGCTAGCCATGAGGCCCACGGTCGTGTCGTCATCTCAGGATCATCAGTCAACGGTACTATCGCACTTCATGCCAAGGATATGGCCATCGACCATGTAATGCTTGATGGCCAACCAGCGTCGCACTCCTTTGGTAAGGACGATGAGCTCACTATCGCCAGCTCTGCTCTCTCGCCGGGCAAGCATGTCATCGAAATTGAGTACCACTTCACCATCACCGAACTCGCACATGGTATGTACGTATCGCGCTACAAAGAAAACGGTGTTGAGAAAGAGTTATTTGCCACCCAACTTGAGAGTCACTACGCCCGTGAGGTACTGCCCTGCGTCGATGAACCAGAAGCCAAAGCTGTCTTTACGGTCGATATCACCACCGCACGTGGATCAACAGTCCTTAGTAATATGCCGGCTACGCATTACGAACATAGCAATGAGGTGACCACAACATACTTCGAACCCTCTCCGCGTATGAGTAGCTACCTACTTGCTATTGCCGTCGGAGAGTTTCACAAGCTCAGCCGTCTCTCGACGACTGGCGTTGAGGTCAATATATGGGCTGTACCGACTCAACCGGCTACCGCGCTTGAATACCCCCTTGAACAAGCAATCAAATGTATTGATTTTTATGATGACTACTTCGGTGTGCCCTACCCGCTTCCAAAAAGTGACCACCTCGCCCTCCCAGATTTTGGAGGTGGTGCAGCTGCCATGGAAAACTGGGGACTAGTCACCTATCGTCAAGATTACTTGCTCGCTGATCCCAGCATGACTAGCGTCGAATCAAAGCAGATGATCGCCAAGACAATTGCTCATGAGATTAGCCACCAATGGTTTGGCAATCTCGTGACAATGAAGTGGTGGAATGACCTCTGGCTCAACGAAAGTTTTGCCAACGTGATGGAGTACATCGCGCTTGATCATCTCTACCCCGAATGGCAGATGTGGCTGGATTGTTCCACCTACGAAAACGTCCTCGCGCTACGGCGCGACAGTATCGATGGCGTCCAGTCAGTCCAGATCGATGTCAATCATCCGAGCGAGATTCAGTCTATCTTTGATGGAGCGATCGTCTACGCAAAAGGTGGCCGCTTGATGCGAATGCTCCATGCGTACGTTGGTGAGGAGGCATTCCGCAGTGGACTTAAGCTCTATTTTTCCAGGCATCAATACGCCAATACGACGGGAGACGACCTATGGAACGCACTCGCCGAAACCAGCGGCAAGGATGTCGTTGGCTTCATGCACACATGGATTAGCCAGCCAGGGTATCCGGTTGTCTCGGCCTCTCTGGCAGACGGTGAATTAACCCTCACCCAGCGACAGTTTTTTATTGGCCCACACCAGGCCTCAACTCGCTTATGGCCAATCCCGCTGGGCGCCCAGAATGAGTCGATTCCTCGCACACTGAGCGAACCATCACTCACAATACCCTACTCGGAGACATCGCTACGGCTCAACCAGGATGATAGCGCTCACTTCATTACTCACTACGACAAGGGGCTATTTGATAAATTGTTGTCTGACGTGACGAGTGGTAACCTATCAGTCTTAGGTCGGGCCCAACTGCTTCACGAACAAACCCTGCTTGTACGGGGTGGCCTGCTCTCGAGCGACACGTTGATTGACCTTCTCGAAGCCTATGTCAATGAAGACGACGAATACGTCTGGGGTATGATGGCCGTAGCTATCGGTGAGTTAAAAAAGTTTGTCGACACGGACGAGGCTGCAGAGCATCAGTTACGGACGTTTGTCGGACGACTCGCACGTCAGCAGTATGAACAGCTCGGATGGCAAAAGAAACCGGATGAATCACTCACACGCACCAAACTTCGCACGACCATTATCGGCTGTATGCTCTATAGCGAGGATACTGAGGTCATAGCCGAGGCCATTCGTCAGTATCGCTCCTCGTCAATCGACCAGCTTGATCCCGAACTACGCGGCCTGATCATCTCGACTGTTGTTCGTCACGATCATCGCCCGGACGATATCGATGCACTCATCCAGGACTATAGCGCAACCATCAACCCAGAGTTGCAACACGATATCTGCGGCGCCCTCACCTCATCGCGTGATCACGATACACTACTGCGTTTGATCGGCCTCCTCAAAGATACAAAGGTGATCCGTCTCCAAGACACCGTCTCGTGGTTTGTATCGCTCCTAAGAAACCGCTTTAGCCGCCAAGAGGTGTGGGACTGGATGAGACGCGAATGGCCGTGGATCGGCGAGATGTACTTTAGCGAAAAAAGCTACGACTCATTCCCGAAGTACGCCGCAATGTGCCTCATGACAGCGTCACAACTCGATGAGTTTACAGCATTCTTTACCCCGATGCGCGATGACCCTTCGCTGACACGGGCCATCGATATGGGTATTGTTGATCTCACTGCCCGCGTTGAGCTGATCGAAAAAGATGGACCAGCAGTCATCGCGAGACTAGCGCAGCTCTAAGTATGTGACGACAGCAGGAGGCGTGCCGGTGGTAGAAATAACTCCTAGCCGCAGATCATGTCCCGGGTGATGAGCAGCATACACCTCTGCAGCAAAGGCCATTTGACGCTGCTTTCGCTTTGTAATCGCAGCAATTCCGTCTCCCGATTTATCATTTTTGCGATGTTTTACTTCTGTAAAGTGCAGCGTATTTGCCTGCTTGCTGATGATATCAATTTCGCACCATTTCGTACGCCAATTCCGTGCCACGATGGTATGACCGAGCGATTGTAGATACTCAGCTGCCGCAGCCTCACTCGCCTGGCCAATTGAGCGAGTGGTGGTAGCCGGTAGGCTTTTCTCGCGCCTTTCTTTGGGAGCGTCGAGTCGATAGGCCGCGAGTGGCGCGAAGCTCAACCGATGCAGCGGAGTTACGCCAAGCTTGTCTATGGCTGCTCGATGTGCCGCAACGCCATAGCCGGCATGACGACCGAATCCATAGCCTGGGTAGATCGCGTCTTGATCACGCATGTAGCCGTCGCGCGCCACCTTTGCAACGATCGAAGCAGCCGAGACACTCGGCACCAATTTGTCGGCTTTTGGCAGGACGGTCACATACTGACCCTTTTTTGTTCCGGCGAGGAAATTGACAGTGCCGTCGATGATGATTTCGTGGTACGGTACTGTGATTTGCTCGACAGCCCGCCTGGTCGCTAGTACAAGCGCCTGGCTGAGGCCGATGTCGTCGAGCTCTGTCGCTGTGACCCATCCCAGCGCCACTGCTGCAGCCTGCTCGATGATAATCGGCGCTAGCGCTTCTCGTTGCTTCTTGGTCAACTGTTTGCTATCAGCTAGTCCCTCTATCTCAGCGCCACCGAGCACCACCGCACCTACCACCAGTGGTCCTGCCCACGGTCCGCGCCCAACTTCGTCGATGCCAAGTATCATGCACATCAGTATAGCGTAGGCTTGGACCTGAAGCACACCCCTCCTCCGACAGACAGTTGGCCCTGATGGGCCAAGGCCCGCCAAGAGCGAAGGCTGATGTAGTTGGCGGCGGGCCGGTTGTGTGGAGTGGGGAGGGGTATGTTTCAAGTTCTAGATATTGACTTTTTTATTATAATTTGCTATAATAATATTGACAATTTCCCATGCGGCCTGTCACCGCACGACCCGAGAGGACACAACCAAAATGGCCATCACGCCACGCGCCGACGCCCAGGCGGTCATCGACGAGGTGAACGCTGCAATCTTGGCGGATGCCGAGACGCAGCTCAACAACCTCATCCTGCGCTGGGTCGAGAACGGTGGAGGAACGGTGATCACCATCACGGTCCCTGCGCGTATCCCGCCCAGCATGCTCGGTGACCTGAGGGAGAAGATCAAGGACGCCGGCTGGCAATATGAGTTGAACTCTGGGACGACCGGCTGGATACTGGCCGTCTACTGACCCGCTTGGCGGGACCCTGTGGAACACCACGGGGCCCCGCCAGACGCGGGTCATTTTCTTAGGAAAGCGGTATCTCTCCATGCAAAGAACTCTCGGGTTTTGACCGAGAGTTCTTTAGTATATAGCTCTAATTATTTAGTTGTTTTCAGCGTGACGTGCTTCGACTTCGGCTGCCTTGGCGGCGAGCTCAGCATCCTCGGCATCCTTTGCCGCCTGACGCTCGGCAGCCTCTACGGCTTTTTGCTCCTTGATACGCGCTTCTTCCTCTTCGGCATGATCGTTCTTGACAGCGTTTACTGCTTCGCGGTCAAACTGGACCGCTGTCAAACGTGCACCCTTACCGCTGCGTTGGCGGAGGTAACTCAGGAAGTTGCGGCGAACTTTGCTGCGGCGAACAATCTCGACTTTTTCGACAAGCGGGCTGTGCAGGAGAAAGCTCTTTTCGACACCGACACCGCTTGCTACCTTGCGAACGGTGATGCGGCTCGTATGCTGACTCTTGTTGTCGGTACGGATGACGACGCCCTCAAACACCTGGATACGCTCTTTGCTACCTTCTTTGATTTTTTGGTGCACACGCACGGTATCACCGCTGCGGGCATCGACGACTTGCTTTTTCTTTTGCTCGTCGTTGACTTTTTGGATTAGGGAAAAACTCATCTTCTACTCACTTATCATTTAGTATTACAATTCGACTATCAACTATAGCATACTTCTGGACATTTTAAAAGAGGCTAGACGCCTCAATCGATAGGGTGAGGACAAGGAGGGAGCGGGGGTGGTGCGGTGATCCCCCCGAGAGGGGATCACCGCACCGTGAGCGCCGGTTACAGCGGCCAGGAGGGGGTGGTATCGGGCCACCCGCCGAACGGCGTCGACACCGGGTCGAACGGCGCCGGCTGGTCGAGGACCTCGTCGGGGACGAAGGTCTCCTCGTACCAGACGGCGTAGACCGTCGGCTCGACGAAGGCCGTCCCGTCGAGGTTGACAACGAACTGGCCCGGTCCCAGGACGACCACGACGGTGGTGGTTGCGAACATGGATGGCTCCAATCTCACTCTGCCCACGATGGGCAAACACCACAGCCGGAACGTCCCGACGAGTGCTGAGTGGCAGCGATAGTCCGAACTCGTTAGCCTATCGCTGCCACACAGCACATACTCTCTCCTTGTCAAAGATCGTGTGAGGTTATCTCACCTCCATTCCGTTTTGAATCAGGACACCTGATGCTAGACAATAAAGACTATGAAGAAAGCATCAAAGCTAACAGATGCCGAGCGGAGTGAGATAGATATTCTGCATGGTAAAGGCTATTCTGCTCG
>JBAQIS010000003.1:0-28257 GCA_049288955.1 Saccharimonas aalborgensis (SeqCode)
CGAATGAAGACACTATCCAGGCACGCCTGACGGCGTACCTGGACTTTTACAATACGAAGCGATTACACTGGGGTATACAGTACTGCACACCTAGTGAGGTTGTTGCAAAGGTGGTGAGTTAATACGCCCCACAACACGTAGCATTCGTATCTTAAAACAACGTCGCTCACCAGAAATAGAGAGGGGCGATGTATGCTTGACAACAATAGGCAATCATTGTGTTTATAATGTATAGAACTGTTTCATGATACAGCTATAACAAGGTATACTCTTAAGGAGATACAAGGAGAATCTATGGCCGAATACGATAATACAAAATATGATTTGCCCTCTGATATGGCGAATAACGGTAAACTAAATAGATTACGTGCTGGCGTACTGGGGGCAAACGATGGTATCGTCAGTATCTCAAGCCTCGTGATGGGTGTGGCGGGGGCGACAAGTGATAGCCGATCAATATTGATTGCCGGCCTGGCGGCACTGATCGCAGGTGCCCTCAGTATGGCGGTCGGTGAGTACGTGAGCGTTAGTAGTCAGAGCGATGCTGAAAAAGCCTATATTGAAGTAGAAAAGGTCGATCTCAAGGAAAATCCCGAGCACGAGCTCGACGAGCTGGCGCGGGAGTATCAAAAACTCGGTCTCACAAAGCAAACCTCACACAGAGTCGCCGCAGAACTTACTGAGAAAAATGCGCTGAAGGCTCATCTGCACGTGCATTTCAATCTTGATCCTGAAGATATTAACAGCCCAATGCATGCGGCCGTTGCCTCACTCCTCGCCTTTACGGCGGGTGGGCTTGTACCATTTTTGACGATCGTACTATTTCCGGTGCATATGCGGGTACTGGCGACGATTGTGGCGGTATTGCTGTGCCTTATTGGGGTGGGATATATCTCTGCAGTCGCCGGCAATGCGTCAAAGCTAAGGGCAATTATGCGTGTCGTCGTGGGAGGATTGCTAGCTATGCTTATCACCTACGGTGTTGGCACGCTGTTTGGGACCCAGGTTGGGTAGGTACTGAACGATGGCCTTGCAGGGTGTCAATCTCGGCGGGTGGCTTGTCTTAGAAAAATGGATGACCCCAGAGCTATTTGCTGGCACTGATGCGACGGACGAGTATGCCTTTATGCAGAGTCCTGGTGCTCGCGCGAGGTTACGCAACCATCATACGACGTTTATCACCGAAGAAGATTGGCAGTGGATGAGCAATCGCGGCATCAACCTAGTGCGTATACCAGTCGGTTACTGGGTGTTGGACGGTGATGGACCCTATATCTCGGCGATTAAGCGGCTGGATTGGGCGTTTCGTATGGCTGCTAAATACCAGATCGGTATTTTGCTCTGTCTGCACGGTGCGCCTGGGAGTCAAAACGGTCAAGATCACAGTGGTAAGGTGGGAAAGGCGAATTGGTATCGTTCTGCCATCTATCGGCAGCAGACAGTCGATATCTTATGTCGTTTGGCTGACCGATATGGTAACAAGGCCGCACTCTGGGGGCTAGAGCTTCTCAACGAGCCTCGAGTGGGAATTATACAGTGGAAACTGAGGCGGTTTTATAACCACGCCTACAGGGTATTAGCGGACATACTACCACCTCACGTAAACATTGTATTTCATGATGCATTTAGCCCCCGTATGTTGTCTGGAGCTATTTGGAATAGTAAGCATCAGCCAGTCGTGATGGATATTCATTGGTATCATGGATTTTTCCCCCTTCACCGCTGGGTGTCTCCTGCTTGGTATTATCGGCTTGTACTACCTACTCACCGGCGGTTGCTTATCCGCCTGAAACGTTGGCAAGGAGTAATTGTGGGCGAGTGGAGTGGGGTACTGAGCGGCGAGCTACTCAGAAAGTACCCCGAGAGCGAACATGCAGCCATAGTAGCTGAGCATATTGCACGTCAGCTCAAGGTCTATGAGCGGGCAGATGCATGGTTTTATTGGAGTTATAAGACCCAGGAGCGAGGAGTCTGGCACTTCCGATCGATGGTTGAGGACGGACATCTACCCCTTAGGCAGTCTTGATCAAATTGTGTAAGGTTGCTATAGTGGAGACCCTATGCACATACTAAAACGAACCAAAATCCTTGCCGGTGTTGGTCCAGCTACCAACTCACATGAAAAAATTGAGCAAATGTTTGATGCCGGTGTCAACGGCTATCGAATGAACTTTTCTCACGGTACCTACGAGGAGCGAGATCGGCAAATCGAGTGGATTCGTGAGGTAAGCAAGCGAAAAGGTCGCCCAGTGGCGATTGTTGAAGACCTCCAGGGTCCAAAGGTGCGTCTGGGTGTGCTCAACGACAATCATCAAGAGGTCAAAAAAGGCGATATTCTGACTCTCGACAGCGCAGCAGAACACAATGGGTTGATACTGCCGATGCAATACAATCTTGCCGAAAAAGTGAAGGTTGGCGAACGCATCTACCTCTTTGATGGCAAGATTCGTACTCACGTGACAGAAATTATTTCTGCGACAGCGGTTAACGTTGAAGTTGAAAACGACGGGTTTTTGATGAGCAAAAAGGGCGTCAACCTACCTGATACCGATTTTGGTGGCGACATTATCACCCCAAAAGACATCAAGGACATTGAGTATGGCGCCACAAAAGATATAGACTATGTGGCACTTAGTTTTATTCAGTCAGCCGAGGATATTCAGAATCTGCGTCAGCTCTTGGTGAGTAACGGCAGTGCAGCACATGTGATTGCAAAGATTGAGACACGCGCGGCTATTCAGGACGGCGTGCTTGAGGAAATCGTCAAGGTAAGCGATGGCGTGATGGTGGCTCGTGGCGATCTTGCTCCAGAGGTGGGACTTGAAATGGTGCCAGTTATCCAGCAAAAAATTGTTGCGCTCTGCCGCAAGCATGGTAAATTGAGCATCATTGCTACCCAGATGATGAGTAGTATGGTCGACAATCCTGAGCCAACCCGTGCTGAGGTGAGTGATGTAGCCACGGCCGTCATTCAGGGTGCCGATGCGGTCATGTTGTCTGACGAGACGGCAAACGGCAAGTATCCAATCGAGACGATCGATGCTATGCGCAAAACGATCCTCTATACCCAAGAGAATACAGGGGTAGCTCGTCTGGACGACGCGCTATTTGTCGATAAAAAAATGCCGATTCGTCATGCCATCTCGCATGCAGCAGTCAGCCTTGCTAGTGAGATCAACGCTGTTGCTATCATTGCCGAGACGAAATCGGGCGCAACGGCGGCAAATATTGGGGCGTGGCGTCCCAACCTGCCCATTATCAGTGTGACAAGCGAGCCACGCTCGGCTCAACAGCTTGCTCTCAGTTTTGCGAACCGCAGCTTTATTCGTCCCGATAACACTGAGGTAGGCTACGAGTTAGCAAAAGAGTTGGCGGAACGCAATTTCTTTGAGCTGGACAAGCCGTTTAATGTCGTTATCGTGAGCGGTCTCCAACCCGGTAAGGTCGGGGGAACAGATACCATAAAAGTTCGTACGATCGAGTAGTCTCGGTCCCCCATCTCGTGATACCATAAGTGGTATGACTGGTGGACACTTCTTCAAAAAAACGATGGCGGACGTGCCGCTCACAAACAAAAACATTCTCTTGCGTGCGGATTATAACGTTCCGCTGACCGATGATGGCCAGATAGCCGACGATTTCCGGGTTCGTTCGAGTCTCGCGACTGTACAAGCACTCCTCACTGATGGGTGCACGGTGACGATTATAAGCCATTTGGGACGCCCGGATGGCAAGAAAGACCTGCAGTATACGCTGCAGCCCGTTGCTAAGCGACTCTCGGAGTTTCTCGGGCGAGAGGTGAGATTTATTGACGATTGTATTGGACATAAGGTGTTTATGGCAACCAAAAAGGCGCCAAAAGGGAGTGTGACATTACTTGAGAACCTACGCTTCTACCCTGGAGAAGAGGCAAATGATTCAGCTTTTGCGCAGCAACTCGCAAAGCAAACACATGCAGACTACTTTGTTCAGGACGGGTTTGGGGTGGTACATCGAGCACATGCGAGTACCAGTGCGATTACACAGTTTTTGCCTAGTGTAGCGGGTCTGCTCCTGGAGCGGGAGTACTCTGTTATCACAAAGGCGATGAAGCATCCAGAGAAACCACTCGTCGCGGTACTTGGTGGTGCAAAAGTAAGTGACAAAATCCCTATCATCAAAGCACTTGAACATGCCGCAGATACCATTATCGTTGGCGGTGCAATGGCAAACACTTTTCTGGCACGCCAAGGTAACTTCATGGGGAGCAGTCATATCGAGCCCGATCAAGCAGAGACTATCGATGCAATCTATGAAGCGGCGGCTCAAAAGGTCGGCCGACAGAATGCCGATAACTATATTGTTTTGCCTACCGACGTAGGTGTCGGTACGTCGCTGGAGCTGACGGCAACGCGCCTAGATGTATCAGTAAAAGCAATTCCTGCAGGCAGTTATGCGCTTGACATCGGGCCAGATTCAATCGCTCGTATGGAGTCAATCATTGCGAAGGCGCGGACTGTTATCTGGAATGGTCCTCTCGGTATGGATGAATTGCCTGCATTTGCTCAAGCCTCTACCCGCTTGGCGCAACTGTTAGCCGGGCACTCCGACATTACCTCTATTGTTGGGGGTGGGGATACCGCGGACTTTGTGATTCACTGGGACCCGCATCATGGAGAAAGCTTCTCGCATGTATCAACTGGTGGAGGGGCCAGTCTTGAATTGATGGCAGGAGAAAAACTGCCAGGGGTTGAGGCACTGCTAGACGCCTGAGCATAAATAGCGTACACTGTAGAAAAGAACATAAGCAATATCACATCTGTGGGCAAAAAACTTATCATCGGTAACTGGAAGATGAACCTCACCATCCATGAGGCGAGTTTGTATGTGCATAAGTTGGCCGATCTTGTAAAGATACACCAAGGTGTCGAGGTGGTCTTGGCGCCGAGTCATTTGGCTCTTCAGCCAATTTCGTTGCAGATAAATTACCGACAATTCAAACTTGCCGCTCAAAACTTTTATTGGCGCGACGAAGGAGCTTTCACAGGCGAAGTATCGGCCCATCAGCTGCGCGGTCTCGTACAGTATGCGTTGGTTGGTCATTCGGAACGCCGCCACGTATTCAACGAGCACGACAAAGATACTCGGCATAAGGTTCAAGCCGCCTATCGCAATGGAATCGTACCAGTGCTTTGTGTAGGTGAGACGGTGAACGAGCGGGTAGCCGGAGAGACGAGAGATGTTCTACATGATCAAGTAACGGGAGGCCTCGCCAACATTACTAGCGAAGAAGCTGCCGAACTTGTCATTGCGTATGAACCAGTGTGGGCTATCGGTACTGGCAATAACGCCTCTCCTACGGAGGTTCGCGCGGCAGCAAAGATGATTCGCACCCAGCTTAAGCATCTGTTTGGTGAGCAGGTTGCGGAGTCGGTGCGTATTTTGTACGGCGGAAGTGTGACGCTTGATACTGCTGCAAGCTATCTGGGCATCCAAGGTATCGACGGACTCCTGATAGGCGGTGCGAGCCTAGATGCACACGTTTTTTCAACGATCGCCAACAACACTCATGATCAATTGAAAGGAATAAAGGAACGACGATGACCGAGCTAGATTTTGATGAACTCGACCGTGCTGTCAATGATCTGATGGAGGATGTTGATACGACCAAGCGCCCTTCCGGGCTTGATGATCCTGAAGATAAGGTTGTTGAGCTTGATACCCCAGCAGATACTCCGTCGCCATCTCCGGAACCAGCAGAGCGGGGCACTCAGGGTGCCGCTACTAATGCCGCAACCGTTCCGCCTGCTATAAAGCGAAGGGGACAATTTATGGACATGATCCACCCCTCCTCGGATATGAAGAAAGCCGCCACTCCTGGCGTAAAGAGGGAAGGTATTACCATTCAGCCTTCTCCCACACAGCCTCATGAAGAGATGGTGGCCTCTCCCGCTCCTACCGAGAATGGTACAACGAGCGAGGCGGAGCTAAATGACGAGCAACCACCGGTTATTGAGTCGGGCAACAGCCTCCTAGAAACTCCTACTGATAGTACTGATGAAGTGGGGTATCCTGATCCGATGGAGTTTACAGGTAAGGATGAAGCTACCGACCATACCTCCGACTCGTCTATAGAGGAAGCGGAGAGCACGACGCAGAATGATCCTGTTGTCGATACAAGTGACCAGCATCAAGATATGCCAGTGGATGATGAACCGCTTAGTTCACCATTTTTGCCGGATGCGAAGGTCGAGAAGCGACCTCTTGGCTCACAGGACATCTCTACCGTTTCCACTGAGGTTGAAGGCAATAGCGCTCCTCCTGTTATATTGCCTGCAGAACTGGGTACCGAAGTGCTTGCGATTGAATCAACTGGTGGTACTCATAGTGAAATTGAAAGCGAGATCGAGCAAGATATCTCTCCATCATCGGAGCCAGTCATGGATACTCCTGCGGCGAGCGATACTACGCAGACGGGATCTATCGCACAACAATACGCCGAAAAACCCAGTACCTCGGCGACAAGTACGGGTGCTATCTATGATACCGACACTTACCATCAGCCGCTCGACCATACGCCCAAGAAACGGTCTATACTCGGAATTGTGATATGGATGCTGAGTCTCATTCTGATTGGTGCTGCTGCCGCCGCCGCATACTTTTATTTTGCTCCCCGCTAAAGAAGTCCGTATAATAGAGGAAATGGATATCCTCGACGGACTTAATGATGCGCAAAAAACTGCTGTGACAACCACGAGCGGTCCGCTATTGCTTCTTGCAGGAGCGGGAAGCGGCAAGACAAAGACGCTCACGCATCGTATCGCCTATCTTCTTGCCCATGAGAGTATCTGGCCAAATCAGATACTCGCCGTCACGTTCACTAATAAGGCTGCCAAAGAGATGCGAGAACGCCTGGCAAAGCTGTTAGACCAGCAGATAACACGCTCTTTTATGCCCTGGATGGGCACATTTCATGCAGTTTGCGTAAGGATTTTGCGCCAGCATGGTAACGAGATTGGTATTGCAAGTAACTTTGTGATCTACGACGATGATGATCGTCAGGGTCTTATCAAACAGGCGATGAAAGAACTGTCGCTTAGCGCCGATATGGTGAAGCCGCGAGCCGTTAGTGCTGCAATATCGAGTGCAAAAAATGAAATGGTGGGTCCAGAAGAATATGCTGAAGTTGCACAGTTCCCTTTCCAGAAATCGGTCGCCAAGTTGTACGCACGCTACGAACAGCGACGCAAGGAGGCAGGTGCGGTGGATTTCGATGACCTACTACTCGAAACAGTACGACTATTTCGTGATTCACCAAAGACTCGCAACCACTACCAAGCACAATTTCGTCATATTCTCATCGATGAATATCAAGATACAAATGCAGCACAGTACGCAATCATGAAGGCGCTTATCGGGCCGGATAAGAATATCTGTGTTGTTGGTGATGATTGGCAGTCAATCTATAGTTGGCGTGGTGCTGATTTCAAAAATATATTGGGATTTGAGAGAGATTTTCCAGGCGCCGCAGTTATCAAGCTCGAACAGAATTACCGATCGACTGGCGCTATTCTCGAAGCAGCGCATAATGTGATTTCAAAGAATATTGAACGTACAGAGAAGAAGCTATGGACCACTGCTGGTGCCGGCGCTCCCGTCCAGGTGCAGGGTGTTTATGATGAAACAGAAGAGGCGGGCGTAGTAGCAACGCGGATTGCCGCACAGATTGCAATTGGTGCGAGATCATTTGGTGATTTTGCTGTACTCTATCGTACTAACGCACAAAGCTATGCCCTCGAACGTGTGCTCGTGCAGCAGCGGATACCCTATCAACTGGTTGGTGGTGTGAGGTTTTATGATCGTAAAGAAATAAAAGATGTTGTAGCCTATCTTCGTCTGCTTTACCAGCCACATGATCGTATGAGTTTTAGCCGCATCGTCAATGTGCCCACAAGAGGAATTGGCGTAACCAGTCTGGAGAAGTTTCTTATATGGCAGAGCCAGTCAGATATGGATATTCTCTCAGCACTTGTCAATGCCGAGCAGATAGCAACCCTGACTCCTAGGGCGCGACAGGCGCTGAGCGGACTGGGAGAATTATTGCGGCGCGTGCAGGTAAAAAATGAGTTAGGTGTTGGTCCTAGCGAGTTGATAGAGGAGCTGTTGTCTGCGACTGGTTACCGAGACATGCTACTTGATGGATCA
This sequence comes from Saccharimonas aalborgensis (SeqCode), assembly GCA_049288955.1. Taxonomy (GTDB): domain Bacteria; phylum Patescibacteriota; class Saccharimonadia; order Saccharimonadales; family Saccharimonadaceae; genus Saccharimonas; species Saccharimonas aalborgensis_A. Next base: position 8,185 of record JBAQIS010000003.1, read on the forward strand.
CCACAAGCCGAGGAGCGAGAGGCAAACCTGGGTGTATTGGTATCTGATGCGAAATCATATGCGTCGCTCGACGACTTTTTAGAGGAAGTTGCGCTGATGTCGAGTACCGATGTAGGTAGCACTGAGTCTGCCGTGACGCTCATGACACTTCATGCTGCAAAAGGACTCGAGTTTCCCGTTGTTTTTATGGTGGGCATGGAGGAAGGGCTGTTTCCTAGTATGCGAGCACTCGAGGAGGGGCCGCGTCAGCTCGAGGAGGAGCGTCGGTTATGTTATGTCGGCATGACACGTGCCCGAGAGGAGCTCTATCTGCTCTATGCCGGAAGCCGTCTTCAGTTTGGACAACGGTCCTACACTACTCCATCACGTTTTTTGGAGGATATGGGATATGTTGCTGCGAGTATATCTCCGTATCAACGATCAATGACGAACGAATTCGACGAGTTTTCTTTTTCGCTTGATATTGGGGATAGGGTGCGATCACCACAGTTTGGTCAGGGGGAAATCATTGATATTGATGGGTTAGCAGTAACCGTTTCGTTCGATAGCGGCCAGACAAAAAAACTAAATGTCGAGTACGCGCGCCTCGAAAAATGCTAACGGCCTAGTCTTTGCGGTAATGATTTGATACAATGAGAGGTACGCACTCGTGAGGCGAGTTCGGGATTTATGAAGCAAATTTTGACTATTACACCACGCTCTCATCGTATCCTTCTCTTGGCAATTGCCTCTCTGTTGGCGATTTTTGTTGGACTTATTTTGGCTTTCAAAACTGCCCACGCTGCATCTTCACCGTCAGGTTCTGGGGAAAGGGTGATAACTGTTCATGACGATGGCAAGACAAAAGGCTTTTACACCAAAGCAACAACGTTGCGAGACGCTCTCAAAGAGGCCGGTATCAGCGTTGATCAACGCGATCGAACCGAGCCGCGGCTTGATGAACAGCTTGTTGCAAATTCGTACGAAGCAAATATCTATCGAGCTCGCCCGGTTATTATTAGAGACGGTTCTACGGAGACACGCGTCGTGTCGGCGTATCGTACTGCCCGTCAGATAGCGAAAGAGGCAGCGATTCAACTGCATGATGAAGATACTGTTTCGTTGGCGGCATCGAAGAATGTTATGACTGATGGGACTGCCGAAGTGATGACTATTACGCGCGCCAAAGCCTTCACCTTTGTGTTTTATGGAAAAACCGAAACAGCCTATTCACAGGCGTCAACGGTCGCCGCTATGCTGACCGAAAAGCGCATTACTTTGACCGAAAAAGATGGTGTCTCGCCTAGCCTAAACACGCCACTCTCCACCGGTATGACAGTGAAAGTTTGGCGTGATGGCACCCAGACGGTGACGGTTGACGAGGATGTTGCATTTGATACCAAACAAATCAGAGATGCCAATCACGAACGGGGATACAAAGAAGTCCAAACAAAGGGCGAACCTGGACGGCGTACGGTGAGCTACGAAATTAGCACAAAAAATGGAGTCGAAGTCGCTCGAAAAGAGATAAATAGTACTACCACTAAGCAGCCTATTCAACAAGTCGAAGTGATTGGCGTCAAAGGAATGTATACTACGCCAAGTGAGAACGAACAAATCACGTGGGATTTTCTGATGGGCAAGGGATTAACCCGAGAGCAAACCGCAGGTATCATGGGCAATCTCATGCAGGAGCACGGATTTCAGACCAGCGGAGATGGCTTGGCTCAATGGACTGGCTCACGGCAGTCTCGACTTCGATCAATGTTTCCCGATAGCTATATGACAATTCAGTCACAACTTGACTACCTCTGGTACGAATTGAGTGGACCATACGCGAAGGTGCTGAATGCCATTCGCGCTCAGACCACGGTCGAGGGCGCAACCATCACGTTCCAAAATCAATACGAGCGCTGTGGCATTTGTGTCGAAGATCGTCGGATTCAATTTGCTTACAATATTCTCGCGAGTCACTAATGCCTAACAAATCTCTTGGACAACACTGGCTCCAGGATTGTCAGGTACTCTCCTTGATTGCTGAAGAAGCGGCCATAACAGAGCAGGATACCATTCTTGAGATTGGGCCTGGTCTCGGTACATTAACGAGTGAACTGTTGAAGCGGGCAAAAGCGGTGATTGCGGTTGAATATGATAGCGAGCTAGCCCGCAAACTGCCAGGGCAGTTTCCTGGCAAAAACCTCACCGTTATCCACCAAGACATCCTACAATTTGATCTGAACCAGCTTCCGAAAGGCTACAAAGTGGTCGCAAATGTCCCTTACTATATTACGAGCAGCATTGTTGAAAAGTTGATGACCGCTCCTAATAGACCCTCGCTCACGGTATTGTTGGTTCAAAAAGAAGTAGCGTGCCGTTTGGCGGCAAAACCTGGCGATATGAGCGTGCTTGCGGTTGCAACGCAGGTGTTTGCCGATGTCTCACTTAGTGAGGTGGTGAGAAGAGAACTGTTTTTCCCTGAACCGAAAGTTGATTCTCAGGTTGTGATCCTCGAGACACTGAAGCAGCCGCGCGTTGAGGCAGAGGATCAAAAGAGATTCTTTCGTATCGTAAAAGCTGGGTTTCGAGAAAAACGTAAAAAACTTCGTAATTCGATAGCCGCAGGTCTTGCGATTTCCGCGCCCGAGGCTGAGAAGCTGTTGGAACGGACAGGGATTGATGCGAATAATCGCGCGCAAGATTTAAGTATAGAAGAATGGCTTCGCCTAACAAAGAATAGCGTATGACACAGACAATGAACTACAAGGAATTGCTTGCAAATTCAAATGAGTTCTTCGGTTCATTTATGAGTATGAATCGCAATATCTGGTTCAAAAAGTACCGCACCCATCTTCACGCTAGGTATGAGTTCGACGATCGGAAGGCTGTGTTGTGGTTCAATATCTTGGTTCTAGGTTGGGCATATGGGTTGATCATTGCTATGGCTATTACCGTCCTACTCCTCTCATTTTCTTTCCCTTCAGAATATTGGGCACAAAACAAATGGTGGTGGCAGCTGTTATATATCTTTATGCTCGCCGTCTATTATTTCTACGTCATCTACATCATATGGCCATACAGTTACGATTTCCTATCAAAAAGAGGAGTTGTAAAAAAGAAATGATCGCGCAGGATCAACCAACTTGTTTTCCCGAGAAAGTTTGTGTAGCGGTTTCATCGCGCCAGGATGGCACAATGCTTGATCGTGCGCAGGGCAATCGCCACGCCAATGATATTGTCACAAACCGTCAGATGTTTTGCAAAGAAGTCGATATTAACTATCGGCAGTGTGTTTACCAAATAATTAGCTATGATGATGAGAATGCGTATGACGCTATTTGCCAGGTTGATGCGCCGAATACACTGGGCGTATCCGCGGACGTCCTCTACACACAGTCAAAAGGAGTGGGGCTATTTCTGCCGATAGCTGATTGTATTGGCACTGTCATCTACGATCCGCAGACGGGGGCGCTAGCATTGGCACATGTTGGTCGTCACGCCTCGATCGCAAATACACTACAAAAAACAATTCGCTATTTTGAGAAACGGGGAAGCGATGTTCGTAATCTATTAATCTGGATGGCACCAAGCGTCAAGCGTTCCGACTATCGACTGGACTACTTCGTGCACAAGGATGCCCCAGAATGGCGGCCATTTGTCGATGAAACGGCCGATGGCATCTATCTTGATTTGCAAGGATATAACCGGGCGCGAGCAATTGAGGCGGGTGTTCAGGAAAGTCACATCTATGAATCATCCGTCAATACGGCTACTGATCGAAACTATTTTTCGCACAGCAGCGGCGATACATCAGGTCGCTTTGCGGTTGTTGCGATACTTCACTAACGCAGCACTCGGTAGTAGCCTGCATTACCACCATCAATATTTGATATGAACCTCTGGTATAATGAAAGGTGATGGCAAAAAAACTCTACGTCTGTACAGCAATACCCTATGTCAACGGAACACCTCATATTGGGCATGCGCTTGATTATTCACTGGCAGACTCCTGGGCTCGCTATCAGCGCCAAAACGGTCGTGACGTTCGTTTTCAGGTAGGGACAGATGAACACGGCAACAAAATCGCTGCCAAAGCGGCCGAAAACAACATGGAGCCGCAAGCCTACGTTGATAGCATGTATGGCAATTTTGCATCACTCATGAAGGCGCTTAATGTTGAGTACACTGATTTTATTCGTACCACTGACGGTCATCACAAGGGTGCAGTTCAGTACATCTGGCAACAACTAATGCAAAAGGGCTATCTCTATAAAGGCGTGTATGAGGGATGGTATTGTCAGGGGTGTGAGAACTTTGTGACCGACAAAGAAGCAACCGAAAACAATGGTTCTTGCCCCGATCACCAGGCGCCCTACCAGCGTCTTAGTGAAGAGAACTACTACTTCAAGACAAGCGCATTCTCCGACAAGATTCGAGAAGTCATCGAAACTGGGCGCATGAAGATCGTACCGGAGTTCCGCAAAAACGAGTTCCTCGAGCTTATAAAAGATGGTCTCCAGGACGTTTCGGTATCTCGCCCGCGCAAAAATCTTAGCTGGGGCGTCAGTGTCCCCGGGGATGATTCACAGGTAATGTATGTGTGGCTCGATGCGTTGTCAAATTACATCACGGTGCTTGGTTATCCGGATAATCCCGCATGGCAAGAGTATTGGCCGGCCGATCTACAGGTTATCGGCAAGGATATCCTGCGTTTTCATGCTGGCATATGGCCGGCAATGCTGATGGGCCTTGAGCTATCACTGCCAAAAGTATTATTGGTACATGGTTTTGTTAATGTCGGTGGGACAAAGATGAGCAAATCACTTGGGAACGGCGTCAGTCCGACAGAAGTAATCACCCAGTATGGTACTGATGCCTTTCGGTATTACTTTATGAGGCACATTCCTACCCAAGAAGACGGTGACTTTACGTGGGAAAAGTTTGAGACAGCCTACAATACCGAACTAGGCAATGATCTCGGTAACTTGGTTCAGCGTGTTGCAGCAATGATTACGCGATACCAGGCAGGGGTGATCGGGGATGCGCCGAGGGCTGAGCACGACATGGGACCATATCGCAAAGCCGTCGAAGATCTCGAGTTCAACAAAGCATTTGATGAAACATGGGTAATGGTGCGCTCACTCAATCAATATCTTGAGCACGTCAAGCCCTGGGAAATTGCAAAGCAGCGCGAGAAGGATCCTGAGGCTGCTGGTCACCTCGAAGAAGTCTTGGCACATGCCGTGAGCACGTTGCTACAAATTGCCGATCTACTCACGCCCTTCATGCCCGCTACCGCTGATGCAATTCGGAATCTGTTTGAATCAGGGGTCGTACCGTCTGGGCAAGCCTCGCCACTTTTTCCCAAATTATACCTTCACACCCCTGATCCTCACGCACCAAAGGCAAATTAATGGTGATCGACACCCATTGTCATATTCACGACAGTGAGTTCTACCCAGAGAATAGAGAGGATGTTTATCGGCAATCACGTGATGCCGGTGTTGTGATGCTTTGCGTTGGGACAACCGTGCGTAGTTCTCGGGAAGCAGTCGCGTTTGCTGAGACACACGAGGGCTGTTATGTGGCCGTCGGGATTCATCCTCACGATGGTAAAGATGAGGACGTTGCCGGTATTCGCCAGCTTCTTGAAGAAGGTCATAAAAAAATTGTCGCTATTGGAGAGATTGGCCTTGATTATTTTTACGAACACAGCCCGCGTGAGGTGCAGCGGCAGCTACTGCGCGATCAATTGGCGTTAGCACAGGAGTTTAACTTACCAGTGAGTTTTCATGTGCGAGATGCCTACGATGACTTCTGGCCTATTTTCGATTCCTTTAGCGGCATCAGAGGTGTGATGCACAGTTTTACTGATACCCAGCACAACCTTGAGCAAGGGCTAAAACGGGGACTGCTCGTCGGTATAAATGGCATCAGTACGTTTACGAAGGAGGAGAGTCAACAGCGTCTCTATACTGAGGCACCGCTCGAAAAAATAGTCCTTGAGACAGATGCTCCGTTCTTGACACCAAAGCCTTTCCGTGGTAAAATGAACCTACCAGCGTATGTTGGTCTGGTTGCTAAACACCAAGCCGCCCTCAAAGGAGTAGGCGTCGAGGATGTCGAGCAGGCAACTACTGACAACGCCGAGAGAGTGTTTGGGAAAATGACATGACAGATGTAATGACACCACATACACCAAGAGACGAAGCCTTTCCAGACGGGACGGCTCGATTTTCTCATAACCAACCCTCTGACTTACGAACTGCTGAACTCCCTCCTGTAGGGGTGTTGACTGAGCTAGCTCTGCGTGCTGCTTCTACAGATGCGCGTGTTGTTGATCCTAGAGATATTGATCAGGGACGTATCGAGGGTGTACCGCACCTGACTGAGACGGTCGGCTCGACCGCTGGACGTCTCGTAGCCGCCACGGCACCGCTGCACCAAACGGCTCCTCCTAGGCGAGAGACTATCGGTGAAGCACCTCACGCAACCTATGCGCGCACTATTGGTACCAATCTTCGTGAGGCTCGCCAAAGCCGGTTAGGGTAGAGCAATCTCATGGGAAATATCCTCCAAAAAGCACTCTCACTCTTGACGGGTGATCCTGATCAAGCTGATTTACTGCATATTCCAAAAAATCGCCCCCTCAAATCGCTGACTGAACGTGACCTCATACGACTCGAGAGTGAAATAGGCTCGAAGCTCTTTGGCGTAGTCCCCGAGGGACATCGCCGAGAGTTCTTCAATCTCGATGAGCGAACCTGGATTTGGCATGAAGAGTGGATCAACGAAAAGCGTAAACTGCAAACGAGCACTATTCGCTATGAGGTCCACGACAAGGGAATATTTAAAGTACAAGAGGGTGCTCGCTACAGCTACCTCGATGGTGATGAGCTGCAGCATTTTATGCTCGCCGTCAAACTTTATTACGAGCAGGTCGCACGCCAGATCTACGGCTTCGACCCTGATACCGGTGCCAAACTGGTATAATACGATCAGTGAATAGTGATACCGTATATCTAGATTACGCTGCAGCTACCCCTGTTGATGAACGAGTCATGGCGGCAATGCTGCCTTTTTTTGGTGAGAAGTTTTATAATCCCTCTAGCCCATATGCGCCTGCTGTAGGGGTACGTCACGAGTATGAAGCAGCAAAACAGCGCATCGCCGAATGTATCGGGGCAAAAGGCAGTGATATCATCATGACTGCTGGTGCGACAGAGTCTATCAATCTCATGTTTGCAGGAGTGACCGGCCACGTCGTCACGACCGCTATCGAGCATACCGCTGTCCTTGCCGCCGCTCGTCTGCACGAGCATAGTCTGGTGGCGGTTGATTCGACCGGACGAGTGAAGGCTGCAGATGTGCGAGCCGCCATACGCGAGGATACGGTGCTCGTCAGTATCTCACTCGCAAACAACGAAATTGGTACCATTCAGCCGCTTCGCGACATTAGTGAGGTGATACAAGAGGTAAAACATGAACGTCACGCTACCGGCAATCAGACACCGCTGTATTTTCACAGCGATGCCTCCCAGGGTGCCGGACTTTGTGACATCAACGTCGCACGGCTCGGGGTCGATGCGCTCACGCTCAATGCCGCCAAACTGTATGGGCCCAAGCAAGTCGGGCTGTTATGGATCGATAGGCATGTCAGATTGAACCCGCTTATTGTTGGTGGCGGTCAAGAAAGAGGGCTGCGTAGCGGAACTGAGCAAGTTGCCGGTACGGTTGGGTTTGAGCTCGCTCTTGGATTGGCAGTTGGCGGTCGTAAATCAGAGGTGGTGCACTTGGGACAGTTGCGAGATATGATGCAGTCTAGACTCATCAAAAACTTTCCCGATGCAGTTATTTCTGGCAACCAACGTCATCGTCTCGCTAACTATCTGTCGATTTCGTTTCCAAATATCGATGCCGAACGAATAGTCTTTTTGCTAGAGACTAAGGGAGTTTTTGTGGCGACAGGGAGCGCGTGCGCCGCAAATAAGGGAACGCGGTCTCATGTACTCACTGCACTGGGGCTTGATCCTTCGGTAGCTGATGGAAGTTTACGGATCACGTTGGGTAGGGGTACAGATAAACTAGGGTGTGAGCGGGCGCTTGAGTGTATTGTTGAGGCCGTTCTTAGTGAGCGCGCGAGGATGGATCGATGAAAAAAATAATCATCATCTCTAGTATCGTTGGTGGCTATTTCTTGCTTGTCGCTGGTATTTCGGCCTACCTTGGTCCCAATGATTTGAAATCCTGTGGGGACAAACCCAGTGAGACAAAGGGTTGTGAGAGAGCCGACGCGATTGTAGCGGTAAGCGGTGGTGATACGTTGGCACGGGCCGACGAGGCGATTGCTCTGTATAAATCAGGTTGGGCGCCTCTCATCATTTTTTCTGGCGCGGCGGCCGACAAATCAGGTCCCAGCAATGCTGAGGTGATGCAGCAGCATGCCATTCGGGCTGGTATCTCTGAAAGTAGCATCGTTATTGAAGACCAGAGTGAAACGACAGAACAAAATGCTGTAAAAACAAAAAATATCTTCGATAAATATAGTGTGAGATCGGCAATCGTCGTGACCTCTGCGTATCATGAGCGGCGTGCGATGATGGAGTTCGGTCATCGGGCGCCCTCCATCACCTTTCGCGCGCATCCGGTACCAAGTGATAACCAGTGGGGAGCCTGGTGGTGGCTGACGCCCACGGGCTGGTATTTGGCGTTGAGCGAGCTAATAAAGATAGTGATCGTCGCATCGGGCGGAGTAGTACGCTAATGACCCGTGTTTATGTGGGTATGAGCGGCGGTGTCGACTCATCGGTTGCCGCAGCGCTTTTGGTCGAGCAAGGTTACGACGTCACGGGTGTGTATATGAAGAACTGGACGCAGGATCTGCCCGGGGTACGTTGTCCGTGGGCAGATGATCTCGCTGACGCCAAGCGAGTGGCAGTGCAGCTAGGAATAGATTTCAAAGTCTACGATTTTGAGCAGGAGTATCGCGAAAAAGTGGTGCAGTACATGATCGATGAATACGAAGCGGGCCGTACGCCGAACCCAGATATCATGTGCAATCAAGAAGTGAAGTTTAAGCTTTTTTTGGAGACAGCGCTTGGTGATGGCGCCGATATGATTGCTACAGGGCACTATGCAAGGGTTGAAAATGGCATGTTGAAATGTGCAAAAGATACTGACAAAGATCAAACCTATTTCCTCGGTCGAATATCTGGAGACGCACTCAAGAAAGTACTCTTTCCTCTCGGCGATTTTTTGAAATCCGAAGTACGAGAGATGGCCACTCGAAAAGGTCTTTGGACAGCGAAAAAAGCTGAAAGTATGGGGGTGTGTTTCGTTGGAAACGTCGGTATGCGGGAGTTTTTGAGCCAGTATGTCGAGACCCATGCCGGGCTGATTATTGATGCGCAGACAAAAAAGACAATCGGACAGCATGATGGGGCAATTTTCTACACATTGGGGCAGCGCCATGGACTCGATGTGGGTGGCGGACTACCGTACTATGTTGTGGGGAAAAATATGGAAAAAAACGAGGTCTATGCCAGCACTAATCTCAATAGCCAAGAGTTATGGAAGGCGCAACTGAGCCTTGACCATGTTCACTGGATCAATAGCATGCCGCCAGAAGGGACATACAAGGTTCGTGTCCGTCACCGCGCCGCGCTAGTTGAGGCCGCGCTGAAGTATGGGGATGACGCCACTGTACTACTCGATCTCTCTGAGCCGCAGCGTGCTGCGACCCCTGGCCAATCTGTTGTTATCTATAACGATGAAGTGTGTCTCGGAAGTGGACTTGTACGGTAAATGTCAGGGGCATGCTACAATAACAGATATGAATGCTCAAGAAATACGAAATGCTTATTTGGATTTCTTTGCTGAGCGCGGTCACGCAGTTGTCCCGCGTGCGCAACTAGTGCTCAGTGGCGATCCCACCACGCTCTTTACCGGTAGCGGTATGCAGCCGATGATTCCGTATCTACTCGGTGAGACGCATCCTAAAGGTGTGCGGATTACCGACAGCCAGACGTGTCTGCGAGCGCAAGATATCGATGACATTGGGGACAATCGCCACACGACGTTTTTTGAAATGCTCGGCAACTGGAGTTTGGGTGACTATGGTAAAACCCAGCAAATCGAGTGGATGTTTGAGTTTATCAGCGACGTTGTCAAGCTAGACCTGAGCAAGATATATATCACTTGCTACATCGGTAACGACGAATTCGGTATTCCGAAGGACACTGAAGCTGCCGAAACCTGGTCGCGACTTTTTGGCGGTAAGGGGTTATCGACCGGTACCGCAGATATTGGTTCTGAGACAAATGGCTATGCACGCGGTATGCACGAGGGTGAACGGATATTTTATTACGACGGGACAAAAAACTGGTGGAGCCGAAATGGCAACGAAGCCAAAACGCCGGTTGGTGATCCCTGTGGCCCTGACAGCGAAATGTTTTATGAGTTTGACTTCGTTGAACACGACACGAACTACGGTGAGTATTGCCATCCGAACTGTGACTGTGGTCGTTTCATCGAGATCGGCAACAACGTCTTCATGGTGTACAAAAAAGTCGCTGAAGGCAAGTTTGAGCTACTCGACAAACCAAATATCGACCATGGTTCTGGGCTCGAACGTTTCGCGGCTGCGGCCATCAATAATCCTGATATGTTCAAGATCAGTCTCATCTGGCCGATCATCGAAAAACTTCAGTTACTAAGCGGTAAAAATTACGAGTCACATACCGAAAGTATGCGTGTTATCGCCGATCATTTGCGTTCGGCAACGTTTTTGGCAGTTGACGGCTGTGTACCGAGTAACAAAGAGCAAGGCTATGTGATGCGTCGGCTACTGCGCCGGGCGATTCGTCATTCCTTTGACCTCGGCATCGAGCAAAATTTCTTGCAAGAAGTAGTACCAGTAATTGCCGACCTGTATCATAACGATTTTCCTGAGGTCGCCGAACGTCGTGACGAAGTGGTAGCGGTGCTCGTAAAGGAAGAAAGAGTATTTCGCCAAACACTTCGTAAAGGGCTGAGGGAACTCGAGCGTATGGCAGAGGCTAACAAAACGTTTGAACATGATTCGCCTCACGAAACGCAGCCTACGGCCAAATGGATAGGCGGTGAGCAACTGTTTACACTCTACGACACCTATGGGTTTCCAGTTGAGCTTTCTGTTGAGGAAGCGTTTAAGCAGGGAGTCTCGCTGCCCGAAGATTGGCGTCAGCAATTTGACGCCAAAATGCAAGAGCAACGCCAGCGCAGCCAAACCGCTCAAAAAGGTACCTTCAAAGGTGGGCTCGAAGGCCACGACGATATTCATTTGAAATACCATACGGCGACTCATCTTATGTACAAAGCGCTGCGCACGGTGCTTGGTGAGCACGTGGTGCAACGTGGCAGCAATATTACGGCCGATCGACTACGCTTTGACTTTAGCCATAGTGAAAAAATGACGCCCGAACAGATCAAACGTGTTGAGGATATCGTCAACGATGTCATCAAAAAAGATTTACCGATGAGCTGGCAGGAACTCCCGACTGACGAAGCATTCGCAAGGGGTGCGCTTGGTGCGTTTGGTGACAAGTATGGCGATACTGTCAAGGTATACTCGGCTGGCGAGGGTGACGAACTCTTTAGTATCGAAATCTGTGGTGGTCCTCACGTTGATCATACTGGTCAACTCGGCGAAGACGGCAAGGTATTTGTTATCACTAAGGAAGAAGCTAGTTCGGCCGGAATCCGTCGTATCAAAGCCTTGCTGAGATAACAATCCATTATCATCTGGCTATCCCCACCTCTCCCGACAGACAGTTGGCCCTAACGGGCCAAGGCCCGCCAAGAGCGAAGGCTGATTCAGTTAGCGGCGGGTCGGTTGTCTGGAGCGGGGAAGTGGGGATAGCCGGGCAACACTAATTTGCTGGCACAAGCAGTTTCGTTGTATAATCATCAAAGTATGGTACTTGATACATTCAAGCAAACACTATCTAAACTCGCCACGAAGTCCAAACCCGGGGATGACGTCATTGTTGGGTTAGACATCGGTACTGAATATGTCAAGGCGCTCATCGCTCGTGTTAAGGGCGATGCAATTGAAATCATGGGTGTCGGGCGAATGCACCAGGAGCTAGCGGACATGCACTCTGGGGCGATCGCTGACATCGCGGGTGTTGTAAAGAACTGCGAAGCAGCGCTTGCTGAAGCTGAGACCGAGGCGGGTGTGCGTGGTAAGCATGTTGTGATCGGTATCGCTGGCGAACTAGTCAAAGGTGTCACACACACAATTCGCTACCGTCGTCCTCAGCCAGATCGACCGCTCGATGAATCTGAAATGGAATTCATTATCGAAAAAGTCCAAACTCGCGCTGCCGCAAAAGCCCAAAAGCAAATAGCACTCGAGACAGGTAATGACGATGTCGAGGTGAAGTTAGTCAACTCGGCACTTGTCAGTATTCATATTGATGGTTACAAAGTGAGCAATCCGATTGGGTTTCAGGGCAAAGATGTAGCGGTGCAGATATATACAGCGTTTGCTCCGATGGTGCATATTGGTGCACTCGAACGCGTTGCCGATGAGCTAGCACTTGAGCTGATAGCAGTGGCCGCTGAACCCTTTGCGGTGAGTCGCAGTGTGCTCGGTACAGATGCCAATAGCTCGTTTACGGCTATTCTGGCTGACGTTGGTGGTGGAACGACGGACATTGCAGTGGTAAACGATGGCGGTGTCGAGGGGACAAAAATGTTCGGAATCGGCGGCCGTAGTTTCACCAGTACGATTGCTAGCGATATGAATATTCCCTATGATCAGGCCGAAAAGCTAAAGGTCAATATTGATAATGAGCATGTCAAAGAATCAGTCAAAAAAGATGTCGAGCAGGCCATCGACAAGACACTTGAGGTGTGGCTGGCCGGTGTCGAATTAGCACTTGGAGAGTTTGATTCGATTGACCACCTGCCAAATCGCATTTTACTCTGTGGAGGCGGCGCGAGCCTTGAACAGCTCGTAAAAGCGCTCGAAACGCGCCAGTGGTATAAGGAGTTACCTTTTACCAAGCGTCCGTCTGTTCAACGAATTCGCACGAGTGAAGTAGCAGGAATCACAGATATGACGGCAAAGGCAAGCGACCACACGTATATCACTGCTATGGGCCTGCTAAGGGTCGGATATGATACAATGATAGGCACTAGTAACGCTGATTCGCTCAAAGAAAAGCTAAATCGGATGCTACGAATATAGGTTAGAATGCAAAAAGACGTACTTTATATTGATGTCGAAGATGATATTACTGCCATTATCGGCAAAGTAAAGGCGGCAAAACAAAAGGTTGTCGCGCTTGTTCCTCCAAAAAGAGTGGGGGTGATTCAGAGTGCCGTCAACCTCAAACTCGTTCAGCGTGCGGCAACACACGAAGGCAAACATCTTGTTATTATTTCCAATAACGCGGCGCTGGTAGCGCTCGCGAGCAATGCTGGTATCCCAGTGGCAAAAAATCTCCAAAGCAAGCCAGAAATGCCCGAGATACCCGTGCTTGAGGTTGACGATGGTGAGGATGTCATCGATGGGACTGAAGTGCTATCTGAGAAAACTCCAACATCAGCAACACCTGTCGCAGGTGGTGTCGGCGCGGCAGCGGTGGCCGCAACCTTGCCCGATGGTGACGAAAAAGAGGATGTCTCAGTTGTTAGTCAGTCAGCCTCAAAAGTTCCAAATTTCGATAGATTTCGCAAAAAATTATTTCTTATCATTGGCTGCATCGCAGCACTCATACTTTTTTTGGTCTGGGCGATCATCTTTGCTTCATCGGCGCGTGTTATTATCACCGCTCGCACTACTGATACGGCATTGAATAGCCGCGTAACACTGACGGCGACAGCAGGCACTGATCTAAAAGCCGGAACCGTAAAAGCCGAGACCAAGACTCTCAAAAAAGATATCTCGATACCGTTTACAGCGACAGGCAAGAAGGACGTCGGTGATAAGGCCATAGGAAGCGTTAAGTTCTCGCATCAGTCGTTGAGTGCAACAACCATCCCGGCTGGAACACAATTGACCAGCACGGGGGGGCTTATCTTTGTTACTGATACAGCGGTGAGTGTTCCTGCGAGCACCTTTGGTCCAGGATGTTTCCCGACTGCCTGTGCCGGAACCGCTACGGGTAGTGTGACCGCTGCCGAAAGCGGCACCAAGTACAATGCCGCCACTGGCAGCCTATCGGGTTCAGGGATGACGGCTACCTTTAGTGGCGCTACTTCTGGCGGTACCGACAAAACTGTCACTGCCGTACAGCAGAGCGATATCGATGCCGTACAGGGTCAGGTGACACAGTCTTCGACCGGTGATGAAGCAAAGAAACAACTTGTCAGTGACTTCGGAAGCGATTATATTATCGTCGAAAGTTCATTCAAAACAGATGCGACTGCGGTAAAAGCAAGTCCCGCTGTCGGAGCCGAGGCCCCTGATGGTAAGGGTGCATTGGCTGGGAGTGTGGGGTATTCTCTGACTGCTATCCCCAAGAGTGAGGCAACAAAGTATCTCGATGCCTATTTTGCACAGCAAATCGATGGCAAAACAGACCAGAAAGTATATGACAATGGCCTTGCTGCGCTGTCACTCACAAATGTCAATGCGGTCGATAACGGTAATTTCACCGCATCTATCTCAACGAATGGTAAGGTCGGCCCAAGAATTGATGAAAACGCCATCAAAGAGTTTGCAAAGGGCAGGAAATACGGTGAGATTCAATCGCGCGTCCAGGCAGTCAACGGCATCGAGAGTGCTGATATCAAGTTTTCGCCGTTTTGGGTAAACCAAGCCCCAAATGATACCAAGCGTATACAGGTTGAGTTTAAGGTAAATGGCATCTAGCACCACCCTGCTTGCCCTCGATGTCGGCGAGAAACGCATAGGGGTGGCGATTGCACAGAACAACATTCGTATTGCTATTGCCTACGATACACTTTTGGTCGACGGTAGCGAATTAGAGCAAATAACACGTATCGTCAACCAAGAAAAAGTGAGTACGATCGTTATCGGCTACCCACGCAATCAATCAGGAGAGACAACGCAGCAGACCAAGAGTGTCGAAGCATTTGCAAAAAAAATCGAATCGATAGGAAAAGAGGTGATCTTTCAGGATGAGTCGTTGACAAGTGTTAAAGCTGAAGAGATAGTGAGATCACGTGGCAAACCCTATCAAAAGGGTGATATTGATGCTCTCGCGGCGAGCCTCATACTACAAGATTATTTGGAGCAACAGTATGGACGGATTTAAACGACCTGTGCGCAAGCCTTCTCCTACAACTCCCCAACCTGCACCAACTCAACCAACACTAGCACAATTACCGCGTCCGGCGGTTTCGGCTTCCCGCCCACCATCATCTGTCGGTGCACCCGTACGCCAGAAGGCAAGTCCAGCACCTTCCCACAAAAGCCTAAAATGGCTTTGGCTCGTTGCAGCCAGCCTTATTGTAGCAACCGTGGGGGCATCCTATGCCTGGTACCATGAACAACTAAAACCCGTTGACGCTAGTGATGACCGACGCGTATCGGTTGTGATTGAGCAGGGCAGTAGTTCGGCACAGATCGCTCGCACGCTGAAAAGCGCGCATCTGATACGCGATGAGTTTGCGTTCACACTCTACATCAAGCTGACACGTAGCGAACTCAAGGCCGGTAGTTGTCGCTTTGCTCCTCGCCAGAGTGTGCAGGAAATTGTCGATACGCTGCAAAAGGGGTGTAATGATTTCAAAGTAATCACGTTTTATCCAGGCGAAACACTCTCAGCCTCGACGTTCCGTCCGAGCGGGAGAGATATCACATCACAGCTTGCAAAATTTGGCTTTTCTCGTGAGCAAATAAAGGTTGCGCTTGAAACACCCAGGAGTGGACCGCTGTTCGCGGGTAAACCGGCCGGTACTTCACTCGAGGGCTATGTGTTTGGAGAGACCTATTATGTGCCGACAGATGCCTCGCCAGAGACGGTCCTTAGCACTGCGTTTGATGAATTATATTCCCAGCTCCAGTCCAATAAATTGATCGATAAGTACACAGCGCGCGGTCTGACGCTCTATCAAGCCATCACCTTAGCGTCAATTGTTCAACGTGAACTTGGTTGCTCAAATAAGACTACTGAGGCGTCATTGAAAACCTGTCAAGAAAACCAACGACGTATCGCGCAGGTGTTTTATCGCCGTTTGGAACTTGGTATGACACTTGGTTCTGATGTGACGTTTATCTACGGGGCTGATAAGTTAGGCATCCCACCAAGCGTCGATGTCGATTCTCCCTATAATACTCGTATCCACGCTGGACTTCCTCCTGGACCGATCGCGTCACCAGGACTGGCCGCCCTAAAGGCGGTGGCAGACCCTGCACAGGGTGATGCCCTCTTCTTTCTGGCGGGAGACGATGGTGTGATTTACTTTGCAAAAACCCAATCTGAACATGAAGCGAATATTCAAACTCATTGTCAAAAACTCTGCAGTACCCTTTAGGGAACCTTGACATATGATGCTCAGGCTTGCTACAATGGTGGAGCATGTATCGTCCAGTGTACTGATGTATAACGGCGATGCTGCCTACCTTTAAATGTCGAACGGCCGCCGAAATAAGCAAAGATTTTACTAATATCAATTGATAACATCGGTCGACACGCGCGCGCCAGTCCTCCCTTGCGAGAGGAGAAAGACAGAGTGGGGTAGCGTGATTCCAGCAATGGTTTCACAGGAGAATCGTTATTCGTAATCAACGAATGGCTCTGAAGCAATTCAAGGCCCGAGTGCTTACACCGATATCTGATACGACGCGGACTGAAAAACGCCGTTCGTCATCTCGTTTTCCGTTTTCGCTTTCGTCGCTCTCAGCTTATCTGGGAGTATTTTTGCTCATCGTATCTGTTGTAGCGATGACGTATCAGCCGCCACAGCGTCAGGCGTTAGCTTCTACAAGCGGTTTGACGGGCAACACCGCCCTCAATGATGTTTCTCAGCCTACGGTCGACTCTATGTTGGCAACAAGTGTAGGGGCGACGATTGCAGAGAGAACAGAGCTGCCGGTTGCTGGTAACGTGCTCAGCCTTTCTCAATCTCTGTCGATCGAGAATACGCTGGCTCAAACCGACACCAACACCATCAGTAAACCGCAGATTGTGCAGCCAACAGCAGATGGACGCACGCCTCAGCAGTATACAACTATTGCAGGTGACACAATTCCTACCATTGCCCAGCGATACAATATCTCAGCTCAGACGGTAAAATGGGCAAATAATCTTACTTCAGATGCTGTTGCCCCTGGAAAAACGCTTACTATTCCGCCAACTGACGGTATTTTGTACACTGTTAAGTCTGGAGATACAGTTGATAGTATTGCCGCGAAGTACAAGGCAGATAAACAGCTACTCATCACTTATAATGATCTTGAAGTAACGGGAACTCCTGTAGTGGGTTCGCGTATTCTTATCCCCGGTGGTGATTTACCGGCGACAGAACAGCCGGGTTACGTTGCACCACGACGCGCTGTTACCTATAACTATAACTACGCTACCTATAGCGGCGGTCAAGCGAATGGTACCGCCTACTACTGGACGGCAGGTGCTTCCCCTGGCAACAGATACGGCATGGGTCAGTGTACCTTCTACGCCTATGAGCGCCGTTTGCAACTGGGTAATCCGGTTGGTGGTATGTGGGGCAATGCCAACACCTGGGTATATAGTGCAGCTTCGTCAAGCTATCTCGTCGACGGCAATCCTACTCCGGGAGCGGTGATGGCAAACGGCGGCGGCTACGGACATGTGGCGATTGTCGAAAGTATTGTACCTGGGGTATCGATCTCGATCTCGGAGATGAACGGGTATCGCTGGGGTGGAGGCTGGAACCGTGTTGGATTTGGCACCATCTCCTGGGGTGAAGCAACCAGCGGTATGTATAAATATATTCATTAGACCTAAATAACAAAACAATAAACAACTGCCTCTCCGCCAAAAACGAGGCAGTTTTGCTATACTGGTAACAGATATGTTTGTCGATACAGCAACAGTGACAATACAGGCAGGCAAAGGCGGCGATGGTGCCGTCAGTTTTCGGCATGAGATTTATGTTGATAAAGGTGGTCCAGATGGTGGTGATGGGGGACGAGGTGGTAACGTGGTTTTTGTTGCCACAGAGCAGCTCAATACCCTGCTTAACTTTCGTTATAAGCCAGAGCTAAAGGCCGAAAATGGCGTCAATGGTAGCAAGAAAAAAATGGCTGGGCGATGGGGTACTGATCTGTTGGTCAAGGTGCCTGTCGGTACACTTGTCAAGCGCGAGGGAGTGGTAATCGCCGATCTGACGTATCCAGGCCAAGAGGCCATTATCGCTAAGGGTGGTGGAGGTGGCTTTGGTAATGCGCACTTCAAATCATCGACTCGCCAAACTCCCCGTATGGCTGAACTTGGTGAGCCGGGCGAAGGTTTTGTGGCTGAGCTTGAGCTGAAACTCTTGGCAGACGTTGGCCTCGTCGGCTTTCCAAACGCAGGAAAATCGACGTTTCTCTCTGTTGTCAGCAATGCCCGTCCTGAGATCGCCGACTATCCATTTACGACCTTGACTCCCCATCTCGGTGTGGCAGATAGTGATGGTACAAGCATTCTGATCGCAGATATCCCTGGCTTGATCGAGGGCGCAAGCGAAGGAAAGGGCCTCGGCGATGCTTTCCTGCGTCATGTTGAGCGGACGGCGGTGTTGCTCCATCTCATCGATGCCTACGGCGATGATGTGGCAGTCGCCTATACAACAATTCGAAACGAACTGGAGCGTTATAGTCCGGAACTTGTGAACCGCCCTGAGGTAATAGCGCTGACAAAGTGTGAGGGGCTAGATGATGAAATGATTGCCATGCAACGAGATGCACTCCGCACAGTGGTCTCTCCTTCGACAGATATTTTTGTGATTTCCTCTCAGTCCCACCAGGGTATTACTGAGGTTTTACGGGCACTTCGTGTCAAAGTCCAGCAAGTCCGTGAGAGTAGTGAACCAATAAAAGAGGATGAGCCCGAACAACCTGTTGTCATTAGTCTCCCAGATCACGCAGCGTCTGCACGCTGGAAAGTGGAATACGATGAGGATAACCGTGTTTATAGGGTAGCTGGTGAAAAGATCGAGAAATTCGCTATCCGCACCAACTACGATCAATTCGAGAGTCTCAACCGTCTCCGTGATATCATGAAACGACTTGGTATCGGCCACGAATTAGCGCGTATGGGTGCGAGAGGCGACAGTATGATTCAGATTGGCGATTCGCCTCAGTTTACACTTGTCGAGCAGTAATCTTACAAAATAGAATAAAAACATATTGACATTTATTCAACTAAGTGCTATAATGATTCATGTTCTGTGAGGAAACCCCTCGTGCAGACGCCATTTACCAAGTCGTATCAGAGAAATTGTTCTGTATTGTACTCGGGAGCTATGAGGTGAGATCGGTGAAATCCGATGTCGCTTGATAGCTCCCGGGTGGAGCGAGGGGCACGGACGCCCCAACAGAGAAGAGATACTAGCCACTTGATTATAGAAAGGGGGTGAAATCTCTCCTCTCATGCTTTGGATGATTGGATTCAGCCTCCCGGCCTGGATGTTCCACGCCGGCGACCGTCCCGCGCAAGCGCCGCGCACCAACGCCCAGAAATGGGATTGGCGAGTGCCTGTGGTCAAGGAGCCTAGCTCCGCAACCACAGGCTTTGGCTAGATCAGTACTCCCCGTACCGATCTCTGTGCCGCGTCCCCGTCGGAAGCGTCTCGTTCGAAAGGAGGAACTCCGATGGTATGCTTGATCCGGTCATCGGGTTGTAACACCCGATGTACCGGGGTGGTCAACACCAAGTAGTGACCACTTCGGCTGAACGTAGGGTAGAGTGCACGCATCCAAGAGGAACGAGGAGCAAAGAAAAGCGCTCCTCCGCGACGGATGACCCCACTCAAGGACTCGCGTCCCCCTCGCCGTAGAGGCAAACAGCCGCCGTCTGAACAACGGCACCCGGGGCCCGTACCGGTAAGCGGGCAATAACCGAATAGCGGAAGATAGGGATCGCCACGGGTGATCACCGTCTTTCGACAGGGGTGTGG
>JBAQIS010000004.1:0-57491 GCA_049288955.1 Saccharimonas aalborgensis (SeqCode)
CACCCCTATGGTGCTCAATCATATTAGCAATAAACATACGGTCATAGTCGTCGCCAGTAAGTTCGCTATACATTTTGTAATCAGCAGAGTTCTTGTCAACTAGACTGCTTGAACTTGCTTGCTGTGATGAGTTTTCGCTCATCATATTGTTATTGCCCATCATGCCATCGTCATTGTTACTAATTGCGTAGACACTGACTCCTGCAATAGCCACGATTGCGACAGTTGCCACTATAACGATGTTGTTCTTATTGGTTTTCTTCTTCATATATTCTCCACGTTAAATTAAAGATATTGCTTGAACTAACAAACAAATCCTAGACTCTAAATACACCGTACAGAATATATATCGGTATTTTTGGTGGTGGCTTAACAGAATCAGCATAGATCCTCTGATTTACATGAATCTCGCTAAATTTCCAAACGTCACTCTGTGCGTAAAACGGTATTGTTGGCTCATCGTTCTCTTCATCAAGTTCTAAATTTAGAAACTCATCTTTATTAATAACAGCCGTACGACATAGTGTTGCACATGAAGCTGAACTGTTAGTCTCATGATTCATGCTACCCATATCATGAGCTGTCATTGGCATCGCTGAAGCATGTAGAGCCGAACCAAATGTATTTAACAGTAGGATGGTAAAGACTGTAATGATGCTGGTAAATAGCTTCTTCATACTTATATTTTACCCTAAGTCCAACTTCCGCAAGAATTGAGCATTAGCCGCTACTACGATAGTAGAAAGCGACATGAGCACTGCACCAATTGCTGGCGATAGCACAAATCCAAGCCCAACTGTCACGCCTGCAGCTAGAGGTATTGCAATCGCGTTGTATCCTGTTGCCCAAGCCAAATTCTGAATCATTTTTCGGTATGTAGCTTTAGAAAGAATAACAATCTTTGCAACGCCGCGCGGATCACTGCTAGCCAGTACAATTCCAGCAGATTCAATGGCGACGTCTGTACCAGCCCCAATAGCTATGCCTACGTCTGCTTGTGTGAGTGCGGGGGCGTCGTTTACCCCATCACCGACCATAGCAACTTTGCTACCATCGGCTTGAAGCTTTTTAACAACATCTGCTTTATGCTCAGGCAAAACTTCAGCAAAGAACTCTGTAATTCCAAGTTCTTTCGATACCCATGCAGCAACACCCTTGGCGTCACCAGTTAGCATAGCTACTCGCTTTCCAGCTTTTTGCAATGTTTTGACAGCTTCTTTCGATTCTGGTCGAATTACATCGGCTAGCATAATTGCTCCGATAACCTTTTTTGATTTGATGATATAAACCACTGTCTTGCCATCATTACTCGCACTGGTTGCAGCATTCAATAGGCTAGAAGTTAACTTCAGCGATAGTTCCTCGATTAGTCTTGGGCCACCTACGTGCACTAAATCGGCTCCGACTGTAGCTCTTGCACCACGACCAGACATTGCCGAAAACTTTTTTGCGGTGCTAAGTTGCAGCTTTTTGCCTTTCGCAAAAGTTACAATTGCTTTTGCGATAGGATGCTCGGATTCAAGTTCAACTGAAGCGGCCAAAGCTAGTACATCGTTAACTTTTGCGCCATCAGTAATGATATCAACGACACCTTGTTCACCCTTGGTCAGTGTTCCTGTCTTATCAAATAATACGACGTCAATGTTTCTTGCTGATTCAAGTGCCATTCGCTCACGAACGAGCAGACCATTCTTTGCTGCGAGAGTAGTGGAGATAGCTGTAACAAGAGGCACCGCAAGGCCGAGTGCGTGTGGACAAGCTATAACAAGTACGGTTACTACTCTTTCAAGGATAAATGAAGCGGACTGGTCGCTGAAGAATGTCCAGCCGATTGCAGTAAGTATCGCTGCGCCTAGTGCAATAAATGTTAAGTAGAATGCTGCACGGTCAGCCACAATCTGTGTTTTTGACTTACTGTTCTGTGCATCAGCAACCAATTTCATGATTCCTGCGAGAGCAGTATCTTCTCCAACCTTTGTAACTTTAATAGTCAGTGCACCACTTCCATTTATTGCACCACCAATAACGAGTGATTTCACAAGCTTGCTAACTGGTTTCGATTCACCCGTAAGCATTGATTCATTAACCTTAGAGTCACCTTTAATAACGACGCCGTCTGTAGGAATAGTCGAGCCAGGGCGAACCAATACAAGATCACCGACTTTCAAACTTGCGACCGTGACTATTTTAGTACCGTTTTTTGTCACTAGTTCAGCTTCATCAGGCAATAGTTTTGCCAGTTCTTTTAATGCACCTTGTGCATTTTGCACGGAAGCCATCTCTAACCAGTGCCCCAAGAGCATGATAGTTACTAACGTTGCTAGTTCCCACCAGAAATCCATGCCTTGTAGCCCAAACGACACCGCAATGCTATATCCGAATGCGACAGTAATGGCTAACGAGATAAGGGTCATCATGCCGGGCTGTCTAGCAGATAGCTCAGCTTTCGCGCTCTTTAGGAATACGAGTCCACCGTAGAAAAAGATGATTGTGCCCAAAATAGCTGGAATCCATTCGCTTCCTGGAAATGTAGGTGCTGAGTAATTAAAGAGTTCCTGAATTGTTTCAGAGAAAATAAGGACAGGGATTGTTAAAACAAAGCTTAGCCAAAACTTTTTCTTGAACATGTCGGGGTTGTGACCAGCGTGTTTATCGTGATCATGCGCTTCGTGATGACCTTCGTGCATGGAATGATCCATTACTTGCTCCTGACGTTGTTGAGCTCGTATAAGTTCAGTAGTTCTTCAAGGGCTTTGGTCTGTTCTTTTTCATCACCAGAGCTAAGCATGTCAGTAATATGTGTAGTTATATGGTTTTCTACTATCAGTTTATTCAGTGAGGCTAGAGACTTTTGGATTGCTAAACTCTGAGTGAGAATGTCCATGCAATATTGCTCATTGTCTATCATCTTTTGTAAGCCTTTTATCTGGCCTTCAATAATTTTGGTACGGTGACTGGCGCGCTTTTTAATATCTTCTCTCATATCGAAAGTATATACCCCTAGGGGGTACTTTGTAAAGGGATAGGTCTAAGGAACGGGTCAGCTTTTGGGGTGCTTGCTCCTTCAAGACGGGAGGGGCTGGGTTCGAACCAAGTTACAGGGGTGAAATGAAAAAACCGCCATTTCTGACGGTTCCAACATTTGTAACTTACGAACTGTAAATTAGTATTCTGTCTGACCAAGGAGAGAAGTTAGGGACAGGTCTAGGAACCTGGTCTACCTATTTCTCTGCTGGGTCTGGCTCCGGCAGCTGGGCTCGAACCAGCGACCTAATCGTTACATTCAACTCATATACTTTCGTACTGAAATGGACTATCTCATCATCCTAATAGGATGCAGGGCGCTAATGGATGATTATTGTTGGGCTCACATCCTAGTCTCTGAACCTCTCGAAGTCTTTTAACCCAACTTCGATTTGGCTGCGGATTACCATGACCTTTCGGTTTTAGGCTTCCCGCAATTCACCCTGTTTTCAACATATGGTTGCCCATATGTGCTGCCAACGACAGCGACCCGCTCTACCACTGAGCTATGCCGGAATAAAAACGCAAGGTGCTTCTGCGCGTCAGAGTGTGCAGATACAAGTGTTATTTTACTCTATACAGCTTTGGGTGTAAACACTCTGACACCAAGTTCAATCTCGCGATGACAATTCGCACACACCAAAATACATTTATCTAATTCCGATTTTATTTTCTCCCACGACCGAGTATAGCCTTTCGTCCCAATGCTGAAATCTTTTGTAGTTGGATCCAGATGATGAAAATCTAAGACACCTGCATGCTGATTATAGCCGCAGCAAACACATTTACCGCCCTTATAGTCTATGGCTTTTAGTTTTAATACCCGTCTACGCTTTGCAACTGCCGCTATTAGGTAGTCACGTCTGTCTGCGTAAGTTCTTTTTTCGCTCATGTTTATATGGTATAGCACCATGGAATAACCGTCAAACTACATGGCGTGGAGAGCATCGAGCTGCCTGGCCAGTTCCGCGATATTCGCCCACGACGAGCCGTCCGTCATAATCGCCAGCACATAGGTACCACTCGGACTATACACGATAGCAGCATCGTGGAGTAAGCCGTTCATAAATCCGACTTTGTCGGCAACCGCGCCATTCACTCCCGAGGGAATCCCGCGCCGATACACATTCGCTTTCATCGCGCCAATCAGGCGTTGTTGATTGATCGTCGAATAGTTTTGGCCAGTGGCAATCATACCCAGCATTAGCGAGAGGTCGTTTGCAGTCGTAAACGGACCACCAGACTTCATAAAGGTTGAGCTATTGAGACCGACCGCGTGAATATCGTTTGTAATCGTCGATAAACCAAGGGTTTTTAGAAACGCCTCTGCACACACGTTGTCGCTGAGACTAATCATCTTGTTGAAACAATCGGCATTGGTGGCCCAATCACGTTTGCCTTCGTCAATCTGCTTGAGCAACGTATAGGCGGCAAAAAGTTTGTAGGTGCTCGCCGTTACAAATTGCTTGTTGCCATTGTAATCAGCCCGCCGACCCTTGCCCCCCAGTTCGATCATCGAAATACCGTACACTCCTGAGTGATCGTGAGCATAATTTGCCATCAAGGCCGACATGCCAGTGTCACTCGGACTATAGGTGCGTGTGTATTGCTCGCTAGGCGGAATGGCTTTCACCTGAGCGGCTGCCTGCTGCCCACTACCCGAAACGACACCCTGGATAGTAGCAATCGTAGCTGGGGTGTCAAGCGCTTGGCCGCTCGCGCCATTGACACGCGATATCTCGGTGAAATCTCTTGTGGTAATACGCGAGACACCAGCTTGGACTGCAACTTTTGGCGCCACGTTTTTTTGTAACCAATCTCCTGCTCTGTCGCTATTCACTGCTGCTACCAGATTGCCGTCTTTTTGCGAGAAATCAAGCCACGAAAATAGCTCCTGCGCCCCAATACTAATAGGACTACCTCCCACTGTTATGTTTATCCCAGCGCCGAGCCGTGTATTGAGCTCATCAGCAGACCGCTGTGCGAGTGCATCGGTAACCACCGGTGCAGTTTCTTTCATCGCTACCCTGACTGATGATGGTGTTGTCAGCACGGGCTTGATTTTTTTGACTGTTGAGAGCACTTCACTCTGCTCACATTGACCACCAGTCTTTGACGGCACAAGCTCGAGTCGGGCGCCATTTGCCTTGAGGGTGGCGTCGACAGGATCTGTTTGACACTCCGGCATGATATGAGCGTTTATGTAGTCATCATAGTTATCACCGACAACTGCATCGGGAGCAGCGGTCGACTTTTTTCCTACCCACCATAGTGATGTCGGGACGAGTCGCAAGTACCATGGATAATCAAGCTGGCTAATGCGATCGGTGTTATCTACCTTGATATCCAACTCAGACAAAGTAGGCGATACAACTGATGCTTCACGGTTTCCCATATAGATACTGACTTGATGCTTGCTGTAAGCATCATTGAGCGTTGCTATCGCGTCGCTCTTTTTTTGACCGCCAAGATTCACGCCATCTATCATTACAAACGGAAGCAGCCTATCCGATGGGTAGAGAAACTGCGTCACCAACAGAGCGATGACGAGACCTGCCCCTCCGATAAGTGCGATGCGCTTCCACGAATGTTGCTTTAGTCGCATCCAGAAACACACTACTAGTGCGCGAACACGTTGCATAGCTTTCATTATATACTGCTTTTGTTTTAAGCGAGTTTGTCCTCGAGGATATCATATCCAAGAATCTTGAGTGACTCGAGTAGCGTAGCGATCTCTTTTGCAGACTGCTCGTTGTCTTGACCGCGCAATAGCTCAATTTTGGTGCGTATTTCCTGCTCAGCGGTCTTTGGATAATTCTGTGCGACATGTGTACCAATACTACTAACGACTTCAAGTGTACGAGCACTACTATCTTTTTTTATTAACCAACCACGTGCGATAAGTCCATCAATATGCGTTGCCACAGTGCTCACTGATTTGTAGTCGAGCGCTCGCATAATTTCTCGATAGCTCGGACCATACCCGTTCCCTTTTATGAATCCGTCGATAAAACTAAGCAGTTCGCGTTGCTTTTTTGTTGGTCGTTCCATGTGTTTCTCCTTTTGCTAGTACCACCGCTGCCATACCCCACCACACGATCGATATTGTGTCGTCCACCCATACAGGCAACAATAGCCCAACCACGCTCAGTCCGATGCCGCTGCCAAAAAGAGTGAGTGCCAGCCAGTCCGCCCTCCGTGCCCATAGACGCCGCAGTGTAACAATCATTATGGAGATAAAGAGACCAAGTCCTAGCCAACCGACTTCGTGAGCGACGAATAGATAGTGGTTTTCGATAATCAGTGGCTCACCACCCATCAACGATGCCGATCCCGTACTGCCTACTCCGGTACCAAGTGGTTGCGCTAGCATGCGGCTGAGTCCATCACCCAGCGAGGCAGCATGCGCGGTATTTGAATCAACCGTGGCACCCGTTGTTGGGCTATCATGCAAAATCACTGTCCTAAAAAATGAGCTGTCTTTCAATAGTAAACTCCCTACAACTAAGAGCGCGGTGATTACTGCTACGGTAGACCATTTTTTCGCATCAAGATGTTTGCCATAGCGAGCTCCTACCACTGTGAGTATCCCCACCGCAGCACCGATCCAGGCACTTCTCGAGTAACTTACCCAGAGCGCTATGATGCTACCAACTGCTAAAAATGCATGCAGCCACCGCCTGCGTTGATCACGCACCGTCCGGCCGTATTTCATACCGAATGCGACCACCCCCACAAGTACGACCAGGGCATAAGCACCGAGCGGATTGGGGCCTCTCAGGGTACTATTGAAGCGCACGAAATCGGGATTTTTATCGACCGTTATATATGGCTCGATCGTGGCCGAGCTATAGCCAAGATACTTGAGGACATCATGCGGTAGTACGAACTGGAGGCAAGTAAACCCAAGTACGACCAAGGCACCTGCTATGCCAATGGTTATAAACTGCTGCTTATACCGCGGATAGAGCGCGAGAAAGACATAGACAAGGCAAAAATAAAGGAGATATCTCAGATCGATGGAGAGTCCTGCCACAAGCGACTGCCAGGCGACTGGTTTCAGTAAGGCAATACCACCATGAAGTACGGCAAATGCCAGCATGAGCCGTATCAGGTTGTCCTTTAGCAGTGTCTGCCACTGGCCTCGCTGCGTTACTGCGACGGCGAGTAGCACAAGGGAAATTATCATCAGTAGTTCTTTCCACGCCTTGATCCCGAGTGCGAGCGAGGGCCAGTGACTGCCGACAACTACGATAAGTGGCGCATGCAGGACGATGAGTCCAAAAATAATCAGGAGGAGCCGAGATGGTAGATATTCGAACAGCGCGCGCTTCATTACCCTATTGTACCGAAAAATGGTATACTATCGCTACATTATGCCATCAAAAAACACCAAATTGTATAGCCTCATCCTCATCGCTGCCGATCTCGCTGTGCTGGCAATCGTTTTCTTCATTGCGTATTATGTTCGCACACAGATAGATCATCGCGACCTGCTCCATACCGTTTATTGGCGTGATTACGTTATAGGGTTTGCTTGTATTGCACCGATTTGGGTACTTACCTACGCCTCGATGGGCCTCTATAGCGCCAATATCTACAATCGCCGACTTGTCGAATGGGGTAGGGTGCTACTTGGCACATTGATGGGAATCCTTCTCGTTATCGGATGGGAATACGCAACACGCATGTACATATTTCCTGCGCGTCTCGTGGCTCTCTATGTCTTTGTCGGCTCGGTACTTTCCGTCATCGTAATTCGCGAGCTATTGCGCATCATTCGTAGCCTCCTCTATCGTTATGGCAAGGGAATTAGCCGAGTGCTCATCGTCGGTAACTCCAGCGCAACAAAAGATATTGCCGAAGCATTGTCTTCTACCCAAAAATCCGGCTATCGCATTGTTGCACTAGCTGGTCCGAAACACTGTGTTCCCCTCGGCCTCGATATCGAGCATTTCTCATCTACCGATAGCGCGCTCAAGCAAATTCACACCCTCGGCATTACAACAATCATCCAGACCGACCTTTACGATAGCGAGGAACGCAATCAACGCATCCTTGGCGCTGCCCAGATCAACCACATTCAGTACAATTTCATTCCGGGTGAGGCTGAGTTTTATACCGGTAAAAATACAGTTGATGTCTTTCTCGGCTATCCCATGATCACAGTGAGCCAAACACCACTTGTAGGATGGGGCGCCATCGCAAAACGCATCTTTGATCTTACGGCATCACTTATTATGCTTGCTATCATCATTCCTGTTCTCGCTGTGCTATCGCTTCTTCAGATCGTTTTTAACCCTGGGCCAGTCTTCTATATCAGCAAGCGTCTTAGCCAATTTAGTAAACCTATTTTGCTACTCAAGTTTCGCACCATGCGACCCGAGTACGGCAAAAAGGATGCAAGTCTCGAGTTCGAAGATATGGGGCGACATGACCTCGCCGAGGAATATCGAAAAAATCGCAAAGTAAAAGACGATCCGCGCGTCACTCCATTTGGACGGTTCCTTCGTAGTACCTCGCTCGATGAGCTACCTCAGATATTTAACGTCATCCGAGGTGATCTTAGCCTCGTCGGGCCTCGCCCCATCTTGCCACAGGAGGTAAAGTTTAGTTCGAGCCGCGCAGCGCTCCTCCACAGTGTCAAGAGCGGTGTTACGGGTCTGTGGCAAGTTAGCGGGCGGAGCGAACTAAGCTTTGATGAGCGCATCGAACTCGAACTTTATTACGCCCAGAACTGGAGCTTCTGGCTTGATCTCCGTATCCTATTCAAAACTATTGGTGTCGTGCTACGCAAAACCGGAGCACGATAGGACTTCTCGTACCTTATACTACTAGAGCAGGTAGCTACTACTGAATAGTTTGATGATGTATCCTCATAAATCAAACGGAACTAGCTAAAAAACCAAGCGTTTATGTATGATAGGAACCCGATCCCCATACATACCAGTAAGCAAAATACATATAAGACTTTTCTTGTGGCATGTTTTGCTTCAAGTGCAAAATATATCATAGCGATTCCAAATACGATACTAGTTAGTAATATCGACTGAAACCAGGCATGAAGCGTCTTTTCATCGCTTTCAATACGACCGACTTTTAACTCGGCGACAATCATCACAATGCTCAACAAAACAACTGGTACATATCCAAATTTCAAGAGAGCTGGTTTTAACCGATTGCTATTATTATTTCTACCCACACCCCACTCCTCCTGGAATATCCTTACATTTTCCACATACAATTAACGGTATTTTTCCATAACTGCCCCTCTCTCTTCGGCAGAGAGATGAGGAAAATCATACTGGTACTTATTTGCTGAATATCCGGCTAGCTCGGCCTCTCGCTCCGAACAAAAAAAGCTCGTGCTTGAGCCGCGGAAAATTTCAAAAACAGGCGCGCTTGAATAGTGCGCTACTTCACCCTCGAGCAGGCCTTCGTCCTGAAACGGATGCACACCGCAAGACATCCACTTTGAGTACAGCCTTAGATTTGATCCACCAATTGGTGAAATGTCGAAGACAATGAAAATACTAGTAAATACAAGTACCGAAATGATGGCTACTTTTTTATTGTTTGACTGGGTGGTTTTTGCCGACAACTTCATATGATCATTTTTAGCACGATAGGTCTAGTCGGTCTAGCAATACTCAAACCCAATGACGTTCCCTAGGTTATCGCAGACTTATTGCTGGTATTTTTCCATCACCGCTCTTCTCTCTTCAGTGGTCAAGTGAGGAAATACGTATTCAGTTTTATTCGCTGAATAGCCTGCCTTCTCTGCTTCGAGGGGTGTGCAGAAATAGGTATGGTATCCTAGACCCGGCTCTGACCACGCATCAATGTAATACTTTACACCGCCTCCAAATACAACTCCAGATTCAACCGGCCTCCTACCACACTCGATATATTTTTTTGCTAAGGCCATAACACCTCCATATGGAGATAGATCATACGCAATGAGCACGACTAGCGCAGCTAGTACAGTGATAAGTATATTTTGCGGCTTAGTGATCTTTTTTGTTTTTTTCTCCATAACCTAACCTACAATATTTTAACATTTGGTTAACCATCAAACCAAAGGTTTACATAAGATAATAGACCAACCCCAGCACACAACAATAAACAGAATACGTAAAAAACTTTTTGTAGTTTTGACCTCGCGACTATGGCAACAAATATGGAGAGTGTCGCCATAACAAATGAGAGTCTTAGTGTAGCTGTAAACCAAGGATGTAATACACGACTACTATCTTCGAACTGTCCGATGTTAAATTCCAAAACTAACATAGTGATAGCGAGTGCCAGCACGGGGATATATCCGTACTTTACCGTTAACGCCATTAAACTTGATGTATTTCTACTCACACCCCACTCCTCCTGGAATATCTTTCCATTTTCCATTAGTACTAGTTGTCTTGTTAGCTATATAGCTTAGGCTTCTCGTTTGTTAAAAAGTAATACGAATGCTCATAGAGATGAGAGTATAGATAAACAGTCCTAGCACTACAAGTAAACTTATTGTTGTCAGTACGATTGCTCTTTTCTTTACCAATAGGAAAATACTGGTAATACCGCTTACAAATAGTACTACAAAGGTAAAGTTGTTTAAATAGCTCTGATCGACCCCAGATCGTGCACCCATATAATCGTTGACAAAAAATACAACTATTGAAACTAGTAGGCTTACCATTGCTATAGCATTAACTTGTGTTATCGATGAAGCTTTATTTTTTTCCTTACTCACACCCCACTCCTCCTGGAATATCTTTCCATTTTAATAATTGTAGCTGTCTGGTGGACTGAGTGGCAAGTTTTATTTGGGTAATAGTATCGGGTTTGTAAGTAATACAGATGTTGGAGCTAGGGTTGTCTTTGGTATGTTTTTTAGCGGAGATATAGGGGATAGGAATATTCATACTATCTTGTACTATAGCAAGTTTACTAACTACGGGGCTATAGCCAACATCTTTACTCGTAGCCAGCAGGTTCCAGGCTTGAATGGGCTGGATGGCTTTGTCCGGTGTATCAGCTGGAGTACCAGTGGGAGTATAGTCAGTGATGCCCAGTTGCGCTTCGGCGGCGTAGAAGTTGCGGAAAATAGATGCGGGTGGGGATATTCACCCTTATTGACATCGCCGTTACGCGCCTGATAGAGTGGCTGAGTATTATCGGGCTGACCATCGTGATCAACGCGTCAGCAGTGGCGGGTTCAGAGCGGCAGTGGTTGGCGCTGCCCGTCAGACTTTGAGCAGTGAGCGTAAAGGTACGGACTTCACCTGGCAGGACTTTGCTGACTTGTACTCTACGCAGCCGCAGTCGCCAGCACCAAGATAGATACTAGGAATAATGGGACTAGCTGATGCAGTAGTGGCCACCGGATCATAGCTACTGATGGTGAAATTAGCATACGGTGCAGTATCTGGGATGCTCTTAGGAGCAGCGAGACATACGCCCTGTCACTACTCACACCAACGATAGCCCAACCGTCACCATCAGGATCATTGTCACCGCTCATACCAGTAGGTGTAGTGGTATTGACTCTACGTTCGAGATAGAGATGGTTGTCTTTTTCGGGAGCAACAGGAGCTTCAGGCACATTTACCTCTGGGTCACAAGCATCGTCTATGCCATCGTGGTCGGCATCGATGTTGAGCGGCGTGATATAGGCACACCTATCTACAGAGTCGTCGACACCATCTTCGTCGATATCATTCGGGTTGGGTCCGCGCACCTCGACAGTTTGGTACAATTCCAGCGGCTTACCATCTGTTCCAATACCCCTCATGACGAGCGTGTGGTAGCCGGCCGGGACTGATGATGGGATGGTGATTTTAGCCGACGCGGTGCCATCAGATGCGGCAGTCACCTGCCCGAGTGAAGTCGGGTCAGAGTAGAGGGTGATATCGACTTTTGTTTCGGATGCAAACTTGTATTTTCCTGAATTTAGGTCCAGAGTTTCTGTCATTTTGACTAATGTGCCATTTGTGAGTGTATAGTAGTGTATTTCTGTATCATCTGAGGGTACTCCCTCTGTGAAGTATGGCGGCACGACAGCGTCGGCGGCAGTGACGGAGTTATCTGGGCAGACTTTCACCGACGCGTCACTACATGTCTGGTAGTTGAGGAGGCTCTGTCCGCCCACTGCGTCCCAGACTGCATTTGCTATATCGACATGTCCGAAATGATTTGGGTGGAAGCCCTCTTGCTGTTCGTTGCCGTTTGCACCAAAAATGTTAGTTACTGCAGTTACGTGTTGAGAACCGGTGTCGCAAAGTCGGTGGTTGCCAAACGCATTTTCTATATTAATATATTTTACTCCGGCTTTTTTGGCAGCTTGTTCGATGATGTTATTCATGTAGATGATAGAGTTGTTGATGAATTCACGTTCAGAAGAGTCAAGGTTGAAGGTATTTGTGCATTTTGCATAAGGGTTACCGTTGATAAAGATTGGGTAGCCCAACACATATACCTTGGCTTTGTTAACAGAAGCTGCACTCAGCTCAGAGTAAAGGCTACTCAGGTTTTCAAATTGTCCAATGAGTTCGTTCTTCATCTTTTCGCGCCATTGCGTAGTTGCGTAATCACAGGTTTCTATCTTTCTTACACATATATTTATTTTTCCTCCGAAATCCACATCATTCCCACCCATAGTAAGCGTGATCACCTTTGGCTGATACTTCTTCACAAATTCAATTTGTTTTTGTCGACCAGGTATAAATTCATTGAGGGCTTGTGCTTTGAGCGTTCCATAGTCATAGCCTTTGAGCCTATCACCCTGCCCTGTATAGTCATCTGCTCCTTGCTCTTTGACATCCCAGGCCGTTGCACCAGAGCAAGCAACTGACTGCCATTTTGTAGGGAGTGTATTGTAGGCGGTACCCAACTCCATGCCTGTTGCAAGTATATAGGGGTAAGACCTTGTGCTTATATGACACTTTTCGATCGGCCGATTTAGTATTAGATCGCCTCCTACAACGCTATAGCCGTTGTCATCAGTGTGGTTTCGGTAGTATTTTAGATTACCATTTGGCTGTAGCTCTGTATCTCCCTCGCCGCTACTATACGAATCTCCGAGTGCGAGGTAATCAACTCGGTCATCCACATGACCCGGCGCGTAGAGAGTGACCGTACGCTGCACTGAAGCCCCGCCGTGATAGCCAAATTGCAGTTCAGTACCCGTTTCATCAAAATGGAAGTCATCAGTCCGAGGATACCAGGCATCAGGACCTTGAATGAGGCCATAATCCGATTGCGAATAGAGTTTGTGCGCACAGGTGTCGTAGCCGTTCATTGGCCCTTGCGGTTCAGTCGGACCCAAACAACTATCGGTGATATGCCAAAACTTCAAGTCCGTAGAACCGCCCGCGACCACTGTACTCCCATCATCACTGACACCTAATGCAGCGACTGGATAGCCGCTATATATGGAGGAATAGGGCGAAGCACCAAAGACTCTGTTTTCTTTTGTCTCCATGTCGTAGCGGATAAGTTTGCCTGGAACACCATACGAATCACCGGCATTATAGACGACATAGCGGCCATTACGGGAAATGCCGTAGCGCGTGATCCCCTGTTGTACCCCGGCTGCGGGGAAATCTCGCTCAGCAAGATTGAGCGAGTAGATACGATGTGTATCCCATGATGGATATGAATCAAGATGTGCCAGGATATTGTAGACGATATACAATTCACTGTTGATATCTAAGATGACACGTGTTGTACCGGGTATCAGACTCATGTGGCCATAAAATTGAAGTGCAACAAATGTCCCACTCGTCGGTGTCGCTATGTAGTAACGCCCCGACGAAATGCTATGAGCAATCTGTACACCATCACCCGCTGTCACGCAGGCCTCTATCTGCTTTATTTCATCGGTATCATACTCTTTGTACTGAATTGTTGTATCACTACAATCAACGACACGCTCTTGCTGGCTAGCGGGGCGCTCGACAGCTGAAGCGACGGTGAATTTGCCTTGTGTCCAATCCAATCCTTCGGCAAAAGCACAATACCCAAATGTTACAGCTATCAAGCCAATGGTCGCGGCCAAAAAAACTACACGCTTTAGAATCATAATTACCGCTATAATAATCCCATTTCTTAGCTATCGCAAGCACGAGGCCTTTAGGAGTTATAATGAAGATATGTACCAGCCGCCAAAAATCGCTATCGTCTGCGAGTTTCTCAGTGTCATGGGAGGCGCCGAAAATGTCGTGCTTGCCATGCACAAACTTTTTCCCGACGCACCGATCTACACGGCGCTCTATGATCCATCGCGAGTACCTGCCTTTCAAGACGCAGATGTGCGAACGACGTGGCTACAGAAATTACCGCGTTTTCTACGAAAGGCCTATCGCCTCTTTCCGACGCTCGCAGCAAATGCCTTTCGCCGTCTCGACCTCAGCGAATACGATATCATTCTGACCAGCTCCTATCTCAATGCAAATCAGGTTCAAAAAGCTCGTCCTGATCAAAAAATTATTTCCTACTGCCACACACCCGCCCGCTACTACTGGAGTCACTACGAATTGTATCGAAAGAACCCCGCCTACGGGCCGCTCAGCCCCTTCATTAAGCTCCTTATGCCGCTCATGGTTCCTCGTCAGCGCCGACGAGATTACGAAGCCGCGCAGCGCGTTGATGTATTTATCGCCAATTCAACCGAGACACAGCGCCGTATCAAAAAATATTACGGCCGACCTTCAACTGTCATTTACCCGCCAGTCGAGACCAAGCGTTTTAGTCCCGCGCGCACCCGTGGTGATTACTACGTGACCATGGGTCGTCAGCTACCAAACAAGCGCTTTGATCTCGCCGTGAGCGCTTGTACTACATTAGGTGTTCCGCTCAAAGTTTACGGTAATGGCCCAATGCACGACGAGCTCGTCGCATTAGCGGGACCAACTGTATCGTTTTACACTGATCGCTTTGGTGATGCCTCAGATGCCGCACTCGAAGAAGCGATCAATCATGCAAAGGGATTTATTTTCCCCTCCGATGAGGACTTTGGCATCGTCACTGTTGAAGCACTCGCAGCCGGTGCACCCGTCATCGGCTATCGCAACGGTGGAACACTTGATATCGTCACCGACGGCGAAACGGGTGTGTTGTTTGACAACCAGACTGTCGAGGACGTCGTCGACGCTATCAAACGCGCCGACACTATTCACTGGTTCCCAAGCAAACTAAGCCGTACAGCGACACGGTTTGATGCAGGACTCTTCGCGACAAAACTGCGCAAAATTGTACTCGATAACGATAAAGGATAAGGAGTCTATGAACGAAATACCATCGAAAACACCGACAAGCTCGCGAATTGTGTACCAAAACCCCTGGATCACCATCCACGAGGACCAAACCATCACACCAGATGGTCAGACCGGCATCTATGGCTATATGCAGTCGCGCGACTCGGTAATGGTAACGGTACTTGACGAGGATAACCGTGTGTTTCTCCTGAGAGCCTTTCGTTACCCATCGAACTCATGGGGATGGGAACTACCGGGCGGGGGTGGTGATGGTGAGCAGTTGCTCGATGCATCAAAGCGCGAGCTCGAGGAAGAGACAGGTATTCGTGCCGACTCATGGGAGCTGCTCGGAACCGATTATGTCTGCAACGGCCTGATGACCGAACGTATGGCAACCTACCTTGCCCGCGGTCATCGAACTGACGGCGAACGTGAGATATCTGATGAAACCTTTGCTGGCGAGCGTTTTTTTACCCTGGACGAAGTTGACGAGTTGATTTTGAATGGAGGAATTAACGATTGTCAGACGATGACCGGCCTTCATCACCTTAAGGTCTGGCTCAAACACCAGACGGCATAACTACTCAACCGTAACACTTTTGGCGAGATTTCGCGGCTGGTCGACATCATTTCCCTTGGCAACTGCCATATAGTAGGCCAGGAGTTGCGAGACAACATTGAATACAAGGGGAGTGAGGAGTGTCAACTTGGTTGACAGCCTAATGACAGTTTCAGCCGCCACCCGCCGATCAGTGTCAGTGATAGCAATCACGTGTGCGCCGCGCGCATTCATCTCGATCAGGTTGCTCTGCGTCTTTTCGTAGAGCCAGTTATCCTGGAGATAGCACACCTCAAAGAACCGGTCATCGATCAGCGCGATCGGACCGTGCTTCAGTTCACCAGCGGCATACCCTTCTGCATGGATATAGCTAACCTCCTTGAGCTTAAGCGCACCCTCAAGAGCGATGGGGAAGAGTGCATCACGACCAACATAGAGAGCGTGCTCATAGCTAGCGTACTTTTTTGCTACTTTTTTTACTTCACCGACTGACTTCTCTATCACTTTCTCGATTTCACTGGGCAACAGGTCAAGCTCTGTGATGTACTGGCTCAACTCTTTAGGATTCACTCCCTTTGCCGAAGCCATCGTCAGCGCGAATATGACGATCGCTGCCACCTGCGATGTAAATGCCTTGGTACTGGCAACACTTATCTCTGCGCCGACATGCACATAGACGCCGCCATCAACTTCGCGCGCGATGGTACTCCCGACAACATTGACGACACCGAGGCATTTTACTCCGCGTCGCTTCAATTCTTGTAGACAGGCGAGTGTGTCAGCAGTTTCACCACTTTGGCTGACGATCAGCGCAATTGTGTCCTCAGGGACAGTAAACGATCGATACCGAAGTTCACTAGCAATATAGGAGTTTATCGTCACACCATCCAAAAACTGCTCGGCGATATACCCCGCCATGAGTCCAGCGTAGTAGGCGGTTCCACAGCCTATCACCATGACATTCTTGACAGCACGCAGCTCTTCATTTGTCATATTGATGCCACCTAGTTTTGCGGTCATCGTGTCCGCTTGCACTCGTCCGCGCAGGGTTGAGCGGAGACTCTCGGGCTGTTCATAGATTTCTTTGAGGAGGAAGTGCTTATAGCCTTTCTTTTGAATTGCCTCGAGATCAAGCTCAAGCGTTTCGATCTGTGACTCGACGGCGTGTGCCTCGCTATCATACAGTTGTACACCGTCACGAGTGCACAGTCCGATCTCGCCATCATGGAGATAAATTACTTTATCAGTATGACCGAGTAGTGCACTGGCATCACTCGCCACAAACACCTCGCCCTCACCGACACCCACAATGAGCGGGCTGCCTTTGCGAGCAACTACTAGTTCGTCTGGATTTTTATCACTTACTACTGCAATCCCATACGCTCCTACTACCAACTGGAGCGCTCCACTCACCGCCTCGAGTAAGTCATGATTTTTTTGGTACAGCGAGTCAATGAGCGCCGTCAATACTTCACTATCAGTATCACTCTTAAAGTCATAGCCGCGCTTCGATAGTGTATTTTTCAACTCCAAGTAGTTTTCAATAATCCCATTATGAACCAAATAGAGGTCTCCAGCATTGTGCGGATGGGCATTTCGCTTGCTCGGTGCACCGTGAGTTGCCCAGCGAGTATGACCGATACCGAGACTATCTTTTGTCCTGTGTTCACGTACTTTTGCCTCAAGCTCGACGACTTTACCCTTTGCTCTCAGGAGCGTTGGTTTACCGGTCACATCAAGCGTCACGATTCCGGCGCTGTCATAGCCACGGTATTCGAGCCGTTTGAGTCCATTGATGAGTAGTTGTTGAACTGGCTTTTTGCCGATATATCCTACGATTCCACACATGTCATTTGTCCTTTCTCGAGTAGTGAGTGTACCTTCTTATGCTTTACGTATGATAGCGCAAAATTAGCAGAATTACTATAAATGTGATAATTACAACGAATTGATTAGTCAGTTTGTATCTGTTTCGCTACATCACCAACACTGCGTGACTGGCTTTTGTCCACAACGAGAATCCCCTCATCAGTCACCACGACTGCAACATTATTAAGCCCGATCACTGCCACGGGGATGGACGTCATATTGGCAACATAGCTGTTATTTACATTGAAAACCCGAGCCGTTCCTCAGTATTCAACGAATTCCTAAGTAGAGAGCGTTCGCGACGTCCTTTCGAGCCGGCCCTACCACGATATTCTCTGCGATTTCGGGCAGTTGGCGCTTTGTTTCCTCAGCGATTGGTGCACTCGTCACAACATAAGTGGCCTGCGAAACCCCCCTGACGCGTTCCCGGTCCGCCAGCGATAATAATAGTGATCATATGTATAGACAATGTCGCCCCTAGGTTATAATTAGTGTATGAATATTCTTCTCACCGGAGGCGCCGGTTACATCGGCACACACACTGCAATCGAACTCATTAAAGCCGGCCATGCTGTCGTCATTGTCGACAACCTATCAAATAGTTCACAAGAGGCTGTGATTCGCGTCGGAAAAATTACAGGTATAGAAGTGCCTTTTCACGAAGCTGACATACGCGACCGTGCAGTGCTTGATAAGATATTTGCCGAGCACGCGATCGATGGCGTTATCCATTTTGCCGGCCTTAAGTCTGTGGGTGAATCAGTTGCAAAACCGCTTGAGTACTACGCAAATAACCTCGATTCGACCATCGTGCTTGTTGAAGCAATGCAGGCTCACCACGTTACGCGAATTGTGTTTAGCTCATCAGCCACGGTGTACGGCACCCCCGAGTCGCTCCCGCTCACCGAAACGAGCCGTGTAGGGCTGGGCATTACCAACCCCTACGGTTGGACAAAGTTTATGAACGAACAAATTCTTACTGATGTTGCTAGGGCAAATTCAGATTTAGAGGTGACACTCTTGCGCTATTTTAACCCCGTGGGTGCGCACAAAAGTGGTCTTATCGGTGAAGATCCGAGCGACATTCCCAACAATCTCATGCCGTACATTGCCCAGACCGCTGTTGGCAAGCGCGACTATGTCAGAGTGTTCGGCAACGACTACGATACGCCGGATGGCACAGGTGTCCGTGACTACATCCACGTCGTTGACCTCGCCCGCGGTCATGTTGCCGCGATTGACCATAGTAAGCCCGGTATCGCTGTGTATAATCTTGGTACCGGTACCGGCACAAGTGTTCTCGAGCTCATCACTGCGTTTAGCAAAGTATGTGGTCACGACATATCATACAAGATCGCCGACAGACGCCCTGGCGATATCGCAAGCTGTTACGCCAGCGCCGCCAAAGCTTTTAGTGAACTTGGCTGGAAGTCCGAGAAGACAATTACTGAAGCCTGTGCTGACAGCTGGAGATGGCAATCACAGAACCCGCAAGGTTATGACAAGCTACAGTAATCTCACTTTAATAAATCCGTCTTTGGTGGAATCTGTTGTATTTTTTATTATTCCTTATAGAACTCAAGACCCTTGCAACATCTCTGAGGTTGTCCATGCCTTTATATGCCTAAGTGTACGTGCTTCGTGTTATAGTAGGCAATTGGGCGGCGGCCTACCTTGCTGGGACGGGAGCGGAACGCTCACGCACCAGTAGTACCCGATACATTCTTCCTGCAAGGTGCGTTCAAAGCGCTACTTTTTGCTTTTGGCGTGTTTCGTGTTACAATAAACATAGGCAATATTTAAAATAAATACCCCTGTATGAGAGTTCAAAATCGCAATCAAACACGACCTATCCTTGTCTTTTCGGCCATCGTTGGCATTGTGCTTTTTACATTGCTCGGTGCGTCGTACTATTTTAAGAAATGGCCATTCTCTCCCGTCCCAACTAGTACTTCCCAGACCAATTCCACTATCAACTACACCAAGCCAACAGATCAGCAGGTGACTGCAGGCACACAGGCAAAAGAACAAGCGGCTGATTCAAAGACCGCCCAACAGGATTCGGATAAAAGTAGCAGTTCACTAGGAGTCACCATTACGACAGTTCAGCCTGGTACGGTTGTCTATATCAGGGCTATGATCGATAGAGTGACCACCTCCGCAATGTGCCACCTCTCGATGACAGGTCCCAACCAAAAAACCTACTCCGCAGAAGCACACACCCAGGCACTTGCTGGCACCTCAACGTGCCAGGGGTTCAATGTTCCGATGAGCTCACTGGCGCCGGGAGTATGGAAGATTACTATCTCAGTTACAGACGGGACACTCAGCGGTTCTGCGACCACGGAGAAAGAATTATGATGAAAAAAACTCTCTATCTGGGTGCCTTTTTGGTGACAGTGTGTCTCTTTGGTCACACCCCACCTGTCAATGCAGCGACGTTTGACCCCGGAAGAATTATCGATGACGCCGTATTTACCAACTACACGTCGATGAACGTTGCAAATATTCAGTCTTTCCTGAATAGCAAAGTCCCGTCATGCGACACAAATGGTACGCAACCAGCAAGCGACTTCGGAAGACCAGACCTTACTCACGCTCAATACGCAGCGCTCAAAGGCTGGCAGGCGCCGCCATATACCTGTCTACGTGATTATACCGAAAATGGTAAATCTGCCGCTCAAGTAATCTATGATGTCTCGCAACAATACCACATCAACCCCCAGGTATTCATTGTATTGTTGCAAAAAGAAACTGGCCTCGTCACTGATACATGGCCGCTTGCATGGCAGTACCGAACCGCTACTGGCTATGGCTGCCCCGATAGTACACCGGGGGTGTGTGACGCTACTTATAATGGATACACTAACCAGGTGAGTTGGGCGGGGAGACTCTATCGCTCAGTTCTTAACCAGAGCCCAACTTGGTATTCTCCCTATGTGAAGGGCTGGAATTATATACAGTGGAGTCCAACAGCATCATGCGGTGGGTCTATGGTGAATGTTCTAAATTGGTCAACTGCTGCCCTTTATGACTATACCCCTTATCAACCAAATGCGGCGGCCCTTGCTGCAGGCTATGGAAGGGGTGACTCTTGTAGCGCTTACGGCAATAGGAATTTCTTCCTCTACTTCACTGAATGGTTTGGAGACCCAACCTTTGTAATGAAGGACTGGACATATAATAATACATACTTGGTACTATCGTCTGGTGACTTTAATGGTGATGGTAAGATGGACATTGCCGCCATGTACGACTACGGCAATAACCAGGTACGGCTTTGGACGTTCTATGGTACTGCAACTGGCTTCTCTAGCCCAACAATTGCCTGGGATTCTGGTACTGGTAATTGGGGTTGGGGTAGTACGAAACTATCGTCTGGTGACTTTAATGGTGATGGTAAGATGGACATTGCCGCCATGTACGACTACGGCAATAACCAGGTACGGCTTTGGACGTTCTATGGTACTGCAACTGGCTTCTCTAGCCCAACAATGATATATTAAATACAGTATTAACACATTAACGATCTCTGAGGATTCCAGCTTGCAAGGGATAAGCAATATTCAAATTATTCGTCATAATTTAAGTGGTGTATCAGCAAAAAACCCAATAGTGCTAAATAATAGGACTTCGTCAAAAAGACGGTTCATCATACTACGCGGTATCAAGCCGAAAAACGGTGTGCTAAGTTTCGACATCAAAACCACTTCGGGTGACATTAATATACTGTTGCTCAATAAGAAATTAAAGTACGTGACAAAAGTCGTCAACAACGCGGCGAATTCCATTAGCAATCTTAGGAACAGCGCGTACTATATCGGTTTTACACTACCCCAACACACAAGCGCAAAGATTACTCAACTTTCTGTTACTGACTGTCAGACAGAGGAAGAATTGACTAACGAGATGATAGCATCGTTCGCCGGTAAAGTCCTTGTTATTACCCCTGGCTACCCAAGCCCTGGCAACTTATACGATCACGCGTTTATCCATACGCGTCTACGACTTTATCGAAAATACGGTCTAAAGGATATCGATGTTGCGGTTGTTAATGGCGCAAATATCTCACACCGGTCTCAATATGAAATGGATGGCATCACCGTTAGTAACATCGGCTACAATGATGTCAGGATTATTCTGCAGCAACGACATTATGATAAAATTTTCGTTCATTTCTTCGGACTAAAGTATGCTCAAATTCTTGACGCTTCCGACATGACAATGACAAATATTTTTATCTATACTCATGGCGGCGACGTACTATACAGAGACTATAGTACTATCGCAAGAACCTACTTCACTAGTCCAGCCGAGATATCAGTTCATCTGAAGAAACAGTTCGATGAGCGGGACGCCCTTCTGCGTCGATATAATTCTTATGACAACGTTCGTTGGATATTCTCGACAGAGTGGTGTAGAAACCGTGCAGAAATATTACTAGGGGAGCAGTTCCGTCAATCTTACATTATACCTAATCCTATTGATTCGGATGTCTTCTCATATCGCCCGCGAAAAGCCGAGGATAGAAAAAAGATATGTATTGCGCGTCCATTTAATAACCTCAGTAGTTATGCGAACGATATATCGGTACGCACTATTCTAGAGCTTAGTAAACGCCCTTTCTTCTCAGAGTTATCCTTTGATATCTATGGTACTGGGGAGATCCACAAACTGCTCGTACAACCGTTGCGTCACCTGCAAAATGTAACGATTCATAATTCATTTTTAAATAGCACCGAATTGGCAAAGACGTTCCAGCATAGTGGTATTGTTCTAATGCCCACCCGGTACGACACTCAGGGCGTTGCCGCCTGTGAAGCCGCCATGACCGGCGCGGTTGTTATTGGGTCTGATGGTGATGTGGGCGTGAAAGATTGTATAGATCCCACACTCGGCACATACTGCCCTACGGAGGATTTCAATGCGTACGCCGACAAGATTGAGGACTTTTACAAACATGCGGATAAATTCCTCGATGTCAGTAAAAAGATGCACGAGTTTACATACGCTAAGTGCGGCGAAGACCAGTCGATTAACAAAGAGGTGGCTTTGATAAAGTCAGTCGGTAAGTATGAAAAAATGCTTACCTTCAAATCTAAATCTAAGTCACCGGTTCTCACTATCGCCGTGCCGTCGTACAATGTTGAGCAATACCTAAAGAATGGGGTAATGTCCCTCCTCGATCATCCACTTGCTCATAAACTTGAGGTCATTGTGATTAACGACGGATCAATAGATAAAACAGCAGAGATCGGGCTCTGGCTAGAGAAATTCTCCTCCACAGAGAATGGACCTATTGTTAAGATCGTAA
Source organism: Saccharimonas aalborgensis (SeqCode) (assembly GCA_049288955.1). Classification (GTDB taxonomy): domain Bacteria; phylum Patescibacteriota; class Saccharimonadia; order Saccharimonadales; family Saccharimonadaceae; genus Saccharimonas; species Saccharimonas aalborgensis_A. Next base: position 23,018 of record JBAQIS010000004.1, read on the forward strand.
ACAAGAAAAATGGAGGGCACGGTTCAACCATCAATACGGGTATTCGTTTAGCAACTGGGAAATACTTCAAGTTGATGGACGGTGATGACTACTTTATCACTGATAACCTCACAAGTTTAATCCAAATTCTTGAAAACGAATCGAGCGATATTATACTTACAAACTACATCGAAGATTTCTCTATCGACGCAATTAAGCATCCGGTGCGACATTATGATTTCCTGACCGAGGGGTTACGCTACGACTTAGACGCCATGCAATACCGTGGCTATGGTTTCGCCGAATGGGGACCTCTTCTATCCACAACAACATGCAAAACGGAGATACTAAAAAAGGCGGGATTCAAGATCGACGAAAATGCATTTTACGTAGATATGGAGTACAACTTTATTATCTACGCACTCTCAAAGACTGTGTCGTACTACCCTCTCGATATATATAACTATTACCTCGGGCGATCGGGGCAGTCAATGTCTAGAGAATCATTTACAAGAAACTATTTGCATCACGAAAAAGTGACTATGCGACTTATAGAAGAGTTCTATGCGCGGAAAGACTCGCTGAGTCCGGGTAAACAACAGTATTTGATCGACAAGCTAATAATCCCGATGTGTAAGACACAGTATATGATTTGTACCGAATATCACGCGAATAGACGACCCTTCGAGTCATTCGACTCAAAGCTAGGGGATTTTCCGGAACTCTACTACGATAATGAAATTGCCGGAAGAGTTATTCGTCTACATAGATTATCAAAGGGTAGCACAGTGAGGGTTAATGCGCCCATTAGAAAGGCTATTCGCACAATATGGCATCCAATAAAAAGAAAGTTTATTTGAGGAGTTAATGTATGAAAGCACAATCACATGTTAAGAATCTGATAATCGGCGGTGGAATCTCGGGCCTTACGCTGGGTTATTTTTTCAAGGATGAATACCTAATTCTCGAGAAAGACAGTGACACAGGTGGATACTGTCGAACAATACGCCGCAACGATTATGTCTGGGACTATGCCGGTCATTTCTATCATTTTAAAACCGAGGAATTCAAAAAACTATTTCTTTCCCTTGTGGAAGAAGATCAGATTATCACCCAAGATAAGGTAACTGGGATATATTACAAGGGTAAAATCATCGATTATCCATTCCAAATGAATATTCATCAGCTCGACCAGAGTGAGTTCGTCGACTGTCTCTATGACCTATACTTTAAGGAGGAAAGGGACTCCTACGATAATTTCCTCGACATGTTACATGGTAAGTTTGGAAGGTCGATCGTTGAAAAGTTTCTACGGCCATACAACGAGAAGCTGTACGCAACTGACCTGACGACACTCGATACTAACGCGATGGGACGATTCTTCCCATACGCAGATTTTTCAGGTATCATCCGGAACATGAGGGAGGGCAAGAATAGTTCATATAATGATCATTTTCTCTATCTTAAACAAGGAACACAGTATTTTGTTGATAAGCTCCGCGCCGAACTTGACCCATCAAAGATTCGTATCAATACGCAGGTTAGCAGAATAGATACTGTCGAGAAAGTCGTTACACTCACGACTGGCGAGACGATAGGCTATGATAACCTTATCAACACTACCCCACTCAATTTCTTCTTAGAAATAACAGGGGATGCATTTCCCACAAATATCATTAAAGAGATGTCCTACAACAAAGTACTTGTGCTGAATCTTGGATTTTCAAAATCTTCAAAAAATTATACAAAAGAACACTGGATCTACTTCCCCGACAAGAGTATCAACTTCTACCGAGTAGGGTTTTACAACAATATTCTACATTCCGATAAGCTTAGTCTATACGTCGAGATAGGTTATCCGAAAGAATCAGTCGTTGATCAAGTTGAGGTTAATGGTCAGTTGCGTCGTACGCTCAAAAATCTCAAGAAGGTCGGAATATTAGATGATGGCAATAACCTTATCGATCATTCGGTTGTGATCATGGATCCTGCGTACGTTCATATATCTGGACCAACCGAGATAAAACTGGCTGAGATAACTGCAGAAATGAATGATCTCGACATATACACCACCGGACGCTATGGGAAGTGGACATACAGCTCAATGGAAGATTGCATGGTCTGGGCGAAAGATATTGTAGATATGATTAAGTCCAAGAGTTAGTTGTGTTTCATTTTCATATCAATTCATTTTGGTATGGCGTTATGTTCCCCGTGTTTACTCGACGGTTTTATCTGTTATCTTCGGGAAGCCGAGAATCCTAAAGCCACCATAGTAACCAACGTTTACTGAATCAAATGAAAACGCAGGGTTGAGCTTGTCCGTAAAGTTTCCACCCTGCTTTATTGCAATGGTCATAATAACAACGAATGTGTTACTGCCAAAATTATTATTAAAGATGACATTGAAATGCCTTTTTTCTCTGGCACGTAAACGAATCCCCGATTCATAACCGGGAATATGTCCCGTGTCATTGCCAAACACAGGATCGCCGTCAACAAAGAAGTCAAATCCGATAATTATTCCTTCCTGAGTCTCTCCGGTTGTATTGATAATATCGAAATCGATAACTAGATTTTCTTTCGTAATCTTATGCTTAATGTGTTCATAAACTACCTCACCGCTTCCAATTCTATGCAGTTCCGACTTTTTCCGTATAGTAGGATTTACAAACTGCATAGAATACGCGTCGGCCACGTCGTTAGGTGCTCCTTCTTTTACAACCTTACCATCTTCTAGAAGTATAGCCTTGTTGCAGTAACGTCTTACTGCCTCCATGCTGTGCGTTACTAGGACAACCGTTCGGCTTGGGTCCTTTTTAATCTTATTGAAATAGTCGTTGCATTTTTTTTGGAAAGCCTCATCTCCCACCGCCAATACCTCATCGAGTACAAGTATGTCTGCACGAGCGCGAATGGCAATACTGAATGCAAGTCGCACCTGCATGCCACTACTATAGTTTTTTAGCTTCTGCCCCATAAATACCTGAAGCTCTGCGAACTCAACAATCTCATCATACATCTCATCCATCTGTTTGCGTGTAAATCCTAAAAGGGCGCCATTCAAATAGACATTATCTCTGCCCGATAGCTCCGGATTAAAACCAACGCCGAGCTCTATAAAAGGAGTTAGGCTGCCCACAACCTCTATTGACCCGCTAGACGGCGTATACACCCCGGCTATTAGCTTTAAGAGTGTACTCTTTCCAGACCCGTTTCTACCGACAATTCCAAAGAAATCACCCTTGTGGATGTCAAACGAAACTCCATCAAGCACTTTTTGCGTAACCTTGTCATTCTTTTTCACCATATTCACAGCCAGCTGCTTCATCGAAGTGCTTTTGGTTTGTGGCAAGATAAACTCTTTATGGATGTCGTGTATCCGAATTGCAAGTTCACGACCGCGCATTGCCTAAATATCCTCCGCAAAGTAGGGTGATCGCCGACGAAAATAAAAGAACCCGAAGGTGCAAATCAGGGCTATGAGAAAAAAGGGCAGTAACTTCCTCGTCACGCTAAGCTGTGCCCCCCAGAGCGTTATATCGTTTGTGCTATTAATCAAGAAGTGCCTCGCATCTTGAATTATCTGTACAATTGGATTTAAGAAAAACCATTTGTGTAGTTTACTCGCTAGGCCCTCGAGCGGAAGAATAATCGCACTCGCATAGAAGCCCACCTGTAGCATGACTTCCCAGATATATGTAATGTCACGAAACTTGACGTATGCCGTGGCAAGGATGAATGCAACACCAAGTGCAAGAATAAATAACTCAAGCATCACGAACGGGACCATGAGCCACGACCACTGGGGAAATACACCGTTGAGCAGTGTGAAGACGAGCACCACTGCCATACTAAGGCCCATATTGATCAAAGCCGAAACAGAGCTTGCTATCACGACAAGGTAGCGCGGTATCGCTACTTTGCGAAGAAGATCACCGCGCGAAACAACCGAACTTGCCCCAATCATCGTTGTTTCTGCAAAAAAGTTCCAGCAGACAATACCAAGCAGCAGCGAGACCCCGTAGTGTGGAACTCCCTTTGACATTGGAAATATATAAGTAAATAAAACGTACAACACACCAAAGAGCAGAAGTGGCTTGAGAACTGACCACACATACCCAAGCACAGAGCCCTGATAACGGATTTTAAAGTCAGTTGCTACCATCTCGCGGAGTATTGCACGATTTTTTTGAGTGATATATCGCATTGCTATTTGCTATTATAACAGGAGATTCCTCTTGTATACTAGTAAGTGAATGTCTATCCCTCGTGTCATTATCGTCCGCAACGCCTACGCCCATGATTTTGGTGGGGGCGAGAGGTTTCCTGTGTTTCTCGCGCAAGCACTCAAAGAGCAGTGCATGGAGCCAATCGTTGTCAGCGCACACCGAAAGACACTGGCATTTGCAGATAGTAGCAGCATACGAACGATTCACGGATTATGGTGGAAGCGCCAGAACTGGAGTGGACGATACGCGCTGCTATTTCCGGCATACCTCCTGTGGCAGCTCGTACTCACTCTGTACTACATTGTGCTCTTCGCCCGCCTCCGCCCTCTCGCGGTACACCTCCAGAGCAAGGATGATTTCGTGGCAGGCACGGTCGCGGGTAAGCTACTGAGGGGGCGAGTGGTCTGGACCGACCATGCAGACCTCAAGCACATTTGGCGCAACCTAGGTGTCTGGTATAAAAATCCTGTTGGAAAGTTAGTCTACGCAGCGGCATGCGCGGCTGATCATATCACGCTGGTGAGCGAGGGTGAGCGACGCGAGGTGACTGCGTTGTTGCCGAAGGAATCGTCGGTCCTGCGTCTGCTTACAGTTATACACAATGGCTGCGCCGACCGATACGAACTCTATCCGCAGGTGAAGCATGTACTATTTACATTTGTGGTAGCCAGCCGTCTCGTCGCCGACAAGGGGATTACTGAGGCAATTGACGCATTTAAATCACTTCACACCCGCCATCCCGACACCGAACTTGTGATCGCCGGAGACGGTCCAGGACGCGGTGAGTTTGAAGCACGAGCACATGATAACGCCGCCATACACTTCCTTGGACATCAAGAGGACCCCTACGCCGCAATGCGTCAGGGAGATGTGTTCCTTCAGCCCACTTACCACGAGGGGTTCAGTGTCGCGCTCGTTGAGGCATCGATGCTTGGTATGCCGATTATTGCTACTGATGTGGGCGGTAATGTCGAAATAATCCATCACAAAACGACAGGTCTAACCGTGCCCGCAAGGGACAGTAGTGCGCTTGCTGGGGCAATGGAGCTGCTCTACCGCGATCGACCATATGCGCAAAAACTTGGCACTGCGGCACGAGCTCAGTATCTCGACACATTTATATTTGACCAGGTAGTAAAAGAAAGGTTTATGCCATTATATGAAACTATTGATTGAAGCTTCACCTATCGAACAAGACACCCCTACGGGTGTTAACTACTTTACGGAATGGCTTGCTCGTGGACTTGAGCAGAAGCAGGATTCAACCTTCAAGGTTGGGTACTTTTATTTGAACTTCTTGGGCAGAAAACCTCTTATGAATGAGTTATCTAAGACTGCATTCTTGGGAAATCGATTTCATCAGATTAGATATATTCCTCAAAGGATCTATGCAAAGTTAGTCTACTATAATCTAGCTCCTCCCCTTTTGCTACCAAAAAGTCATTGGGTACTCTTCCCAAATTTCTATATTTGGCCACTTATGCGTCGATCAAAAAGAGCCGTCATTATCCATGATGTCGGATACCTTCGCTTTCCCGAATATGTCGAGCGCAAGAATCTGAAATTTTTACGTCGTGTAGCAAGCCGATCAATAAAAAAAGCTGATCTGATTGTTTCGAATTCACAGTTCACAACAAGCGAGATAATCTCAGCCACGGGCGTATCGCCAAAAAAAATCGTCACAATCAGTATCCCAGTTGATACAGCGTCATTTGATAGGCGGCATGACAAAGGAAGGACTCGGCTGAGAAAACGCTACGAGATCACGAAACCGTACATTCTAAGTCTTGGAACACTCGAACCACGAAAAAACCTTGAGACAACCGTGTTGGCGTATTGTGATTTGCCAAAGAAAATCCGTGACACCTATAGTCTAGTACTTGCAGGAAAATGGGGTTGGGATATTGATACCTTGCGAGACCTGATTCAACAAAAGCAATCCGAGGGCTTCGACATCATAACTCCTGGACATATCGACTATGATGATAAAACCACTTTCTTTCGGAATGCAAGTTTCTTTGTCATTACGTCATACTATGAGGGATTCGGCATGCCGCTACTCGAAGCGCTTCATTGTGGCATTCCGTCCGTAGCTGTTGACATTCCGGTATTTCGCGAAGTTGGTGGGGATGCCTGCTTATGGGCGGCGCGTGATGCTAAAGCCGTTGCATCACAACTCCTCTCACTCATAACCGATCCTGCGCTTGCAAAAAAGCTTTCTCGCGCCGGAAGGCAGCGCTCGAGTAAGTTCTCATGGGAGAAAGTATCTGAGACGATAAAGCAACGTCTCCTAGACGACTAGTATGTTTTTGAGAGAATATGAGGCAAAGAATCTTATTTCATGGCACGGTATTCGTGTTCCCGATGGGGTAGTCCTCCATAAAACAGAGGAGCTACCTGTTGTTAGGTACCCCGCTATTGTCAAGTCGCAGGTTCCGACGGGCGGAAGGGGGAAAGCGGGCGGGGTACGAGTTGCCGAAAATAAACAGCAGCTTGTCGACATAACTCAGGCATTATTTTCGCTCTCTATAGGGGGTTACACACCTTCAAGCCTTTTGATCGAGGAACAGTTAGAGATTGAGCGAGAATTATACCTCTCACTGTCGCTCAATCGCTCGACAGCAGCGATCGAACTAGTTGCGCACGCTCATGGTGGCGTCGAAATCGAATCACGAGATGATTTTTTTACCGCTCAGCTGGACGAACGCGAGTTCAATAAGGTTGGTGAATCACTAGCGGAGATATACTCTCTAGAGAATAAAGCTTTTTTGCTCTCCGAACTTGTGGCGATTCTTTATCAAGTATTTTGTAAACAGGACGCCATTCTTCTTGAGATAAACCCTCTCGTTCTTACTTCATCCGGTGACCTTGTGGCGGCAGATTGTAAAATGATCGTTGATGACGATGCCGCGTTTCGTCACCCCGATTGGTCGTTTGAGGAAATGAGTAAACCAAGCAACTATGTGGTATTAAACGAATATGGTACCGTCGCAACAATGGCAAATGGAGCAGGTCTTGCAATGGCGACTGTTGACACGGTTCAGGCCTCAGGGTTGGTGCCAGCAAATTTTTTGGATATTGGCGGTGCCGCAACTATTGAAAGTATTGCTAATTGCTTTGAACAAATTGTGGAACTACCAAAGATTTCAGCGATCGTTATCAATATTTTCGGCGGAATCGTCCGCTGCGACGATGTGGCAGGAGCTATCATTGCGGCTCGGCAGCAAATACCATCTTTACCAAAGCTGTATATTCGACTCGCAGGCACAAATGCCAATAAAGCTGAATTAATTCTTGGCGAGAGCGGAATTACCTTGTATAAAACCATCGAAGAAGCTATTAAGGAGCTATCTCAAAATGGATAACTCAATCTTTTTGGGGAAGCGGGTGGTGATACAGGGAATATCCGGTAAACAGGGTAGATTTCATACTGAGCGGATGATCGACTATGGAACCCCCATTATCGCCGGTACTTCTCTATCAAAAGCTGGTACACATGTGTACGGCATACCGGTCTTTGCGTCGCTCGATGATATCAAGCAGCAGCTCTCGATTTCGATCGATATCTCTGTTATATTTGTGCCCGCACCCACAGCAAAAGCCGCCGTTATGGAGGCAATTAGTGCACAGATCCCACTTATCGTCTGTATTACCGAACATATTCCTGTTCACGATATGTTGTATATACGTCAACAACTTGCCCATTCACAGTCGGTACTGATCGGCCCCAATAGTCCCGGGGTTCTGATGCCGGAGAAGCAACTACTTGGTATTATCCCTGGTAGTTTTTCTACCGTGGGGACGACCGCAGTCGTAAGTCGAAGCGGTACCTTGACATATGAGGCGATGAGCCTGCTTACAGATGCTGGCTTCGGCCAAAAATATATTATTGGCATCGGTGGTGACATGATTCACGGCAGCTCGTTTATAGACTGTCTCGAGCTATTTGAACATGATGACGGTGTTGAACGAATAGTACTCATCGGTGAGGTCGGTGGAACTGCTGAGATAACCGCGGCTGATTATATTGCGTCATCGATGAATAAACCAGTGTATGCCTATATCGCGGGGCAATGCGCTCCCCCGGGCGTACAACTTGGCCACGCCGGAGCCATCCTGGGTACTGATGCACTCGAGAGCGCCCAGGCAAAGACCACGTACCTGGACCGCTCAGGTGCGGTCACTGCCCCTAATCTTTCCCAGCTTATATCGATGATGAAATAGCGTATACTAACATATATGAAGAAGTTGATTACAATACTTGTGCCCGCCTACAACGAGGAAGAGGTATTACCCCTCCTCATGAAGCGGCTCGATAGCTTGACTGGCCAGTTGCTCGACTATAACTGGGAGTTGTTATTCATCAACGACGGTAGTAAGGATAAGACTGACGAAATGCTGCGCTCCTATGCAAAAAATGATAGCCGCATCTCGTACGTTAATTTTTCACGAAACTTTGGCAAAGAAGCCGCGCTCATCGCTGGCTTTGACTATGCAAAAGGTGATGCTGTCGTCAATATCGATGCCGATCTACAAGACCCGCCGGAGCTTATTCCAGAGATGATTCGCTATTGGGAAGAAGGCTACGATGACGTCTACGCAAAACGTCGCAGTCGCGCCGGTGAGACGTGGTTCAAGAAATTCTCGAGCCGCACCTACTACCGCATTCTCCAATCATCAACGCTGGTGCCACTCCAGGTTGATACGGGCGATTTCCGGCTCCTTAGTAAACGAGCCGTAGAGGCGATGAAGCAGTTTAGAGAGAGTGAGCGCTACACAAAAGGGATGTTTAGTTGGATTGGTTTTAAGAAAAAAGAACTCTTATATGATCGTGATCCTCGGGCAGCGGGAATGGCAAAGCAAAATTATCGCAAGTTAATCAATCTCGCCATCGATGGCATCACCAGCCTCACCACTGCGCCGCTGCGCATCTCGACATATGTCGGTGCTTTTACCTCATTTGTGGCGTTTGTGTATATTGTTTACCTACTTGTTCGTCCGTTGTTTGGAGTCCCGACCGTGCCAGGCTACGCCTCAACTTTGGCAGTGATATTGTTTCTCGGCGGTGTTCAGCTTCTGAGTCTTGGCATCATTGGCGAATATGTAGGACGAATATTTAACGAAACAAAACGCCGCCCGCTCTATTTTGTCGAGACCTATCACGAAGGAGCGCATCATACTAAAAAATAAGCGCCAAGTTGGTCGCTTCGGCCTGGTCGGAGCTATCAATACCGCGCTTGATATTGGCATCTTGTTTGTGCTGAAGTCACTCGGTGTGCCGGTTGGTTATGCAAACATTATCTCAACTTCTATTGCCTTTTGTTTCAGCTTTTTTGCAAACAAACGCTATACGTTTAACGGTCGCGAGGGCAATGTTGTACGCCAGATGACACTATTTATTGTCGTAACACTATTCGGACTGTGGGTTTTACAAACACTAATCATACAATCATCGACGCCCCTCCTGCTTATGTTTGGCTATGAAAGCTCATTTACCTTACTTATTGCCAAATTACTAGCAACCATTGTATCGTCCATCTGGAATTATCTACTATACCGGTCTATTGTATTTCGCCCTACAAACTAAGTTCGAGCCGAGCTTCTTCTGTCCGGAAAAGACCCATCTTTTGGTCCACCCTGGCAAGCACACCGTCGACCAGCTTTTTCGAAACGTCTACACCGTAAATATTGCCAACTGAAGCCATTTGTTTGTTATGAAGGGCACCTTTTATAATTTCGACAACAAAGTCACTGTCGATTGGTGGAGCCTGTACATTACAACCAGCTAGGATTGTCTCGCCACGGTCGGTGCCAAACCGCAGCGTAACACACGGTATACCGAGGATATTCATCTCTTCCTGCATACTACCAGAATCGGTCGCAACAGCTGCGCATTGACGCATCGCCGCGATAACATCTCGATAGTAGGGCCATACATCGGAATAGATGAATGTTTTAGGATAGGAGCTAATTAGCTGCTCAAGGCGATCACGAAGACCGAACTGGTCAATCGCTTGTTCAGTAGCAAAGAGAGAGATAAGGAGAATACTGTGTCCCGACACAACAAGCTTCTCAATTGATTCGAACAGAACGCTAAAGCGGTGCTTGTCATTTGTGTTCTCACGACGGTGAATACAAAATCGGATAAACTCACCAGACTTAAGCTGTGGATATGTCTTAAATATGGTTGACTTGGCCGACTCATCTATTGCAAACTTCGTGGCATCGCCAACAGTATTCCCTACCACCTCGATGGATGCTGGGTCATATCCTTCATTTAGTAAAAACTCTTTGACAAGCTCAACGGGTGCGGCATGATACCCGGACGCAGGTTCGGCAACTCGAGTATTAAATTGCTCCGGATAGGGTTCAAGGCTTCCTTGTTCTAGATTTTCTCTCATCTGCTGAGCCTCATAGTAGTCCTGCCAGTCAAATTCACCGTTCTTGAAATCACTATAAAACTTGTCGTACAGCTCTTTTTTTGGGGTGAGTGTTCGAATACCAGCCTCAACATGAGCACATGCCACACCCTTAAGGTATGAGCTGACACCGATAGCCATTGCTGTACTTGTATCGCCATGGATGTAGGGCACGGGAGTTTTTCCAGCATCAAGAAGATACTGCAACACCTCGCCAAATCGTTCAATCATCTGAGCAACCTTATTTGAAAGATCACCATGAATCGCTAATCTGACATCAACCCCAAGTCCAAATTCTTCTTCCATACCTCCGCTATAACGAAAGTCATAGTGTTGATCGGTATGGCAAAGAAGCACGAGTTCGCCACGCTGTTTTAACTCCAGGTATAAAGGGGCTTGTTTGATAATATCTGGTTTGGTCGCAATCAATACAATATGCGCTATCTGTTGTTTACTGGTTTTGATCTTTTCAATCGCTTGTTCGGTATAGTATTTTGTCATATAGTCCTATTTTACTCATTCTACAAATATTGTTCGAGGCCGCGTTGGCGCAACTGTTCAATGGTCTTTTTTATATCTTGTGAATGTTTTTTGTCGAGGACCAGTAGTACATCATCGGTGTCAACAATAATAACATCTTGAAGACCGACAGTTGCGATGATTTTGTCAGTATCTCTTGCCATCACCATAACATTCCTACTGTCAACGTCAATATGTTGGTCTTTGTTCTTAACGACGATACCTGTCTCATCACTTAGGTCTGCTAGGATATCATGCAATGCGCCCCATGACCCAATATCACTCCATTGGAATGACGCGGGTAACACATAGAGCGGAAAACGCTTGGCGTTAATGATCTCAATCTCATGCGGCATGGTCGGGCAAGCTTCAAAATCACTTGCTACGCGTGTACTCATGTAGGTTCGTACAGCCGTCATAATGCGCGGGTCAGTTTCATCGTAAGCAGCCGTTAATATGGCTGCTTTGAAGCAGTAATAGGCCGCATTCCAGTAATACTGCCCTGAGTTTACATAGCGTTTCGCAACCACTCGAGATGGTTTTTCGACAAATTTTTCGACTGAAAAGATATCCGGTGCTTCTTGCACCCTCTGGTCAATTTTTATATAGCCCAACCCAGTGTCAGCACGATCGGGTACAACGCCAATCAACACAATTGAATGTGGGTGTTGTTCCACGAAATCATAACTATCACGAATTGCACAGTGAAATTTTTCGACATCTGAGATTGCATGATCCGAGGCAAAACTAATTACCGTTGCATCTGGGTCACGACGAGCAATAGTCTCACAGAAAAGCGCAAAAGCAGCTGTTGTGCCCCTCGACAACGGCTCAACGATAATATTGTTCTTGGGAATAGTTGGTAAAATTTGGCGAATAGTTGCTGAATAGTTCTCAGTGGTGGAGATAAGTATATTTTCAAGCGGAATAACGTGGGAAATTCGCTCGACCGTCTCTTCAATCAGCGTTTTATCTGATATCAGTTTATGAACTTGTTTAGGTAGGTCTTTGCGGCTAAGTGGCCAAAGACGGGTCCCAGAACCCCCTGCGACAATAACAGCATAGTGATGGGGATTTGACATCCTTATTATAATCTCACTTTCTTTTATAAGTATATCGCGAAACTGGTATTCATTCTATAATGTATTCATGCACTTCGTCATCGAAGCACGCAATATAAATAGTTCGACCGGGCGCTATATTGAGCGCCTTGTGACGTATTTGCAAAAGATCGATACTACCAATACCTATTCAATCCTTGTCCCAACCAAGGATAAAGACTTCTGGAAACCCACAGCAAAAAACTTTAGTGTCAGGACGGTTGATTTTGATAATTATTCGTTCGGTGAGCAACTTGGTTTCAAGCGATACCTTGAGAAACTAAAGCCGGATCTTGTACATTTTACTATGCCGCAACAGCCAATCTTTTATCGCGGCAAATCGGTTACAACATTTCATGACCTCACCCTCCTCAAAACCTGGAACACTGACAAAAATTGGCTTGTGTATCACATAAAGCAGTTGGTGGGGAGGTTTGCCTTCTACTATACGGCTCGCAATACAACCAGGATCATTGTTCCCTCTCAGTACACAAAAAGGGATTTATTGTCTTTTAGCGGTATTACACCCAGCAAAATAACTGTTACATATGAGGCGGCGGATGTTAGCCCGACTCGTCCGCGCGTTTACAAGACTCCTTTTAGTGAGTTCCTTTTGTACGTCGGTCAGCAAGCCGACTACAAGAATATTCGCCGTCTCGCCGAAGCGCATCAACAACTCCTCCTAGACCACCCAACACTTGGGCTAATTTTAGCAGGTCGACTAAAAGATGATGCGAAAGCAAACCAGGCATTCTTCAAAAAGCAAGGTTATAGAAACATTCATTTCACTGACTACATTTCCGATGAGGAGCGTGATTGGCTATATGCTCACTGCTCGGCTTATTGCTTCCCTAGTCTGATGGAAGGGTTTGGACTTCCTGGCCTAGAGGCAATGACCTACGGGGCACCAGTTGTCGCGAGTAACGCGACCTGTATACCAGAGATACTCGGTGATGCCGCGCTATATTTTGATCCAAATAATACCGATGATATGGCTCAAACGATTGGACGCGTATTGGACGATCCAACCCTCAGAAAAGAATTGATTGATCGTGGCTACAAACAAATAAAGAAGTATTCCTGGAAGCGAATGGCACAACAAACCCACGATGTCTACACTAAGGCAATCAACTCAAGGGGTTAGGAACTTTTTTGGGCGATAATAACGTGCCGATCACGCCCCTCGCCCTCTGAAAACGTTCGTATGTCTTCGTACTCAGCAGCGACTCGATGGACAATTCGACGATCGGCTGCGTTTATGCGTGCGATATGCGAGCTGCCGGTTGCTCTCACTTCTTCTATCCAACCACGTGCTTTTTCGGCAATCTTTTCTTCACGCTGTTTTTTGTAATCCGCTACATCTACGTTGACTCGCACAAGCTCGGCATTTTTGTTGCGCAGTGCAGTTGAGACCATGTATTGAAGGCTTCTCAGTGTCTCGGCATTCCTGCCGATGAGAATACTGTTGATATCAGATGATTCGATATATAGCTCGATGATATCATCTTCAACTTTCGCTGTAACGGCAATATTCTCACCAAAGAAAGAGATAATATCCTGCAGAAATTTTTGTGCAAACTCGACTGATTGTTCTTGATCCATCCTACTTCTCCTTTTTCCTGCGTGTATCGTTGGCTTTTATTCGCGTAATGTGTGCCTCTTCTGTCTTTCTAGGTGGGGACGACTTTGGTGTTTTTTTCGAGACCTTTATTATGGGATTCTCGTCGGCAATTATCTCAAGCTCCTCTGTATCTTTACTGAGGAGGTAGTGTTGTTGGGCTACGGCTACAAGGTTTGAAACCGTGTAATAGAGAGCGAGGGCACCAGGCAAGCTGATCATGATGAGAAACATCATGGCTGGCATAAACTTTGCCATGCCGCTCATCATGGCAGCATTCATGTCTGTTTGATTTGTGCTTTTTCCCTCCGCCGCTTCGGCGACGATATCACGAAACTTTTTCTTTACGGTTGACTGCGGCATCGTCTGCTTTGTAAGGATATATTGGGTCGCCGCAGAGATAAAGGCAAGGAGGAGAAGGATGTAGTCTACACCGTGGTTTCCGAACGTTGTTTTCGTAAGGTCAATTACTCCCAGCATGGTGTGATTGAAACTAGCGGGAGTGTCAATAATCGCCTTTACAGAAGGAATTTGTTGAACGAATGGGTAGGTGTAGTGGGCAAGTTGGTTGATGTGGAGAGTAAAGACCTGGATAACTTGATAAAGTCCAATAAATATCGGTAGCTGGATGATAAGAATAAGGATTGAGCGAAAAGGATTAATCCCATAACGCTTATAGAGGTCCATCATTTGGCTCGCTTCTTGCTGTTTGTCACCAGCTGCGCGCGCTTTTATCTTTGCTAGTTCTGGTTGAAGCTTATGCATCATGCGACTTTGATGAAGTTGGCTTCTCACGAGCGGATACATAAGTGTCCGAATCAATATCGTGAATAGAATAATCGCAACACCAAAATCCCCTCCCGGTACAATGCTATATAAAAGCACGAGAGCATTTAGGATAGGTTTTACAATGACATCCTCAAACATAATCACTCCACTGGTTACTGAATTCTAGTATATCACTGGTCGACGGGTTTATACACACCCGTTTGTCGAAATGCAGTTTGGATAACTTCCACAAGCTCCTGATGAGAAGCGGTGAGTGTCTCACCTGATATCACAATAACCGCGATATCATGTATTGACTGGAGGTGGGGTAGCTCGGCTCTGAGTATTTCATATATCCGTCGCCGTATTCGGTTGCGGCCAACGGCGCTTTTATGAACTTTTTTGCTGACAACAACAGCAAACCGCGAATTGGCTCGGTGTGGGTTGTGTATATATTTGACCGTCAAAAGCCGAGAACGATAGGTGTCGGCTTTTTTATACACAAATTTTAGTGATCCGTGTCCATGAAACCGGTAGCTATTTTCTATCATGCTAGTATCAGTATAGCAGCAAAAAACCGCCTCGTTAGTGTGGGCGGTTTGTTATTTCACCTGTCGTGTACTAGATAGCGACCTTGGCGCGACCTTTGAGACGGCGCCTTTTTAGGACGGCTCTTCCCGCTTTTGACGCAATGCGGGCTCGAAAGCCGTGAGTTTTAGCACGATGGCGTGTGTGTGGTTGGTGGGTTCGTTTTGGCATCTTGTATGACAGTATACCCTCTTAGGTGTATTTATTCAAGATGTAGTTGAAATAATAGCAATATTATTTGTTTGTTTGTTAATTTTCCACATCATTTCGTTATTTATCCACAGTATTATAGATTAGGTTGTTAATTGTGGAAAAGTATGTATTATTTTCTCTGCTACTTTCAATGTCACTGAGCGGTTGTGGAAAACTTTTATATACCGTATAGTAGAGTTATTGTTGTATGAAGAAAGTTGAGTGAGGGAGATGTACCATTCGTTGTGGCAAAGTGTCTTGGGTGAGATAGAGCTGACTGTTTCTCACGCAAACTTTACGACGTGGTTTAAGAACACCGAGTTGCTCGAATGTTCTAGTGATCGAGTCGTCGTTGGTGTCCCAAATGTTTTTGCTATCCGCCAATTTGAAGTGAAATTTAATGATCAAATTGTTTCTATCTTGAAAAAAAATGGTGTGGAGCCATCCCGCGTTTCTTACATCGTCAAAACTGTGAAAAAAAACATTATTAGTAGAGAAACAACGGCCAATGAGAATGAGCTTGATCAACGCGTTGATACACTTCTCGAAAAGAAATCTTTACACTCACAGCAAACGAGCAGCTTAAATCCCCGCTATACCTTTGATACTTTCATTGTGGGATCGAGTAATGATCTGGCATATACGGCCTGTCAGGCAGTGGCAGCAAATCCGGGTACTAAGTACAATCCCCTATTTATTTATGGTGGTGTTGGGCTCGGAAAAACCCACCTACTTCAGGCAGTAGGAAATGAAATTGTAAAGAATAAGTCATCAACGCGCGTTGTCTATATTAGCTCAGAAACGTTTGTTAAAGAGTTTTTGGAAAGTATTCGCTTCAAAAAAGCAGGTTTTTCAGATAAGTATCGTAATGTTGATGTTCTCATCGTTGATGACATGCAGTTTATTGCCGGAAAAGAAAAGACTCAGGAGGAATTTTTTCATACATTCAATGCGCTTCATCAGTCAAACAAGCAGATCATTATCGGAAGCGACAAGCCTCCTCGTAGCATCCCAACATTAACCGAACGCCTTCGTAGTCGGTTTGAGTGGGGCATGGCAATCGATATTCAGATGCCTGATTTTGAGACACGCTGCGCAATCGTCGAGACCAAGGCATCTGCCGCGGGGATTGTCCTTGAGCGTGAAACAATCGAGTATCTTGCAAAAAATATTAAGACAAACATCAGAGAGCTTGAAGGTGCTCTCAATCAACTATTAGCATATGCCGAAATGCGCGGCGTTTCACCAGACATTACCACTGCAGAGGGGCTGATCGGAAATGTGCGACACTCTCGTCCACAACATGTCACCGCAAAACAGATAATTGATAAAACGGCGCGACATTTTCAGATCGACAGCAAAGAGATTTGCGGCGAAAAGCGTGACAAACATATCGTCGTGCCACGACAGATCGCGATGTATCTCCTAAGGAGTGAGCTCCATCTCAGCTTCCCGCGGATTGCAAATGAACTTGGGAGAAAAGATCATACGACCGCAATCCATTCTGTCGAAAAGATCGAGCGTTCAATCAAACTTGATTTCTTAATTCGTGAACAAGTAGCGGAGATTAGGGATAAACTATATGTATAACTTTTGTGTACAATCTGTGAATTGCTTGTGGACCTGTCGTGGTGAAGTTGGGGGATATACTTCCCCAACTAGCGGACCAGTTGTTCGTTTCACGGAAGGTTGGTGGGGAAAATTGAAGCATTATACTAAAACTCTCTACTCTTTTTCCAATGGTGTGTCCACGCTCCATCCACACAAGATATCTCTTTGGATTGGTGACTTTCTCAGCTTTTCCACAGCTACTACTATTAAAGTCACCGTGGTTAGATTTATAAAAAGAAAGGAATAATAGTAATGGAACTGTCTGTCACTCAGGAAAATCTTACAAAGGCTCTTTCTGCAGCCAGTCGCGTTGCAACAAGTCGAGCGGGACTTCCCATCCTTGGTAATATTTTATTTCGCACGGAAGGCACTCGGCTACTTATTGCGGCAACAAATCTTGAGATTGCAACCGTTGTCTATATTGGAGCAAAGGTAGTAAAGCAGGGTTCGCTCACTGTTCCGGCGCGTATTGTATCAGAGTTTGTAGCAAGCCTGCCTAAAGGAACTATCTCAATCAGTGTCAAGAAAAATCGGATGTCAATCAGTGCCGGCACCTTCAACTCAGTGATAAACGGTATTGATGCGGAAGAATTTCCAGAATTACCATCGATTTCCGCAAAAAATGCTGTCAAATATTCCATCAATACTAATGATTTTAAGCAGGCAGTAACACAAACAATCATCACAAGCAGCAGCGATACCACTCGCCCCGTACTAACAGGAGTCTATTGGCATTCGGTTGATGGGTCGCTGTATCTGGCAGCAACCGACGGCTATAGACTTGCTGAAAAAAAGCTTCTCAAGACAACCAGCCAGATATCCGCTATTATCCCCTCCTCAAGTCTTCAGGAAGTGCTTCGTGCTATTCATGAGTCGACCGAGGAAATAGAAGTGCTCATCGATAACTCGCAGGTACTCTTTCGCGTCGGTGACACCGAGATTACAAGTCGACTTATCGATGGAAACTACCCCGACTATCGGCAGCTTATACCTTCCTCATCGGAAACAATGATCACACTTGAGACGAGCGAATTTATGAGACTCGTCAAAATAGCCGGTCTATTCGCTCGTGAATCCGGTGGAAGTATTACTGTCCAGGCCGAGGAAAAAAACCAACAACTCACTATCCAGTCCATCGCCTCTGAATATGGCGAGAATACCTCCTCTGCCAAAGCAGTTATTACGAATGACGGGCAAATTACCCTTAATTCTCGGTATATTATTGATGCCCTATCTGTTATCGATGAACCGTCTATTACTTTCCGGTTTAGTGGCCGTCTCGCACCCTGTGTGATTAGTTCTTCAGAAAAAACTTCCGACTACATCCATATCATTATGCCGCTGAAGAGTTAAGTATATGATCTCTCATGTTCGAATCAAACACATTCGTAACCACAGAGATTCTCACTACGCCCTTTCGCCGATAACCGTGTTGTATGGAAATAATGGCGTAGGTAAAACAGCGGTTCTCGAAGCAATCCACATTGCCCTCATGGGCACGAGTTTTAAAGGAACCGATAAAGATGTCGTACAACATGAAAAAGACTGGTACAAAATCGATCTAGCGAGCAATGACCCAAAAATGGCTAGAGAAGTTCGCTATATATATTCAAAAAAACAATTTACCGTTGATACGAAAATATCAGTGCGACTCAGTGCAAAACAAAAGTTTCCGGTCGTATTATTTACTCCAGATGACCTCAGGCTTATCGGTGGATCACCGGCGCGACGGCGGCACTATATTGACCAGTTGATATGCCAAATTGAACCGCACTACACTAGCATCCTCCGGCGCTACGAGCGGGCACTTATGCAGCGAAATAAGCTGCTAAAAGCAGATCAGGTAACACGTGATGCGCTATTTCCGTGGAATATCATTCTTAGCGACACGGGTGCCCAGATCATTAACCTAAGAAATAAATATCTCGCTATTCTTGATGTATCACTTGAAGCACGCTACAACGAAGTGGCGGGGTCAGCGAATAGTGTTAAGGTTTTGTATACCCATGGCCCAACACAGACAACAGAATTACTTAGTGCGATCGAAAAATCTTTTGATATAGATGTTCATTACCATACCACCACAGTAGGGCCACATCGTCACGACTTCACTATTCGCCTCAATCATCACGATGCAGATACGACTGCGTCGCGCGGAGAAATACGAACACTTATTTTGTCACTAAAATCGACCGAAGCAGGTATGATCGAAAAGTTGAAGAATGTCTCGCCAATAATTCTACTCGATGATGTATATGGAGAACTTGATAATGAGAGGCAACAGATGTTGCTCGTTTTATTTCGCAACAAACAACTTGTTATTACGTCGACACACCCACTTCAAACAGTACCCGCACAGACCACACAAATCGAGATAGCCCTACCTTAGACCGATAGTGTTGACGGCGATCAAAATTGAGCGCGGAACCCCCGGCGTATTATCGAGAGTGAGCACGACCTGGGGTGAGCCGATAACTTTCCAAACCCCATTCGTTTTTTGTGCAACAGCACGATAATAACTTGATGGGTTTTGTCGATCCATTCCCTTTGGTGTTAGCACTACCCCAGCCCACTCAGCTTTTTGGTACAGGGTAACACTATCAATCTCATAACCTGCCATGGCAGCAGAATACTGTTTAGTAAGGAGAGAGGTAATAGCCGGCTGCTCAGCAGTAGCGAGACCTCCAAGGTGTTGAGCAGAATACGACGGGTCAACAGCGACAGTTTCATCCTTTGAAACAGAAAAGCCTATTTTATCTTGTGCTATATCCTTTCCCTTGGGTATCAGATAATACTGACCTTCTTTTAGTCGTACACTCCCTGCTGACGATAGCTGTGCGATAACACTGGGCTTGTCGCTGTATTCAATATCTTCATAAATATCAATACTTGAGATGGTGGATGTAAAAGTAAAAGATATCATATGGTAACGCAATAACTCACGAACACCCAAAATGACCCCAATAACCAAGATGATACTGATAATGCTTGCGATGATTCTTTTCTGCGTCATGGCGTAAAAGGATTTCTTTCATTATTTATTACAATTTTGTAATCAACAGGGTTGTACCCCCAGTTCAATATCTGATTTATAGCCGCGTTTCGATAGACTGCCGGTGCTGAGATGGTTAGGATGATCGAATTTCCCGATTCATCCAACGGATCGTTCTTGTACCCGATAGTATATAACATCGTACTGTAAGGGAGGTTATCAACAATAGGGTTTTTCTTACGAAATGTATTACCCTCGCGGCCTGCTTTATTGCCCACGACACCCTCAACCACTAAATACTCTCCCGTGTTCGCCTGATACCATCTCTTGGCCTCCTCGCTTTTTGGTTCGAGCATTGCGGTGATAATTTGTTCATCACTACTTTTACCTTCCTTTACCTCATAGAGCTGTACCGATTGAGAAAATCCGTCTTTCGTCACGACGATGCGGTGGGTACCAGGGGTAAGATAAAGCGTTTTGTCAGATGTCTTTGAACCGTCCACCATCACTGTTGAATCTTTTGGTGCAATATACACACCAACAGCTTGTTTACCCGCCCTGGTGATAAGGGGAATTAAGAAAATAATACTTACCCCAAGCAACAGCACTACGCCAAGAGCGATTATGGTACGAACTGTTAAAAATCGTTGAGTTTCCATATTCTCCTCCTACTTCTTCCTATACCAGGTGAAATCACCATTTGTTAAGCTTTCTCGGCCCGCCATGGGTGCCCTCTCGCAGAGTGAAGCAGAGGCAATGTTGCTATTGAACCCGCTAATAGTTCCCACATAAATAAACGTATGACCACCTGAAATCGCAACATCACCCGGCTTTAAGGTGGCAGTATCAATAGAGGAGGCACTTCCGAGGTTTTGCCAATGAGCGTCCAGCCATGTTTTCTGAGCATCAGTCGGGCCAGCGCCATCAGCTAACTTACCATTATAGTTATAGCTCGTGTCCCAACCGCTGTCGATAACAAGTCTCGTGACAAATCCTCCACAATCGACATCTACTCCATCAACTACTTTTCCTTTTGCAGCACAATATTCAACGGTTGCTCCGATATACATACCCATCTTTTGTGCTTTGTCAGCAGCCGCAGCATATTCTGGTTTGCGTGTTGTGTAGGGCGCAGGATGGTAATCGGGCCATGCATACGCGAGCGTTGCAGCAGAGAGGTCACCCGGAGTAATCGATGAGCCGGCAGAACAACCACCGGTTGACTGTGTAGCAGGACCTCCTGATGGGTTTGCTTTGATCACTCCATCGATGATTCCTTTTGCGTAGGCGGCTTTGCGATCTTCAGTGATACTTGTACCGGAGTTTTGCCCTATTTCGTTATATACCCACGGCACCGTATCGGCAAAAAGTTCAACAAGGGGAATATTTCCTTTTGAGAGAATATCCGAGCGCCCAAAGGAAGCCGACTCGTGTGCGGAATTGGGGTCGTTTGAAATAGGGTGGCCCTCGGCTGCAGCGCGGGTTTCGGCAAAGGCTGCTGCATAGGCCTGGCTCTTTTGGGCGGTCGTTTGATTTTCAAATGTTGTTCGCTTCCCCTGGTATTCACGATACGAGCCAACTCGCTGAGGCCAAGCATCATTTATATTATCCGGTGCGGTATGAATACTGATACCCATAACCGCTCCAGCCGATTTCGCTGCGTCGGCTCGCTGTCGAAATGTTACTTGAGTTGTATTGTCGGTTCGGGCGAGTATCACCGTATAACCTGCGGCCTCGAGTCCTGTTTTGACACGCTTGCTCACATCGAGCACATCATCACCTTCTGGTTGATTTGCTGTTTCGGTTGCGCGTAGACCGGTTGCGGTATCGGTGTATTCCGGAATCGCTGCGCCATGGCCTGGGTCGATAAGGATAGTCCCCTTACCACTCGCAGAGATAGTCGAACCACCCACTGCTGGTGTACCCGTACTTGCCGATGGAGTGGTTCCCTTGAGCTCATCATATATTTTTTGACCATTATCGGCACGTTGTTGCGCGTGAGCGGGACTTTGATCTGCTGGTCGTTCAAAACTATACATCCATACGTCAGATGCACCCTTTATACTAGTAGCGGCGCTAATAGATTCCCACTCGCTTTTACCGTTTACACCATATCCGGAACGGACTGTCCGTGTAGTACTCTCTTGGTAAAGAAAATCAAGCTCAACCGCAAGTATCTTATCGTTGTCCTCAACTGATATACCTTCGGGAACATAGCCATTCGCTTTAGAGGCTGCACCACCATACTGTTTGTTAAAATACTTTGCCATAATATCGGGGTATTTCGACGTAAGTGCATTAACAATTGTGACCCTACGTTCAGCTGTCCACTGAACAATCCCATATCCACCCTTACTAAAGTCATTTATGTATGTAGTTTCTTGGCGAAATGGGCTAAAACCACTTTCCTCTTGAATATTTCCCAAAATACCGGCAGCCTGTTGGTCATTTAGGCCCTTTGAAATAAAGTAATTCCATATTTTTGCTACATTATCATTACCCGAAACCCGGCTACCAGAATTAGCACTACTACACGAGGCGTTACCACCCTTTTGATAGACAAAAATATTGTTTGTTGAGTAGTCAGCTTCGCTTAACGCGGACACCGGTACACCAGAAATAGTAATGACAAGAGTAAGTAATATTGTTCGAAGCCACATACCGACGCGAAACAACACAGGGGTCTTAGTAGGGACTCTTTGGTAGCGCATCGAGCACCTCCTGGGGTATTTTCTTTTTCTGCTCAGAAGAAAGTTTAAATGGGCTGTACGAAGTAAATCCTCTTTCAGCCGGCTGTTTATCCTCCAGGAGACGATACACCACATAGGGTTCATCGGGCTGGCTTGATTTGTAAGTGACAATATACCACCCGTTTTGAAATGGTTTGACAGACACAACTTTCCAGCCCTCAAGACGTTCAGAAATAAATGGCCTAAGTCCCTGTATATACTCTGTATCGGTATAGGGAGGGAGTTTGCCGAGAATACTTTCGCGATCAACAGCTGGCCTTAAGCTAAAATATATCCCTGCCGCGACAACTACCACCATAAGAACAGACAAAAGACCAATCAGAATAATTGTCGTTCTTCGATTCATCTAGTTTGCCCTCCTCAGTCCACTCAACAAGGAAGTAATATCCGTTGTTTTTACTGATTTCCATCCAAGTGAAGTTGGATCAACCCAACCCCTGTATGTTTCTCCCCAGACCTCCTCTACAAATGAGGCATCGCGTACATGACCATCATTGAGAACCTTATTATCACCTAAATAGATCACAACATGCCCACAGGTACTTTTTGTGTAGAGGAGTATAGCTCCCTTTGGTGGGTTTCGATCAGCGTGTTGTTTGTCGGGATTCTGATTCCATAGATCTATAGCACATGCATAGCCATAGGCGTCTGGTGTTCCGTGCCAGATATACGATGTAACGCGTGCACACTGGCCAGCCCCTTCTAGAGCGCTACCGACAGCTTGTTCGCTCGCTATCGCGTTGTAGTATACATTATCAAAACCCACAACCTGGCCATTATCGGTAAATTTGCCGCTACCAACACCTGATATTGAGGGGGTATTTGAGGGTGTGGCTGCACCCTCACCTATAGGTTTGATGCCCGTCTCCATACCGTCGACGACCGACTGGTCAATCAGGTACAGCCTAAACATTTTAACCATCGTCGTGGCATTTTTTTGCTCATCGTAGCACTCGGCAGGAAGTCGTTTTTCGTCGGGGACAACGGTACTAATTGCTTTTTCGTTTGCGCTATCGATACACGTTTTTTTGAACGTATCAAACACAGAACCTGCAACGGGATTACCGTCGTTATCAACATGGTTATTGTCTTTCATGTAGGTTGCGATAGATTCTGGAGAGGTATTCTCCAGCATACCTACGTCATTAAAGCCGTAAATAACATTACAATAGGGGTCAGTTGCAAGACCCTTTTCTTTTACATCAGGATCATCGCATTCATCCATTAACTTCTCCCTATCTGATATGTCTGCCATAGCAGTATCAAGTTGAACACCGCCAGACCATGAAAAGAGTGATGTTGGTAGGTGACCGATAAGCTGCGGGTACTTAATAATATTGAACTTCGAAAAGAAGTTACTAAGTGAGCTTGCAACTACACTTCCCGTAGAGTACGGGTTATTAAAATCAAAGGTACCGGCAGCGGAATTTTGGTCTGCAGAGTACTGAGCGATATATGATTCGTTATAGCCTGCAAAGGCGAGATAGCTGCCTCGGCTCAGCGGAGTGAGGGCCCGTGAAAGTGCGATACCGCCCGCAGCAGCACCTGCACCCATAGCTACGGTATCAAAAGCGGCGACACCATTTTCCTCACCGGTAATGACGGTGCCGGTGGCTAAATGAGCAATATACGGAACGAGATATCGCTCGATGATGTAGCCAATGAGAAATGAGCCAACAAGTGAGGCAGAAAACTTGACAAGCTGTTTGCCTGCGTCTTTCAGAGTAGACTTGATGGCATCTTTGGCTAATTTTTCTGTAATTCTTTTGACGACCTGCTCGACAATCTTATTTATAAGTACCTTTGCACTCCCTCTTGCGGCAGCCATTGCGCCCTCCACTGCAACATTGCCCGTTCCTACGGTCGTGATCGCAAGAATCGCCTGAATAATTAATGACAATAACGCAGTCATAAACTGGAATACACCAGTGGTTGCAATATTGCACATCTCATTAAAACCAACTTTTGCCCCACCTCCAGGCATTGTGACAGAGATCTTGTTTGTGAACAGTAGGAAGGCAGTGAGGGCAGACAAAATAGCGCCGCCGGTGATTCCCGTCTGAATAGGTGTATTAGTCGGCTTATCATACGCACTCCAGCTATACGCAGTCGAATCACCAAAGTTATCTCCATTTGCATCTGGTTTTTGCAAAATCTCCATCGGGATAGACACATCACTAGTAGCGGCGTCTCCCGCCATTGCCATTTCACCAGATGAAATAATTTGCGTTGCCCAACGCATTGCTACAGCGATGCCCGCAAACTTGGCAATGTCGACGATAATTTTTGCGTATTGATGCCCTTGGCACATCTCAGTAACAATCGCCGCAGGATTTAATGCACCGTTGATACCCTCCCATACCTTTGATCCAAGCTTCTTTTCGTAGGGTGCATGGTTCATTATCTCTCCCATATCGCTTGGAGTACTTGCTGGATGGCCGTTTTCTAGGTCAGTTTTTAGGGTCTGTTTTTCTTCTTCTACGGCATCACTAAAGTCGCCCCCATTTTGCCCCTGAGTGAGATCCTCGCCGCCAGTTTCGGCTTCGGCTAGATTTTTTGACACTTCTTTGGCACGAGTTTTCGGATCATCATCCTCGCTGGTCGTGGTCCACTTCGGGTCACGTATAAGGCGCTTATCCTTGAAAAATGTGCTCGCAATCTTGTCTCGCCAGACGGCAGCCCGTGATGGATATACTCCGCGCATAATCTCACGAAATGTTGAATCACTCGCTAGTTTAGTACGGAACTGTTTCGCATCAACCTTGATGGGCTGTCCATCCTTGAGTTCAGGTGTGATAATAGATTTTCCGCCCGAGTAGCGTCCGTTCTTGTCTAGCTTTAGCTCCTCTCCATTACCATCGACCACCTTGTAACCTGCATCATTTAGTCGTTTCATCTGGTCTTCGCCGAGGGAGCTATAGCGGCAAAACATCTTAATTCCCTGACTACACTTACCGGCCGTTGCGGTGTCGGTACCGCCAAAGATTCGGGATAATAATAACCCATGAGAACGCGGCTCCTGTACAGACGACATTGTATCAACCTTGTCTTTTACAATCTGAACTGCATGCATGAGCCCCACGGGGCCAAATGAAAAGAAACCGCCTATACCGACAGCGCCCGCGAGAACGCCGAGAGGACCTTTCTTTTTGAGGAAATCAGAAACCTTTGCTTTTGTTGAGCCGCCACCGGGGTTTGTGGGCTTGGTAACGTTATTGAGATAGTCGGCACTCGGATTTTGCTCCGCGGCTCGCGCAATATCAGTAGGATTATCTGCGTTTGCGATGGCTGAGGAATCACTTTCCGCCCCCCCGAGGCCACTATCTGATAGTTCCTTTTCTTTCAAGCTTCGAGCGGCAGGACTAAAGTCATAGGCATTATCGATTTCATCTTCGCGTTTTAGGGATGACGGCATAGTATTAGTATATCCCCTTTATACCACTACTGATTCCCTGTTGCGGTTTGTTGTTGCAAAAGTGCGCTAGGATTTGTAGTAATAAGTTTCTGTTCGGTCTGACTGGCAATAATCTGTATATGGACGTGGTTTTGACCTGCAAAGAAGAGACCCTGGCCTACTGGGAAGTTTGAGAGTCGTTTGCGTTCTTCGTCAGTCAACTTAAATACATCCGACAACACATCAACAGCGCTAGTCGACTGTTTGAGGAGGAGCTGAAGAGAAGAGTTGGCAACGATTGCTCGCCCCATTTTGCTTCCCATGAAGTCTTCGACATCCTGTGTGATCGTGGTGAGACCGAGGTAATATTTACGAGCACGCTTGGCAAGGCTAAAGAGGAAGTTAGCGGAGTCGTCATATTTCATAAGTTGCCAGGCTTCATCGACAATAAGCATTCGCTTTTTTTGGATTGTTCGGGTGATGTTCCATATATGACTCAATACAATATACATTGCAACGGGTCGTAATTCATCCTCAAGATCACGAATATTGAACACGACCATGTTGTTGTTTATGTCAATATTTGACTGCTGAGAGAATATGCCAGCAAATGTTCCACTGGTGTATTTGCGTAGGCGCTGAGCGAGCTGAGGACCGGTGCCCCCCATATGAAGGAGCGTATCGTAGAGATCACCGATTGTTGGTGGTGTAGAGTTATGAGTGAGTGGATCGCTGGTGATACCGGCGCGTGCATAGGTATCGATTAGCCCCTGATCCAAGTCGGCTTCCTCGGCAGGAGTAAGCATGCCGATCGCCTGTCCATTCACCACTGAGCCACCGAGCATCAGCCTGAAGAGGCCATGCAGCGTGACAAGGTTTGCTCTGAGAGCATCTTCCGCTTCATCGGTGTCGATCACCTTTGGTAGGTCAAATGGATTAACGCGAGTGTCGCTATTGAGGCTAAGCCGTATGTAACTCCCGCCTACGGCATCGCATAACTTTTGGTACTCGTTCTCAGGGTCGATAATGAGAATGTCCGCCCCCATCATCATGGTGCGCAGCGCCTCGAGTTTGACGGTAAACGACTTACCCGCACCAGACTTTGCAAATACCACCATGTTGGCGTTTTCGAGTGAGTAACGGTCAAAAATAACGAGGCCGTTATTGTGCATGTTTATCCCATAGAGGACGCCTTTTTCCTGCGTCAAGTCCGCACTTGTAAAGGGAAAACTGGTTGATATTGCGCCCGTGTTCATATTTCGACGGATTTGGAGCTGATCAGACATTTGAGGAATGGTGCTGTTGAGACCTTGTTCCTGTTGACTGCTTGCAGTTTTGCTATATACCAGTTGTTGACCAAATAGCGTTTCAATATTATGCTGGATAAACCCGAGTTCTTCGAGGCTGTCGGCATAGAGTGTGACATACAGTCCAAAGCGGAAAAAGCGTTCAGCGCCAACCTGTAGCTGATCGCGCAATTCCTCGGCATCATTTAGGGCCGCCTCACGTCCCGGGTCACGCGTACGACCCTTTTCGGCATTGATAGACATATCTGCTTCAAGCTGAGTCACCTTCTTGCGGAGATTATTGAGGACTACCTGTGTATCAACCGGGTAGATAAACATACTTATATCGATTACTTGGTCAATATTAATGAGTGAACTGAGCCAGCCCGTATATAGTTCGCGGGGGTATCCGTAGACATACATCGTGCGACCGTACTTCGTTCCGACACGGAAATGACCAGAGTGAATCTCGAGACTACTTGGGGCGATCAGGTCTCGAAGTGTCGTCATACCTTTGAGGAATGCCTGCTCGACCTCTAGCTGCTCACGCTCGCGCTGCTGGGCGGCGATATCGATGGGATCAAGTTTTTTTGCCACTAGACCACTCCTCCTGTCTGAGGTTGTTCTGATGGTGCGCCACCCTTGCGTACATAGGTTGCGGAAACACTAGTAAAATCGCCGAGTGGCTCACGCACAGCAGTATCAGGATTGTAGACATTGTAGTACAGTTCGCCTAACTCTTTTGTTTTGAGCTGAACAGCCGTTATCCCTACCTGCATCAGGCCGTTAATAACCGCATCGACGCGGTTTTTTATCTCATCCTTTGCTTTTTCGTAGGTTGCTTTGTCGATTTTTACTACAGAACTTGATTGATTGGCCGAGGGGATAATTTTTCCAAAGAACCCCTTGCCCTTTTCGACAACATTACTAAGGTCTCCTGCGGGTGAGAACGGGACAATTACAAAAAAACTTTTATCCATAATATTAGCCTCTTGTGCTAGTACATCGATAAATTGGACATAATCGTCCATAAGGACATTGAGAAGCATATTTTCTTGAGAACGACGGATTCCCTCTAGCTTATCGAGGTAGGGACCAATGTCAACGCGCTGTGAACGGATAAATATCTGAATAGGAAAATAAAGGGCGTTGAGAAAATTTTGGTAGCTAAACTCAACACCTTCGCGCTCGCGCGAGCTCATGAGGTCAAAGTTGATCGACCTACAGGCGATAACTGCCCGGAAACTTCCATCTGCCATAATGATCATATTTTCACGAAGCTCAGATAGCAGCAAACTATTCTGGGTGCTGACCGGACGTTTTGGTTGCTGGCTAGGAGCTTTTTGATTCGACTGCGGAAGCTGTGGAGCAACTGGGGGCTGAAATTGTTGCTGAGAAGCATCAACAACACCAATATTCGGTGCTGCTTGCTGGGGTTGAACTGGACTTTGTTGGTTGTTTGGTGGCACTCCCACTCCCCTTATGCCAAGCTATCTATCTAGTGCAGCGAGATGACAACTTCTTGTTCGTCGTCACGCTTTTTCTTGCGACGTTCAGCCTCGTGAGCAATCGTCTCGATAGATAAATCGGTGTTATTTGCAAGATTAATTATATCAGGATCGACCCCGTTTCCGCTAGTGGTTGGAGTAGTATTTGTTTCGGGATTTACTATAGGAACTTGCGGCTGAACTGGTACCTGAGGCGGTACGGTTGGAGGCGGAGGTGACTGGGCGACGAGGGGCTGGATAACACTTTGATGAATATTAGTGGGATAAGGACTTGCCTGGTGGAGAGCCGCCAGATCACTCGCCGTTACGGCTGCTGCCTGCGCAGGAGCAATTGTCAATGAAGCGTATGGGTCAGCGACGGGTGGGGTCGGGGGTGACACCTGTGTTTGCACAGAAGGTGCTACTTGTGTGGCTACATTTGAAGGCACAGTTTGAGGCGCGCGCATATGTTCGACAACTTCTTGACGACGACGAGCGTCGGACTGAGAGATCATAGTATCAATCGACTGCGCGATACCTCCTTGAGTATCCATGATATCGACAGTTTGCTGCGCTTCAAGAAACACATCGCTTACCATGTTACTGCCACTACCGGGTGTTGCCGCGTGACGAATAGCCCACCCCTCAGTATCGGCAATATTCGCGAGGTACGAGAGCCGACGTTCTGCTTCTGTCTGCGATAAATTCTTAGTGCGTTGGACCTCAACAACCTTTGGTGCAGTAATCTCTACGAGTGATTCTATACCATCGGGTATCCAGAGGCGTCTGCGCGGTTTGAGATAGTATGATAACAATGCAGCCATGTATATTTCCATCGGCTGATCTTTGCGCAGTGGCAAAGCAAGTGCACCAAAAAAGACAATGATCGGTAGCGGAATAATCGCCAGAGGGACAAATAATTGCGCGAGTCCCCAGGCGAGGGTAATACTTATAGCAACAATGATGAGGTAGATAAATTGGCGAAAACTAAAAGGACCAATGAGTTTATCGTCTGCTTCAACATCTTGCGCTACTTTATAGACTGCCATACAAACTCCTACGGTGCGCCACCGCTACCTGGCGTATTTCTATCAGCCAAACCATCTCTAATCTGGTCAGCATGAGCTCTAATCTGTTCTGATTCATAATCACTCAGGAATCTTCCACCTACTTTACCGACAGAACCATCTTTTGTGACTGACTGCTGTCCGGCAACATGGCGGGCCTTACCATCAGCACCAACCTTTACTAGGTCCCCTATGTCTGAATAGTTACTTGATCCACCTGAGCTACTTGTTGCTGACGACGCTGCACTTGAGGGGGCTACAGGAGCAGGATTTGCAGGAGCAACTTTAGCACCGAGACTGGCATGGGGAATATTGAGTACGCCCGGGGTACCTACTGCAGCACCGGCTGTTGTAGGTCCACCTCCTGCACCGCCGGGAGGAGGTAGATTTGGTGTTGCTCCAACTCCACCTGGAGCTCCCCCTCCGCCACTAGTGTTAGCTCCGGTGGGAGTAGCTGGACCAGCAGCC
This sequence comes from Saccharimonas aalborgensis (SeqCode), assembly GCA_049288955.1. Classification (GTDB taxonomy): domain Bacteria; phylum Patescibacteriota; class Saccharimonadia; order Saccharimonadales; family Saccharimonadaceae; genus Saccharimonas; species Saccharimonas aalborgensis_A. The sequence continues at coordinate 53,488 of JBAQIS010000004.1, forward strand.
GTTCCGGCAACTGTTCTGAGCAAGTCTTGTTTACTACCGCTAAGGTTTTGCCAAACATTATCATTACCCATCATGGCTCTTGCTCGCTCCGCGGTGAGTGCTGGCTGACCATCGGCGCCAACGGCATAAGATGCTTGCGTGAGAGACTCAAGGCTCTGCCCTGCAAGTTCTGCATCGGTGAGCTCACTATATGTTCGACCGGTACTTTCAATATCTGCTATACTACCCTCGCTATAGCTCCACGCATTGAGAGCGGCATCTTTACCTTTTAGTCCGGCTGCGCTAAGGTCTGACATACATTTCTGTACGGTAGTGCTATTCTTATCAAAACCAGCTCTTCCCTCGGCATTGCGTACACCTCTATGGAGCCGGTCGATACCCTGCGCCCCTCCTGCAATTAGGATTGATTGAGCAGCACGCGCACGAGTCGTGTCACCTTTTGCAACAGCGTCTTCATAGGCTTCCTGCGCCATTGCTAATTTATTCTGCTCAGTCCAGTCCTTTTGCTTTTGTAACCGTATCGCTTCATCGGCAACTTCCTTTTTCTCCATTTCGACCGCAATACCGGCGCCATGGGCCGAGAGTTTGCCACCATAATTCTTGCCAGTGAGTCTGTTGATACCCTTATAATATTTCGCACCCAGACCGTTCCCATGCCCACCGAGCGTCTGAGCTCGTTTGAGTTGTTGGTTGCGTTGCCGCTGCTGGCTCATAGCGCCAAGCATAGAAGTATCGTTCCATTTTTTACCGATGCGGCTATTTGCCTTTGAGCTGGCTTTGCTGAGCATAGCACCCAACGATCCTGTAGCGGCCAAAGCGTTTTTGAGAAGAGCGGGCACAACGAGGAGTGGAATAGCAGAAGCGCCAAGTGCGCCGACGCTGAGTGCGACACCGATTGTTTTGCTATTTGGATCAGTAACGGTATCGGGATTCCCTGCCGCAGCCTGAAGTATGGTTGATGCGAGCTTGCTTGCTCCAAATACAATGGCGACAATGGGGAATAAAAGCAGGAGCGTAGAAAATAATTTGTACCATTTTTTGAACCAGTTCTCGGTGTTTGGTAAGAGGTATGCAACAAATGCAAGTGGAGAGATGACAATTAACAATATAATAAGTGCTTGCCGCCCGATAAGTATCAGCACGGTCATCGCAAGAGCAAGAAGCGCCGCCAGTACAACGGGTGTTGATATCGAGAGCAAAAGTGCGATGGCCGCCACTCCCAGCCCGACCATGGCCAAAATACCTCCTATTCGATCGAGCCATGTGTTTGATCCGGAACCAATATCTGGAGTACCGATTTTAACAGCAATACTATTTGTAAAGTTACTAAAGCTATAGCCCAGCAGATTGCTTATATCGACCGCTAGTTGGCAGACATAATACGAAACGTTTACGAGTATGGCGGCGACAATGATTTTTGGCAGCAGTTTCTTGATGCCGTAATTGCTAATGCCAATATTTGATATCTGAGAGAATATAATAATCAAAAAGGCGAGAACAAAGGCGGCGTTTGCATAATTACGAAATTGCTGCCAAGCCTCATATGTTCCGCTACTCTGGTCAGTTACTTTTTGATCGACAACCAAAGCCATACTGATATAATTCTGTGCACCATCATTGACGGTCGCCATGAAATTCATTATCGGACAAACTAGCCAGCCGATACTCTTGATGACACAGGTAGGTTTTGAGCCATTTGTGCCCCCGGAGGCGTTTGGATCTGATGCATATTTTTGTCCATATTTACAAGCGGCATTTTCAGCAGCTTTTGTTGCGGGTGGGTAGGTGGTGTCACAAAAAGCAGCATCAGATTTATTTTTTAGGCCAGCTTCACACGCGCTCCTTTCCGGTTGAGATAACTTATATTTACTAGCGCATGTTTGAGCGGCGGTCGGGTCATTCTGGACGTAGGTAAGGTAATCATTAGCATATTTGTCGGCGAGATTTGAAAGCGATTCACAGTTTTGCTGACCGCCCCCTTCGTTATCTATATCACTTGGATTTGATCCTGATATTGGAGCGAGAACAGGAATTTGTTTTCCCCTACCCAACTCAGTTTTATAGAATTTTTCAACTAGCTGAGTGTTATCGTCACTTGGAGCATGGATGATATAGCCGGTGTCGCCTTTTTCCATTGTAGCCGGGTCGTATAGAGCCTCACTAGTCACCCTACAGGCAGTTTTAAATGACTTAATGAAGTAGTTATATTTAACGTAGCCTTCTGGAGTAAATGGATTGGCGCCTACTTTTTGCTTGACCGCATCGAAAAAGCCGCCCTCATGTCCCCTTATCTCCCAATCGCCATCACCGTTGAGGCAGGGGCTTTTATTTACACGCGTGGCCCCGATATCACAAACAAACTGCTTTCCAGATGTCCAGCCGAGAAATCCAAGTGCTTCTCTCATCTTTGATCCATCATTACAGTTTTTTTCTCCACCTGAGTCGATAAATGTTCCGATTTGTGTGTCTTTTGATCTAAAAAAAACAAAATCATTAACACTCGAATCAGCGTTACCGCTCGCATAGGCAAGACATGAATAGACGTAACTGGCATATGCCCAGGCTTTACCCTTGTCGTCTATAGAGCTGCTCGAGTATGAAAGGGCAAGGAGCGAGGGGGCGGTGAGTATAGGAGTAAATAGGGTTATAATAACCCCTCCCAGTACAGTAAACAATCCAAATCGTTTCATAGTGCCTATGATTATTTAATCATGTCTACTATAAAAATACTATTGAATCAAAAGTCCCCTTGATCAAGAGGACTTTTGACATGTATGACGATAGGTGTGTAACTAACTGGGAGTATTGGGAAGTTTTTTAAATTCACTATTGCCTTCAGGGATAGTATAAAATAACGTCCACTCAAATCCCTCTCCGCCACCGACTTTAGGGAACGACACACCAGCGACTAGCCATTGATCAACAGCGGTATCGCCTTTAGCGTTCAAGGTCTTCCGCCACTCATTGCCCGTACTATTAAAACTAGATGGTTCTTCTCCCCATGCTGTGCTGTACAAATACTCATCACCGCCACTACGGTCTTTGATATTACCACTGAAGTCTAACATTGCTTGCTTGGCGCGCAAGTATTCTTGAGAATCACAGGAAGAGTATACGATAGCGAGCATTCTTATTGCATCAAGTCGGTTCTCGGGGCGAACCGTGCCGTCGGGATTAGTGAGGATATGCCACGCTGTTGCCTCTTTATTGACCTTTTGAACAATAATTGATTGTGCATCAGAGCTACTTGAAGGGTTACCATAATTCGCAAACGGTACAAATTTTTCACTAGTTAGTCTCATTAATTTAATTTGTTGCTCCGCATAGGGGCCATAAACACGAAACAGAAACTCGCCATAACGTTCTCGTTGCGGTCCTTTCAGATTCTCAAATGGTGAGATATCGTCGCTAGCATGGATATCTTTAATGAACTTCTGATCCTCTGCTGAGAGCGCTTTGTAGGCTTCGCTGTCAATTATTGTTTTTGGATTGAGCTTATCAACTGTCTGAGTAGTTTTCTCGGGGGTGCTCGCACCAGGCGTCTGTGAGGCGCTGGCGGTTGGGCGGTTGTCAGCCGAAACGGTTTCTGGACCACACGCAGTTGTGCCGAGGGCGACAGTGGTCGCAAGAGCGAAGCCAGCGCCGAGTCGTTCAAAAGTAGATCGTTTTACCATGATAATGAGTTTCTCCTTATTGAATTATCACGAATGTATACATTATACACCAAAGGTATGAAAATGTCAATATACCATAAGCATCGACGTGCTAAATGATGATACCGGCATCGCGCAGTGCTTTTGCCATGACCTCGCGAGACGACTCTGGTGTGTCGCGACCAACCGTCGGACTGGTAAGGATATCGCGCGTACCATTGAGCATACCCGCAAAGTTCTTGTCGAACTTGTCGTCGAAGGTAGAAATGACTTTTTGGTAACGCGGATCACTGGTACCGCCATACATTCCCTCAAAGAGTTCAAACATGGCGCTGCGGTGCCGGGCAAACT
>JBAQIS010000005.1:0-90121 GCA_049288955.1 Saccharimonas aalborgensis (SeqCode)
ACGCGGCGTTGCTCCATCAGGGTTGCCCCCATTGTGGAAGATTCCTCACTGCTGCCTCCCGTAGGAGTCTGGACCGTGTCTCAGTTCCAGTCTGGCTGGTCATCCTCTCAGACCAGCTACGGATCGTCGGCTTGGTGAGCCATTACCTCACCAACAACCTAATCCGACGCAGGCCGCTCCCAAAGCGCATTGCTGCTTTAATCCGAAGATCATATGCGGTATTAGACACCGTTTCCGGTGCTTATCCCTCACTTTGGGGCACGTTCCCACGCGTTACTCAGCCGTCCGCCACTCGTCAGCATTCTCACTAAACCTTCGAAAACTTCAAAAGCATAGTGAGAACCTGTTACCGTTCGACTTGCATGTGTTAGGCACGCCGCCAGCGTTCATCCTGAGCCAGGATCAAACTCTCCATAAAAGATGCTTCTGCTTTATCTCAGATAAAAAAGAAGCGTCTACTCAAAATAGACTGACGATGATTATTGCACAACCAAATTGTTAAATAACTCTCGCATCTGTTCAACTCCATTAGTTGTTTATCGCTTACCCGCGACCAGACTCAAACCATCATATCGCATACGACACCTTACGTCAAGACTGTTTTATACCTTATTTTGTAGCAATAAAAACAACTAACCCTATGACGCAACCTAGTATCGATCCAGCAATTACTTCAAGTGGCGTATGCCCCTGTGCTGAACGCGGCACGTTTACCTTTACGTTGGTCTTTTTTATGATCTCTTGGATTGCATTTCCTTGCTCACCAACTGAACGTCGGACTTTTACGGCATCGTAACAGACGATGAGCACCACGAGTGTAGCCAGTCCAAAGATCGCCGAGCGATATCCCTCTCTTAGCAGGACAACCGCCCAAACCGCAACAGAAGTAGCAGCATGCGAACTCGGCATACCGCCCGAAATAAAGAGTTGGTGTGTTAAGTCGAGCCGTTTTCCCCTTAGCCTAGCGATACTATACTTTATAATATGCGCCAGTACCCATGCGGAGACGATGGCAAGTATATATGGTGAGACGATCTGTTCCATACAGATTTATCCCTTCTCCTCTTGTTCCCTATCGAGAGATGCTTCTGTTTCTTGCATAATGCCGATTGATGAGACAGCATCACCTTCGGACATGCGCATTATACGCACTCCTTGTGTAGTCCGACCGAGTGTTGGGATATCACTTAACGAAACACGGATTGTTTGACCACCCTGGCTGATAAGTAGAGCTTCATTCGCTCCTGCCTCAAGTGTCTGAACGGTAATAATAGGCCCCGTTTTATTTGTTACAACAGCAGCCTTAATCCCCACCCCTCCACGCTTATGACTCGGAAAGTTTGCTACCTTTGTAATTTTTCCGTACCCGTTTTGACTGATGACGAGCAGTGTTTGTTCGCTAACGGTGACCACATCCATACCTACAACTATGTCATTTGGCCTAAGCCTGACACCTCGTACACCTCTTGCGGCACGCCCCATTGGTCGACACTCGGACTCGTTAAACCTCACTGCCTGCCCGGCTGATGTGGATATCACAACGTCGTTCTCGCCCGATGTTTGTTTAATCCATCGCAGTTCGTCTCCATCATCCAGTTTGATAGTGATAAGTCCGTTGGTACGGATATTTGCGTAGTCTTTAAGCGGTGTTTTCTTAACAGTACCTTTTGTCGTCGCCATAAAGAGATAGCCGTCATCTGGAGCATCTTTGGCATGATTGATAATTGAAGTGATTTTTTCTTCCGGCTGAAGCTGGAGTAAGTTTACGGCTGCTACACCTTTTGCCGCCAAACTTGCTGCTGGGACTTCATACGCCTTAAGACGAAATACTCGGCCTTTGTTCGTGAAGAACAACAACCAATCATGCGTGTTTGCCGATACGAGTTGGGCAATGACATCTTCTTCCTTTGTTGTCATACCGCGCTTGCCCTTACCGCCCCTATGCTGACGACGATACTCCGTGAGTAACGTACGCTTAATGTAGTTTTCTGTTGTCAAAAGCACAACCGCTTCCTCTTCGGGGATTAATTCCTCGTCACTAAACTTACCAAGCTCATGGTTGATAATTTTACTACGACGTTCGTCACCGTACTTATCTTTCATTTCAAGCAGTTCTGACTTTATGATCGCGAGAATTTCTTTCTCGTCGGCCAAGATTTCTTCGAAGCGCTTAATCATGGTTAATAGTTCTGTCAGTTCATTCTCAATTGCTTCTCGTTCAAGTCCCGTGAGTCGGCGGAGTTGCATTGCAAGTATTGCCTTAGCTTGTATTTCAGTTAGCTCAAACTTGGCGATCAAGGCCTTTTCAGCCTCATCCTGAGTTTTACTAGCACGGATTGTCTTGATTACTTCATCTATGTGGTCAAGCGCTATCTTGTAACCTTCCAGAATGTGTGCACGCTCACGTGCCTTACGAAGCTCATATTCGGTGCGCCGACGCACGACGTGCTGTCGGTGCTTTACAAACTCTTCGAGCATTTCTTTAAGGCCTAAGATGCGAGGCTGTACGCCATCGATCAACGCGAGCATGTTGAAGTTAAAACTCGTCTGGAGTGGCGTTAGCTTGTAAAGCTGATTGAGTAACTTCTTAGGATAAGCGTCTTTCTTGAGCTCAATAACAACCCGCACTGCACCGCGAGCACTTTCGTCTCGAAGGTCGCTAATTCCATTTAACTTTTTATCTTTCACTAACTCAGCAATTTTTTCGATAAGAGAAGCTTTGTTGACACCATAAGGAACCTCTGTAACCACTATCTGGTGCCTACCCTTTTTCGTCTCGACAATATCTGCCACGGCGCGCATCATCACACTGCCTCGCCCCGTCTGGTACGCTTGGCGCATAGGCGCGCCACCATAAATTGTCGCTCCGGTTGGAAAATCAGGACCTTTAACATGTTTTAGCAGATCATCTGTTGTAGCTTCATCATTATCGATCAGCTCAACCGTGGCATCAACGAGCTCGCCGAGATTGTGCGAAGGGATATTTGTCGCCATGCCCACGGCAATACCAATCTGACCATTTAGCAGTAGATTCGGAACTTTCGCGGGCAGCACAACTGGCTCCTGGCGTGAGCCATCGTAGTTGTCGCGAAAATCGATCGTCTCTTTATCAATGTCGACGAGCATCTCATCGGCAAGCTTCGCCATACGCGCTTCTGTATAACGCATCGCTGCTGGTTCGTCGCCATCCATTGAACCAAAGTTTCCCTGTCCCTGAATGAGTGGGTAGCGAAGTGACCATGGTTGTGCAAGGCGGACCATCGCGTTATAGATGGCGCTATCGCCATGCGGATGGTATTTTCCCATAACGTCACCGACGATAAGCGCACTTTTCACGAACTTTGCGGTCGATCGGTTGTTATTCACATTCATAGAATAAAGAATGCGGCGATGAACTGGCTTTAATCCATCACGCACATCTGGCAGTGCGCGGTCAATAATCACGCTCATCGAGTAACGGAAGAAGCTGTCCTCCATTACCTTTTCAATAGTCCGATGCTCGATGCCCGCCACTTCGGCAGGAGTATCAAGGCTCATATCATCGTCATTCGTTGGTACATTTGTCGTCATGTCGTCTTCCATACTTCACCTCTAAATATCTAGCTCTTCGAGCTTTGCATTTTTCGCCTCTGACTGAATAAAGTTTTTGCGAAGCGATACATCATCACCCATAAGTTTTGTGAAAATCGCATCGGCACGCTCGGCATCCTCGACATTTACTTTTATAAGCACGCGATTTTCAGGATTCATTGTTGTATCCCACAACTGTTCGGCGTCCATTTCACCGAGTCCCTTAAAGCGTGACACGGTGACACCTGCTTGCTTCATACGATCTTCGTTTTCGTCGATCGCGATACCACGCATCTTTCTGTCAGCAATTGTTGCTTCAAGCGCTTCATCAAGCTGCGGTTCATCGTATACATATTGCTTTTTTTGACCCTTGTTAATGCTAAAGAGTGGCGGCTTTGCTAGGTAGACATACCCACCTTCGACAATCTCTTTCATGTAGCGGAAGAAAAATGTTAGTAACAGGGTTGAAATGTGGCTACCATCAACATCAGCGTCGGTCATAATAATAATTTTGTGGTAGCGAAGTCCATTAATATCAAAGCTATCGCCAATCCCAACACCAAACGCTTGAATCATGGCCACGATCTCTTTATTGGCGAACATCTTATCGAGTCGCGCCCGCTCGGTATTCAACACTTTTCCTCGCAGAGGCAAAATGGCCTGAGTGCGGTTATCGCGGCCTTCTTTGGCTGACCCCGCAGCTGAATTACCCTCTACAATATATATTTCGCTTTCTGCAGGACTTTTGCTTGAGCAATCCCATAGCTTTCCTGGAAGTCCCATGCCGTCAAGTGCACCTTTGCGCAATACATTATCCCGAGCGGCGCGAGCGGCCTTACGAGCACGAGCAGCCAAGAGTGCCTTGCCAACTATCTTCTTTGCAACTTCGGGGTTCTCTTCGAGATAATAGGCGAAATACTCGTTCATTACCTGCTCAACATAGCGACGAACTTCAGGATTTCCGAGTTTGTTCTTGGTTTGTCCCTCAAACTGAGGATCAGGTAGTTTGACTAAAATTACGGCCGTTAAACCTTCACGGATATCATCTCCAGACAGGTTTTCTTCCTTTTCTTTTAGTAGACCCGATTTTCGAGCATAATCATTTATTACTCTCGTAAGTGCCGCACGAAAACCAATCAAATGAGTGCCCCCATCTGGTGTCAAGACGTTGTTCGCAAACGGCCGTATAATCTCGACAAAGCTGTCATTGTATTGGACAGCAACCTCAATCATCGAGTCCTCTACTTGGCGTTCGACATAGAAGACACTATCGCCCAACACTTCTTTACCAATGTTAAGATTCTTTACGTAACTTTTAATACCACCTTCGAAGTAAAACGCCTGCTTCTCATTTGTACGCTCGTCATAGACTGATGTATAGACACCCTTGGTGAGATAGGCTTGGTGCCGGAGATAGCTTACAACCCATTTGTAGTCAAAAGCTATCGTTTCTTTGAATATTTCGGGATCTGGGTAAAAAGTAATCAATGTCCCCTGTGGTCTATCTGTTTTTCCAATTTTCCTGAGCGGTTCTAGTGCCTTACCTCGTTCAAAAGTAATCTGATAAAGTTCACCGTCTTTTACTACTTCGGCAGAGAGTCGAGACGAGAGGGCGTTAACAACGCTTGAACCCACTCCGTGAAGACCAGACGATACTTTATAGCCACCGCCGCCAAACTTACCACCTGCGTGAAGAACTGTTAATACCGTCTCAAGCGTGCTGACACCTGTTTTGGGATGCTTATCCACCGGTATACCACGCCCATCATCTGTTATTGTGACACCACCGTCGCTAAGGATTTTCACATCAACCCTTGTCGCATAACCCGCGATAGCTTCGTCAATTGAATTATCTGCGATTTCTTTGATGAGATGGTGAACACCGTCATATCCGGTACTCCCAATATACATTCCTGGACGTTTTCTAACTGGCTCAAGCCCTTCTAGGACTTGAATCTGCGAGCCATCATAAGAGCCGTCATCTTTTTGTTTAGCCATTCTCCCCTCACTTCGGTCAATTCAGCTATTTTACAATAGCCCCATTATACCATAAAAAAAATTGTTCATTCAAGGTATTGTCTTGAACATATTTCTTATGCTAAAATACACACGAAAGAAGTATACAATTCCCCTAATATAAACATACAACAGGTGACGCCATGTTTAGAAAACTAATATCAAACATCGCATTTAGCCCGGCTCTCGTCGGTCAACTTGGGTTCTACGCAAAAAGACTACGAAAAGAAGAGACAACCCGCCGTATAGGACTTATTTTTACCGTACTTGCGCTTGTCGTACAGTCATTTGCGGTATTTTCACCTCCTGAGTCAGCCAACGCATCCAATCCATCAAATTTCATTGATGGCGGCGTTACCAGTCTACAAGACTACCTAAACCACTACGATGCGAACACCAACAATATACGTGACCTCTACAACACGCTGGGGATCACCCGTCAAGAGATGGCAGCAGCTAAGTTGCAGTACCTTAATTCAAAACGTGATGGCCTCATCAGCTGGGGTCTTACAAGCCACTATAGTTATGCTCAGGGCGAACGGACATACACCATACAAACATCCTCGGGAGCAATGCGTACCTATTACAATCGCTCCCTGACTCTTTGGGATAATGCACATAATGCTACGTCCGGATCAAACTACTACATATACGTAGGATATTCGGCAAAACTAGGCTGGTTTGGCCTAATGAAAGTATGCGGAAACCTAGTAACAAAAACAGTTCCTCCACCCCCACAATGTCCCGTTGGAACGGTAGGTACGTATCCGAACTGCACACCGCCGCCAAAGATGTGTACTATACCCGGTAAAACCACTATTCCCGCCAATGATGCGAGGTGTAAGTATGACCCCGTGGCACGATGCGAGCGTCTTTCGGTCACTCCCCTCGCAAACAACCTTTACCAGCTCGATGGGAAAGCCTATGTTGATCATGGTGCGACTATCTCCAAATATACCTATACCATCAAGAGAAGTGGTATAGTGGTGCAAACTCATCCTTCGTCTTCTACTTCAGACGCTAATCAATATGTCTTCGACTCAAAGGGGGTAGAGGGCAACTATACGATAGAGCTAGTGGTCCAGACTTCACTAGGCGAGATGCGCGGAGATAATTGTATGAAGACATTTCATATTGTCGCCCCCGAAAAGTGTCCACAAAACCCGTCATTGCTGAAAAGTGACCCTGAGTGTCAACCATGTCCGGGAGATGCAACTCTCTGGATTAAGGATAAAAAATGTAAAGCCTCACTGGTAGAGACAAAGACTGCTCAAAACACTACACAAGGTAAAGATGCAACAAGTGTCGTCGCAAAACCGTCTGACAGAGTCGTATACAGTCTCAATATAGAAAACAAGGGTCTCGCTCCCGCATCTGTAGCAATTCGCGAAGAACTTAGTGATGTCCTCGAATATTCAAGCGTCATCGATAACGGCAGTGGTACTTTGTCAAATAAAGTTTTGACGTGGCCGACCATTACCCTAAAGCCCGGAGAAAAACAAACGCGCATGTTCACCGTCCAAGTGTTTAATACCATCCCTGCGATGGGAGAAGGTGTCAGCGACAAAACATCGTACGATTGTAAGATAACAAATACCTTTGGCAACTCGGTCGATATCTCGGTTGACTGTCCTGCTCAGAAAAAGATTATTGAGCAAACAGTATCTCAGCTCCCACACACCGGTCCCGCGGAGAACATGCTCTTTGCCGGATCTATACTGGCAGTTGTATGCTACTTCTATGCACGATCACGTCAGATGAAAAAAGAGGTTCGTCTCATCCGTCGCGAGCTAAACTCGGGTACTATCTAATATATGTTTAAACAAATTTAGAGGTGGTGTATGAATAAAATTGAAAAGAGTCCAGAACAATACGAAGCGAGAGAGCATAAAACTCCACGACTCGAGGAAACAGCTCACTACGAGAGATTAGCTCACGAAAGAGAACGTTTATCCGCCGAGAAAGGTCATGAAGGCAATCAAGAAACCGCTCGAAAAGAAGCGCTCGAAAATGCCTCGAGTGCTCACGAGAAGGAACCCAGAGAGGAAGCGTCTCGCGTAGAGCGACGTCCTGGTGCTATTTCAAAGAAAGAGCGTGAGGCAAGTTTCGAGTCTACCATGAGCGATGTTCGGACACACATGTCAAAATCAAGCCGGACGTTTAGCAAAGTTATCCATAACCCTACAGTAGAAAAGGTCAGCGAGACACTTGGCTCAACTGTTGCACGTCCAAATGCGATCGCTTCTGGCGCCTTCTTTGCATTCTTGTTTACACTCGGCTTTTACCTTGTAGGTAGAATGAATGGTTATCCCCTATCGGGGAGTGAAACAATGATGTTCTTCCTATTTGGATGGATTGTTGGTCTCGTATTTGACTTCTTAAAATCGATGGTCACAGGAAAACGATAGAGCCCACTCAAGTTTATCGTACTACATCTTTAATGAATTTTTACTGATACCTCAGAGGGTGTTGTCTCAGCCCCACCCCTAAGGGTCAACTTATCCGGCTGAGACTGACTTTCTGTATCGGTCGAACGAGTAGTCGGCAAGCTCGCTTCTTGTACAGGGGCTGGGGTTGGGGTAAGCGCTTGCTCGCTACCGACAGTGTCGACGATACCTGTACTAGTGGGGCTCGTCGCTGAGGCTGCCGGCGTAGAGACTTGAGAAGATGGTACTGTCGAAAGTTGTTTTCGCTTTGCTAGCCACTCATCGAGGAACGAGGAGCCAGATGAAGGCGATGTTGTGGCAGGAATACCACTGCCAGAAGTACCCGGCATTGCAGGTAGACCCCCAGGAGCTTGCGAGAGAGGTTTATTTACAGTTAGCCTAGTAAATATCTCCTGTTCAACTTTAGCCCTTGGCCGTCCATACTTTGCAGCCGACAGTCGCTTCAGCGCGTCACTGAGCTGCTGATTCGACTGACCCATTGGCGCTATCCAACTCATACTAAAGGGTGCTGAAGGAACCCCCTGGATCTGCGCCACTACGACAGACTCATGGTTTGGCAACTTCGTAAGGTCTTCTGCATCAAAGACCGGTGCATATCTCTTCACCATAATCTCAGCATCTGTAATACCAATGCGCCCCGTAACAGTGGTACCGACATTCCCGATAATTGCCTCACGCAATTCTTCTTTTAACTGTGTCATGAACTGGTTACCAAGAACGAGACTAAGTCGATATTTACGCGCTTCAGATAGTATCGTCTCAAAACTATCCGTTGCAAAATTTTGAAACTCATCAACATATAAAGTAAAATCTTTACGCTCCTCCTCGGGCATGTTAGCCCGTGCCATAGCGGCAGCCTGAAACTTCATGACAAATATAATACCGAGAAGCTTTGAGTTAAGATCTCCCATCTTACCTTTTGAAAGGTTAACGAGCAGGATTTTATTGTTGTTCATGATATCCGGAAAGTTAAAGCCACTTTTCGTCTGACCGATAATGTTTCGCATCGCGTCATTACTAATAAATGGCCCGAACTTTGATACGACCCAGCTGATTACCTCTCCCGCCTCACTAGACCTCTGTGATGCCGGGAATTCCTTTGTCCAAAAATCAAGTACTTGCTGGTCGGTTACGTATTTCAGCTTGCTTTTCATGAATTCTTCATCAATCAATAGCTTAGGTATATCAATAAACGTTCCACCCGCCGGATCACTCATCAGTAATAGAGCACAGTTACGGAATATATGCTCAAGACGGGGGCCGACGATACCCGTGTGACCAGGGTCGTAAAGTCCATACAGCATACTAATTGCCTCTTGCACAAGAAAGTCTTTCTGGTCGGGATGGTCAAACTCAAACATATTAAGACCGACTGGATTTGCCATATCGCTTGGATTAAAGTACACGACATCCTCTACACGCTCTTTGGGCACCTTGCTCAGAAGTGCCTCAACAGAGTCACCGTGTGGATCCACGAAAGCAAAACCACGCCCATCCATCATATCCTGGTAGGCAAGGTTCTCCTGGAATACCGACTTACCGACACCAGTCTGACCAATGATGTGTATATGCCTGCGTCTATCTTTGTCACCCAACCTAATCGGTTTTTTGACCCCACGGAATTCGTTATAGCCTAACAACAGCCCTTCCTCCATAACTTGCGTAGGGCCGTCGACTTGCTTGCTCATCTGCCGCTGCACTTGGGAAGTTGGGATACTGTCCTGATCCGGCAGATGAAAAACCGAAGCTAGCTCAACACTATTTAAAATGTTACCCGATACCGTCTGGGGGAAAAAACGAAATACATACGCCGACACGAGTTCATCAATATTTTTGGAAAGCGAAAAAGAGAACCCATTGTTGTTTGGTGAATCAAACAGTGAAAAAGCCGACACGACATTTTTTAGGAGCATCTGCGCATGTGCTGCCGTATTCGATGAGACCACTACTCTCACCAACGTCTCAAAGCCAGGATATCGCGTTTTTTCCTCGATTGCATCAATCTCTTGTTGTTCAAGTGCAGTAAGTTGTGTATTCACTGTATGTTCTGTCGGGTGATTTTCGGCAGGATTTGGAGGACGCCACAACGCTTCGGTCATATCTCTGAGCGTAAAAAACCCGCCATGAGATGCTTTCCCAGTTGCCCGATCTTTTTTTATCTTTTCTACAGCCCTGCGAGAGCTTGATGCCCAGTTCTCACGAGCAGGACGAATTAAAATCTGTACGCCAATGCCATCCTCACGAGTCGCTGCAGAGAGGGCATTCAGAAGTGCGCGTGAAGCATCACGCTTGGACTCAGTGTAGGTTGCTATCGGACGCGAAAAATGCCTTTTAAGCGTAAATTCTCCGCCAATCGTACCACTCAATTTTCCCACTTGACTAAAGACCGTGTGCTCCGATACCTCCTCAAGTCGAGACGATGGATATGCGGCTGCTACTGCCTGCTTCACAGCATCGATCAATACAACGGGTACGACCGCATAGTAGTAGACGAGTCCGTTACGGGCAACTATTTCAAATGACAGATGACGCTGGCCGTAGACCTTACTCTTAAACCCTTTGGTGGCTGTACTGGAGATTATATTATACATAACGTTAGCCTGCGAGAGCGCTTCCTCTGTAACGTCACGTTTATCTCGACTGTTAACCTCAATATCATCACTTGCGGGTGGCAAATGAATCATAATTGGTACCATCTTTAGTCCCCGCTCATAGTTCTTTGCTTCACGGAGAGTTTTACGATACATCAAAAACGCTATTACAGAGATTACAATAATGAAACTCGCAACAACAAACATCGTTACAAATACATTCAGTGAGTTACCCATTATTGTCCCGCATTGCTAATTGTACGCCCATAACGCTTGCGTATATATTCGACCTGGAGCTTACTAACTTCTTGCTCGCGTTTGTAGGGATCATCCTTCGTTTGAAGGAGTATTTTTTTGGCTTTTTCTACCCATTCTTTCTCGATCAAGTCATCATCTCCGGCGACTAGCCCGCTGTCATCGGTTGCCGTTACAGTTGTCGTCTGCGTAGTGTCGTCGGCTACCGGCAGCGGAATAGGCAACGACGGCATAGCCTGTGTGGGTGTTAGCGTGGCTTCGGAGGATAGCGGTAATGCTTCGTGGGTTCGCTCACCCGCCCGTTCGACCGTGTTCTGTGTCCCCGCCTCGGCATTATAAACAGCCTGGTTCACTGCGGCATCTTGAGATACAAGGGGCCGCTCGTACCCACCGGTTGGCGCTGCTTGCTTTGGTTCCATATCTGTTAAATTATACCATATACAATATAAAAAGAGTATGACTTTAGCGGTGTTTCGCAAGGTAGAAACAAGCGACTGCTTCAAATGAAGCTACGAGTAGTATGCCGTAGACATCTCGCTTACCAATCGACCACATTGCTAACAGAATAACAGGGGCAAGTGCAAGCACCGAAGCAAAATAATAGGAACGATGTAGACTAATGCTTTGTCGATGATGGCCCACGAGCGCAACGAGAGACTGTATGCCATGCAAAAAAAATGTTAGCACTCCGAGTGCTAACAAATATATCAAAATAAACACCACCAATATCACCAGCGGGTGAACACTAGATGGTGACGTAACCTGAAACAGGACAGAGAGAACAACAAGTGACAATAGTGTTACTGTAGCAATAGTTTTTGCTAGCATATCTTTATCATACACTATTGTCGGAGTAAAATTGCTTGGTGCCGTGAGCGGTGTGCGTAAAATAAGCGAATCACCTTTATAAACAACTATTAGGGTCGCCCGCAGTAACCGCTCGTGGCTACTGACCGCTCCACTATGTGGAGCATAGGTCCTTGCGATAGTTTCCACATCACGCTTGGTAACTTCCCCATTACGCCGAAAGTAGCGTACCAAGGATTGACCAAGCGCGATAGTACTTTTTTCGCGCGCTACAACGCCAGTAGATAGAAAATCTACCGTATTGGCGGAGCATAGGTAACGCCATAATGACAGCTTCACCGTGAAAAGAAACATTTCTGTCTTATCACCACGATGGCCGTGTGTCGTTACCTGCTTTTCCGTCAACTTCATTTATCGCCCGGATAACAAGAGATTCTTTAATTGTTAAGGTTGTAGGTTTTTGTTTTTTAAACCGTGACTTTAAATTAGCATAAACAGTAAATTAAGTCAATATTTATATGAAAATAATCGTTGTAATTTTTTTGTTTTTTATCAGATATTCTCTTTTTTTCACCTTATGGTGTTTGTAGGTCGAATAAATCTTATGTTGTAATAATATCTATATTATATTAACTGTTTTTACATTACCCCCCCCTCTTTTGATCATTACCCGTCTATCAATTTTGGCATCCAGCATAGCAAATAATTGTATTGAATCGCATTCGAATAGCCTTCGGATAATTCATCTCAACGTTCTCGTTAGCTAGCTCAAAGCTTTCAAACGTTGCAATTTTGTGGCTCCGTGATTTTCTTTGTGTGATAGTTACGATGGAAAAGGCTCTATACAAAAGCACGGGCTGTGTGTAATCGTGCAGTTCATCACCACAGCGTAAAATTTATGCGTCTAGTCGCCATTCGCGGAGCGACCGCCTGTCTCGCCGCAATAGCGACTTTAAGCTAATTAGCAGACCTACTATTAACCGCAATGCACACTCTCCATATAGTGCCAACCAGACTCAACCCATTTTTATAGAAAAAAGTGATTATAATTGTAGTATTTTTTACTCATGATTTTGCAAGAAAAACATTGACATGAGCGGTTTGACGTCATATTATAGGGGTAGCTTCTGAGTAAAAAAATTATACAGAAGCCAAAAACAAACAGATTTTGCAAAAACTCCACGAATAAAACAAGCACTACTCGCAGGTGCTTGTTTTTTACAGTTGAAACGAAATATACCGACTAATTAGTCGGTATATTTCGTTGGTGGAGCTGCCGGGCACTGCCCCCGGGTCCGCAAGGTAACTTGCTATTCATCTACATACATAGTCATACCCAACTTTGTTTAATCACATTATTTGCTTAAAGTACGACAAAGATACAAACACGGTGATTTACGAAGAATTTAAATAGAAACTGCCGTAAAAACAGCTTCTACCGAGTCTACGATATATAACACGACATCAGCTTTAGTAGATATCAAGCAATGCGTGGCTTAACAAGATTGTTAAGCGAGTACTGGTTGTGCCTTAAGGGGCGCAAACAGCCTTGCAAAGAAATTGTTTGCAATTATTGATTCTGATTACGTCAGAGGTCGGTATGCCGAAATAGCCTGTTAAAGTCCTCACGTCGAAAGCTTAGTCAGCCCCATGCGTTTCCGATACAATTTTAACATAGTTTACAGATAGGCGCCACCTGTGGTTTACTACATTCATATGGGAAATGTTTGTAAGGTGTTATCTGTGGCGCCAGTCGGATTTGAGGGCCACATCATTGAAGTTGAAAGTGACATCACAAAAGGCCTCCCCAGTCTACAGATTGTTGGCTTAGCTAACAAGGCTATCGAGGAAGCAAAAGAACGTGTCAAAAGTGCAATTGCAAACTCTCTCTTAGAATACCCTTCACGACGCATCACGGTGAACCTTGCACCAGCAGAGCTGCCCAAGTATGGAACACACTATGATCTTCCCATCGCACTCGCTATACTCGCTTCAAGTGGTCAAATACGACAAAATGAGCTCGAGAACAGTGTTTTTGCAGGGGAGCTAGCACTTGACGGCTCAATCCGTCCTATACTATGCGCCATTACTGTTGCAGAGACCGCTGAGCGTGTTGGAGCGAAAAGAATATATTTGCCTGTTGAAAATGCTCCTCAGGCACAGCTTCTCTCTTCGATCGAAGTAATTGGCATTTCATCTCTCAAGGATATATATCTCCACCTGAAGGGTGAGAAGATTCTACAACAATACCGTCACCGAGTACATCGTCGTGTCACCGGGCCCTCAACCCCACTCTTGGATGATATCTACGGGCAAGAGCAGGCCAAGCGTGCCCTTATTGTCGCCGCTGCAGGCCATCATAATATCTTGTTTACGGGGCTACCCGGCGCCGGTAAAACGATGCTCGCAAAGGCATTAGCAAACCTTCTGCCGACGCTTGATGTTGATGAACAGTTATCGGTTACGAAACTGCACGCACTCGCTGAGCTAACAGAGGGAGATATCATCACGGAACGTCCCTTTCGCTCACCTCACCATAGTTCAAGCATGGTGGCCATCACTGGAGGCGGTAGTCAGATAAAGCCTGGCGAGGTGAGTCTAGCCCATCTAGGTGTGCTCTTTCTTGATGAGATTCCCGAATATAGCCGCGTCGTCCTCGAAGCTCTCCGCCAACCACTTGAGGATCGTGTTATCTCAATCTCGAGGGCAAATGCTAAAGCAACCTTCCCTGCAAATTTTATGCTAGTTGCGACAATGAACCCATGCCCCTGTGGCTTCTACGGAGATCAGACGCGCGAGTGTACCTGCTCTCAAGCTCAAGTTTTAGCCTATAGAAAGCGCCTATCCGGACCGCTCTTGGAC
This sequence comes from Saccharimonas aalborgensis (SeqCode), assembly GCA_049288955.1. Classification (GTDB taxonomy): domain Bacteria; phylum Patescibacteriota; class Saccharimonadia; order Saccharimonadales; family Saccharimonadaceae; genus Saccharimonas; species Saccharimonas aalborgensis_A. The sequence continues at coordinate 14,549 of JBAQIS010000005.1, forward strand.
AGAATAGATATGATTATTCCCATTTCTCGAATACCAACAGAAAAGCTTCTCTTATCAGATGAGTTGTCAAGTAAACAACATTCCGAGGCACAATCTTTGATCATTTCTGCAAGAAATATGCAGATTACAAGATATGGCGGTAGTCATAAAAACAACAGTTCATTATCAACTAGTGACATTAAGCGCTACGTCCCTCTCAAGCAGAGTGAAAAACTATTTTTGGATACTGCAGCAACCCGTCTAGGACTAACTGCTCGCGGCTATTTCAAGATACTGAGAGTTGCTCGTACAATTGCTGACTTGGAAGGTAGTAGTTCTGTATCAATTCCCCACATTGCTGAAGCCTTACAATATCGACAAAGCGCTTGATTGAAATGACTCAATCTGTTACACTAGCTCAGAGTTATAGCTTTTTTATATAGTATTAAGCACTCGAAAAAATAAGGAGAGAGGCAATCAGTACTTCAATTCGTATCAACGACGCGATTAGGGCAACCGAGTTACGAGTCATCGGAACAAACGGCGAGCAACTGGGCGTCATGAGTCGCACAGAAGCACTACGATTAGCCGAAGAGGCTGGGGTCGACCTGGTCGAAATATCACCAAACGCGAACCCACCCGTGGTAAAGGTCGTAGACTGGGGTAAGTTTCAATATCAAAGGCTAAAAGAGCAGCAAAGAAACCGACGCAGCAATAAAGCAAGTGAATTGAAACAGATGAGATTTGGCCTCAAGATTGGAGCCAACGACCTCGAGATAAAGCTGCGCAAGATACGCGAGTTCCTCGCGGATGGTCACAAGGTCAAAATTCTTATTTTTTTTCGAGGACGTGAAATGGCGCATCGTGAGCTGGGATACGAGCTTATCGATCGCATGGTCAAGTTACTAGAAAATGAAGCTGTGCTTGAACAGAAACCATTGATGGCAGGTAGAAACCTGAGCATCGTAATAAGGAGTAAATAATGCCAAAGTTAAAGACCCATAAGGGCACTGCTAAGCGAATCAAGCTAACCAGTACCGGCAAACTTACCCGCCGACGCGCGTTCGGCAATCATATGCTCTCTAAGAAGAGTAAGTCGCGTAAGCGTACAATTAATACCTCTGCTACGGTATCGGGTAGTATGGCGAAAAACATTAAACGAGTTCTAGGAGTGTGATTTTATGAGAGTAAAACGTAGTGTAACGGCACGCGCACGTCACAAAAGTACCCTAGCTGCCGCAAAAGGCATGCAGCATAATCGTACTCGAAGTTTTCGCCTAGCCAAACAAGCAGTTATCCGTGCGCTCCAGTACGCCTACCGAGATCGTCGCAATAAAAAGCGAACTATTCGTAGTTTATGGATTACTCGTATCAATGCCGCTGCAAGGGAAAACGGCACAACATACGGTAAACTCATTTCCAGTCTGCGAGCCTCTGGAGTCGAACTAGACCGTAAGGTGCTCGCTGAATTGGCAGTGAACGATCCGAAAGCATTTTCTTCACTCGTGAAAAGTGTCTCAAGATAACACATTTTCTGTGGTATCTATAAAAATCTCCGCGTTATGCGGAGATTTTTATAAGCAGTTGACCTGTAAGCCGGGTTCTGTCGAGGACAATCATCTATCTAGTCACGTCTGTTGCCAGGCGGATCAAGCGGATATCGGTTGGTACGGACGGATAGCCCTATATGTACCAGCCACCTTGCAGCCAACAGGGTTTACCTCTCTTCCGCGTCACCGCGGTCGACTGTGGGCTTTTACCCCACTCCTTTCACCCTTACCATCAGTCGCAACAAGTTGTTGTTTGAGATGGCGGTATCGTTTCTGTGGCACTTTCCCTAGGGTCACCCCCGGTCGCCGTTAGCGACTGTCGTATCCTGTGCTGCCCGGACTTTCCTCTAGCCCGTCAAGGGCGAGCGATTGCCTAATCAACTGCTACTGACTAGTATAGTGTTTCTTTCTTATTTTTGCCAATTTATTATTTGATTCCTGGTCGGGATGACAAGACTTGAACTTGCGACCTCACGGCCCCCAGCCGTGCGCGCTACCAGGCTGCGCCACATCCCGTTAAGTCATAAAAGTCCCAGCATCGTTGGCGCTAGATATTCCCCGCATATATGCAAGGTGGGTTTTCTCACACCACTCCCTCGAGAGTGATAAATGTTGAAATCCCATATCTATGATGTTAGGAAAATCATACACGCCTTGATGGTTCCTGGGACATCACTATTATACTCCTATCTCTAAATCCCGACAAATACCTTGGAAAATACGTTTAGGAAAAAATGGCTGATGAACATGATGACATCAGACAGAATTGGAGACGCAATAAGAACAATAGCAAAGACCAGGAACAGTCCATACTGCTCCACACGTTCCATAGCTCGGCGCATGAAATCAGGAGCAAGCGCATACGCAACACGTGATCCGTCGAGTGGAGGAAAAGGTAGGATATTAAATGCAAAAAAACCAAGATTAACAATAGCACTAGTAGCAAAAACAGATGAAACAAAAGAATCTCCAGAGCTATGAACCACTGCAAATAACCCGTACGACACAAAAGCTAAGAGTAAGTTTGTCAGAGGTCCGGCTATTGCGACTAGAGCTGAACCCCACTCTTTGAACTTAAGTGCATACGGATTGAAAGGAACTGGCTTCGCCCCGCCAAAAATAGGTAAACCGGTCAGCGCAAGTATAACTGGAAGAAAGAGAGTCAAAAAAGGATCAATGTGGACAAGCGGGTTAAACGACAACCGGCCCTGCAGTTTAGCCGTATGATCTCCCAACCAATACGCCACCATACCATGCATTGCCTCATGCAAGGTCATCGAAACAAGGATAACGACAATAACAACAAATATATACCCAATATCCATAGTTATTTAAGTATAGCATGCGGAACTATTGACTAAAACCTCTTAACAGAGTAAAATAAGACGGATTATAATAATAGGTCAAGTGGAGAAGTAACCAAAATGGCGTCACGATGTGAACTCACCGGCAAAGGCAAACAATTCGGCCACAATGTAAGCTTCTCGCTTCGACGTACAAAGCGAGCATTCAAACCGAATTTGCAAAAGAAGACTTTTACTGTTGATGGCAAGAAAGTAACAATGACTTTGTCAACTCAAGCAATTCGTATTCTGAAGAAGAAAGGCCTTCTTGCCGTTGCGGGTAGGTAGCTACTAATTTTCCACTAACCACAAACATATAGCAAGAGTCTTAATGATAAAAATAATGGGGGCTCCCTCGTAGGAGAACCTCAGTTGTTATGTGCGATTAATGGCGACAACAGTCAGAGATGAAGGAATACTCATGGCACCTTTTAGTTTATAACGTGATACTTCTTCGCATGGAGCCCCAAGCTCCGTTGTGAATGCATCGAGTGCCTCTTGCGGCACCTCATACCGTAACCCAGAATCAGCATAATGAACAGGGATTACCACCTTTGGCTCGATATTTCTTATAAGTGTTATTGCATCGGTAGGATCGAGAGTATATCCACTGCCGCCTATTGGTAAAAGAAGGATATCGACGATACCAATCGCTTCTAGTTGCTCATCGCTAAGCTTTGCAGAAATATTCCCAAAAACACCAAGCCTCACATCCCCACATTCTACCCGATAGATAGTACCCCGCTTTATACTATCGTCACTATCGATATGCCGTTGTGCCGCCGCACCACGTATCGCAAAATCGCCGACTTCGTATTCGCCAGGACCGTCGATAATTATACGAGCCTCTCGGTTCTCAACCTTGAAGCGTGGCTCAGTAACAAGCTGGACCTCGTCTTTTATCTTTATGTCTTTGAGGCCGACAACCGAAAGTCGAGGATCAACAACAAGTGTTGTCTTTTTCGTTGATATAACCACTGTATTAGCGCCCTTGTATTCAATCTCGAACATGCGTATCTCCTTCTTTATGCGTTCAGTATGTCGTCGGAATCAAGTAGTACCGAATGCTTATTTGCCAATATTGTCGTAATAAATTTATCATGGACACTAAGTCTATAATAAAATTCATCGTATTTCATCACCGTATAGCTCAACTCACGTCCGACAGATTCTTCGATTATACCAACGAGTGCTTTCACTTTTTTCTCAGATGCATCCCCTACAAGCAAAAGATCAATGTTGCTTGCCGATCCACTAACAAGAACACCGGCGATTACCGCGAGACGCACGCCCTTTATTTCCCGAAGATACTTTAGCCAGGGTAGAGCAGAGTCGGATTTACTTTCTGACACGGGGGGTGCTTTTTGATCCGCAAACATGCTTCTAAAGGGTAGGTAGTGCTCATAGCGTTGGTTTACCTCATAATATAGACGGTTGTCTGTACTAGAGCTCCCGATTATCCCAACTTCGAGCATATTTGAAAGCTCACGACGAACAGAATTAATCTGCTCATCAATAAGACGTGTAATCTCTCGGACATAAAACGCTTTGCCTGGATTATTTAGAAAAAGGTGAAGTAACTTCACTCTCGTCTTTGAACCAAATAATGCGTCAATCATTCATCTCCCCTATTGTTTTCTGTTTCCATGATATCACTATTTGTTCTTTGGGACGAGTAGCTGAGCAATATACGTATACGCGTTATCGAGTGACAGCCATACTATTTCTTGATTGCTTCGAAACCATGTGAGTTGTCGTTTGGCGAGGTGCCAATCGAGCGCAATAAATCGTTCTTTGACCTCATCTAACGTCAACTCATTATTGAAATATTGCTTGAGTAGTGGGTAAACGTTACCCGTCATGGCTTCGTTGTCCCAGCCATACCTCCCTGCCGCTATTTTTGCCTCCAGATAAGTCTCATCTCGAAAAATGCTATCGGCGCGACAGCTAATTCTCTCTCTCAAAATATCTTTTTCCGTTGTTATACCCACAATTTTTGTGTTGTCAGATTTACTTTCTTTTCTCTGTAAACCATGGCCATCTCGCAAAATTGCATTGATGACATGTCGTTTATTCTTATAATTTTCTGGTAAACTGATGTTGTGTTTATGGCAATATATATAGAGTTCTTCTAAGGTAGACCTTTCAAGCTCAGTACGGCGCTGCATATCATTTGACTCACTACAAAAACTATAGTCATAAACTACACTATCGACATAGAGTCCGGTACCGCCAACCAGAAAGGGTATTTTGCCACGTGCACGAATCTGTGTGATTTTCTGCAAGGCATACTCTTTGAAGTCTGCCGCTGTAAACCGCTGACCGGGATCGACAAGATCGATACCCCAATGTGGTACAGTAGCCTGCTCCTCGCGTGTCGGCTTGGCAGTGCCAATATCAAGCCCCTTATAGACTGCACGTGAATCAGCAGAGATAATTTCACCCGCAAATTCCTTTGCCAGGCGAACCGCAAGTGCGGTTTTGCCGCTAGCCGTTGGACCCACGATAACAATAAGAGGTAGATCGGTTTTTGTAGAATCTTTCCTAGTCACAATTTTGGCCTCCAGCGACGAGTAGCAAAATCACAAACCCGATACTGATTATCGCAATCGATACCATCATGGGCTAACAATTGTCGCTGTACATCCTGCCCTCCTGGGTAGCCTATAGCCAACCCTCCCTGCACATTTACTAACCGATGCCAAGGTAACTCTTCTGGACCACTATGCGCGATCCCTCCGACAATTCGCGCCGCCCCGGGGCTCCCCGCCATTACGGCCAAGTCACCGTATGTTGTCACTTTTTCAGCTGGCAGTATGGACATCAGCTTGTAAACTGCCTGTCGGAGGTTCCCGTCATTACCCATCTATAGGCCTCTTAGGTAATCAGCCAACGCGTCGAGGTTCACTTTTTCTTCTCCGCTACGTGTACGAAGACTCACTTGTCGAGCTTCCTTGTCCTTTGGCCCGACAATAAGTTGTACGGGAATTTTCATCTCCGTCGCAGCGCGAATCTTCTTACCGAGCGATTCGTTTCGATCATCTGTTGTGAATCGTACTTCGTTGTATTTAAGTGGTTGCATCAAAACTATCTCTGATAGAATCGATGTTATTTCATCAACATAGTCTTTCACCGTGTCGTTAATAGTAAGAATACGTATTTGCTCAGGAGCTGCCCAAAATGGGAACCAGCCCGCCGAGTGTTCAATATAGATGCTAAGAAAGCGCTCGAGCGACCCCATAATAGCACAATGCACCATAACAGTACGCTCAGGGTTACCTTGCTCATCAGTGCAGGTTAAATCAAAGTTTTCCGGCTGGTTAAAATCAAGTTGGATTGTTGCGACCTGCCACGTGCGACCAAGTGCGTCCTTGGCCATGAAGTCAATTTTTGGCCCATAGAAGGCAGCCTCACCAATGCCTGGCATGAAGGCATCACCGACTCGATGCTTTACAACATTGAGCAGCTGAGACTCCACCTCTTGCCACTTTGCTTCTTCGCCTAGATAAGCGGCCATATTGTCGGGATCATGGGTCGAAAAACGAACTTTTAGCTCACCAAATCCAAGCCCACCATAAAATTTGTCAATTATATCCCAAATAGCCAGCGCTTCCTGCTCGACCTGCGAAGCACGACAGAAAATATGCGCGTCGTCTTGGTTAAATGCTCGCACACGACTTAGACCGTTTAACTCGCCACTCTGCTCATCACGATAACAAGTGGTCGTTTCACGATAACGGATTGGCAGGTCACGGTAGCTGCGCGGTTGAGAGGCGTAAATCTGTGTGTGGTGCGGACAATTCATGGGTTTGAGGGCGAATTCATGGCCTTCACGTGATTGAGATTTGAATAACTCGTCAGAAAATTTTGCCCAGTGTCCGCTTCGTTCATATAAGTCTTTCTTGGTTATGTGAGGAATAGCAACCTGCTCGAACCCAACTTCATCCCTCAGAGTCTGCACAAATGCATCCAGTTTATTGCGTAGAATTGTGCCACGCGGAGTCCAGAGTGGCAGACCGGGTCCGACTAGCTCAGAAAACGTAAAGAGATCGAGCTCTTTGCCTAGTTTACGGTGATCACGAGCTTTTGCTTCTTCGAGCATTTTGAGATGAATACCGAGTTCTTCCTGGCTAGCAAATGCCACCCCATATAATCGCTGCATTTGCGGGTTGGTTTCTTTGCCGCGCCAGTAGGCACCAGCCACGCGCATCAGTTTGAATGCACCTACCTTACCCGTGCTCTCAGCGTGCGGGCCCCTACACAGATCAGTAAAGTCGCCATCGGTGTAGAATGAGACATTTTCTACGGCAGCGTTGCCCTCAGCGATCGTACCCATTTCGGAAGCGTCTAGATCTTTGGCAACTGTTGTACCGGCACGCTTAAGGTCGTTAAGCAGCTCTACCTTGTATATTTGCTTTGCATCTTGAGCCCAGCAGATCGCTTCGTCAACATGTTTTTCGCTGCGCTCGAAAAGAAAATTCTCTGCAATTACCTTGCGCATTTCGGCTTCGATTTTGCCAAAATCGTCTTCGGATATCTTAACCCCTGGTATATCGATATCGTAGTAGAACCCATTTTCTACCACGGGACCAACACCAAACCTCGCTTCCGGCCACAAGCGTTGAACCGCTTGAGCGGTGATGTGTGCAAGGCTATGACGCATTGCATTGAGCTGTTCTTGGTTCATATATAACCTCCATAAATAATTAAAAACACGCGTTCTGCCGATGTTTCACATCGTCTCCGCGTGCCTCGGTCCGCTTATTAAGCGGAGGTTCCACCTTGGCGTTACTCTTACCCCTAGGCTTTCTCGTGTGCCCAGCGATCGCTTCCACGTGCTCTGCAGGTGGTTAGTCTGCTTCATTGCTTATCTCTTATCTTACAAAAAACACAGTATAATTGCAACGGCCGTCTCTGTTTGTTATTATAGTATCATCTTGGGTGATTAGCTCATTTGGCTAGAGCGCGTCTTTGACGTAGACGAGGTGAGAGGTTCGAATCCTCTATCGCCCACCAGAGAAACACCACTTCAGTGATTGAAGTGGTGTTTCTTTTTATCCTCATTTTTCCGGAAGTTTTCCACTAGCCAAGGTGGTGATAATCGATAGTAATTATTCATTCTGTGATATATTGGGTGAGTTCTCGGTCTATTGACAAACAAAAACGCTTATGCTAAAATGTCTACATGAGTAAAGATACTCCCCAAACAAAAAAGAACCTCAAACCCTCTGCACTTACACTATTCGATCTTTCTTTTGAGTACGATGTAACCTGGACAGACATTCGGAAATCGGTTAAAAACCGTTCCCTTTAGTTAGTCTCCTGCTTGGTCTTTTGCTAGTGACTGATTAATAGCTAGCTCCCTCTACGGGAGCTTTCTTTGTTGTGCGATATCTGATCCCTCAAAAGTGATCAATTATTTTTTTGCCGAAGACCGTTGCTCTTTGGCGCGCGCGCGCGAGGCCAGTGTGGCCTTCTCGGTGACATCGAAGGTATCAAGATATTTCCCCGTCATCAGATGCGTTTGAGCGTTATACGCTGCGAGCGAACCGTAGCCGATCGATGTTACTGGAATAAGTATCCACTGTAGTATGATCCATACCATTCGCCGCCGCTTGTGATGACTAGGCCTCGAGGGAAGCATGCGTAACGTCAATATAATGGTAATGAAGAGTCCGATCATTGCAACTCTCTGTATCTGGCTCACAACGTCTGGCAGCATATGCGCAGCATAGTTTCGCGATGCTTCTGAATTGACGAGAAGTGGTACCCACCCCCCAAACGTCACAAGTATTGCCATCCCCGCAAGGGTGACATGGCTATCTACTAGTCGCAAGAAACGCGCAAGTCCCTCGAAAAACGGAACGTTTCGCTTTTTGGTAAAGAGTCTTGTCGCAACATACGGTATATCTGAGGCACCATATCCCCAGCGTCGTAGTTGTTTAAACTGCGCCACCAACGTTTTTCGGTACGTATCGGACATCACTGCATCCTGGTAAATGGGGACATGGATGGGGACGACGCTGTAATTTCCCCCGTAGTAAAAGTAACTCCGCCAATACTGGTGCCCATCCTCAACGATGCTGCGCTTGCTCCAAAAATTCATCTCTACCAGTGCATCCATTGGCTGTGAGTGGGCAGCGAAATTCCGGAGTGTATGCGGTCTCATGGCACTGATAATCGTCCAGAATGAGTTACCGGTCGCAATGACCCTCATTGGCGCAGGAGCATCCCATATATTACCGAAGTATAGCGAGATAGGTTGGTATGACAACCGCTTTCGATCCTCATGAACAATATACTCATATGCCACATAATCAAAGTAGGAGGGGTGTGGACGGTTGTCAGCATCAAGTGTCGTAATAATGACGTTTGAGTAATCGATTCGTCTCTTTTTACACCATTCCTTCATTCTGTGCCCGGCAAAGGTAATATTAGGCCCTTTTCCTGATGGTATTTCATCAGAGAGACCATCAGGATGCATGATTGTCTCGAAGGACAGAAAGACGTCACTGTATTCATCGCGAAGCCGCTTAGCTGTCTCGGCAATTCCTACCCCCCCACGCTCCTCGTAGGCGAGTACAAGGATAGTCTGCTGATTGTTATAGTGCGCATGTCTTACGGACTCGATGGTTGGCTGGAGCACATCATAAGCCTCATTATAAGCGGCAATGATAACCATCTGATATAAGGTGGATGGTTTTGGGAACGCGCTTGGATCAGCCGCAACAAGACGGAGGTTTTCTTTGTGCGTGTCATACTCGAAACCACTTGATGATACACCTACGATAGCGTGATAGCTTCTAACTGGATATTCAAGCTCGGCGAGCCTAGCGTGCCAATTGATACACTGTGCACGCACCAATCTGCGATGGCCCATAATTGAACGAAATGCGATACCACTCGCCTTCACAAACATAGTAATAATAAGAAGGAGGAGGTAAACAGCGGCGGCAAGAGGACTCAGCATTGCTAAGACAAAGAGAAGTATTACCATGCCATAACTCAGAAAACCAGGCAGTATCTCAAAAAATCGATACAGTTTTGTGCGCTTATTAAGTGGCAGTTCAAGATCAATCATGGCTATCGGAACGCCAAGCGCATTATTGAGAGAGCATACCCGAGCGATATCACAAAAATGACTATCGTTGCATATCCAAGAAGCAACGCCGTCTGTCGACGCTCAAGATTGTGAAGTTTAATCATTAACATGGTATGAATAATTGTCACTGCAGCTCCAAAAAGTGCAAACCCTGCCAGATATTGCCAGTGGTCTTTATAAAAATGTTGCTCGCCAAATGCGCTCACTCTTGAATAGACTTGTGCATCACGAACTTGTAGTGAAAAACCAGTTATCGCCGTATATACCACACCAGACACAATCACTGCAGCTAAAAGCAGCAAAAACGGACGATCCGTCATAACGCGTTTTATTGATAATTTGATGTCTTCTCTACTCATACGTTCCTTGGAGCCGCTGACCGGGGTTGAACCGGTGACCTACGCTTTACGAAAGCGCCGCTCTACCAACTGAGCTACAGCGGCATACACCTAGACATGTTTCATTATACCACCCTGGACCCGGTGAAGGAATCGTCTATCCCTGTTGAAAAAAACTCTTTCTGCTGCTAGAATACTGGGAGCACTGAGATATGCGCCCGTGGTATAGTTGGCCTAGTACGCCTCCCTGTCACGGAGGAGATCGCCGGTTCGAATCCGGTCGGGCGCGCCAAAATAAGATATTCACCCCCGCGGGTGGATCTTTTATTTTGACATGTTCCGTATGATTTGAGCTGGCGATTCAGTTTCCATATTCCCCGTATCGTTCCTCAACAAACTCCCAGTTTACTAACTTCCACCAACTGTTAATATATTCGTCGCGTTTATTCTTATAGTCGAGATAGTAGGCGTGCTCCCACACATCGAGTCCCAGGATCGGTTCACCCTTACCTAGCATCATGGGAGTGTCTTGATTTGGCAATGGGATTATCTCAAGATCGCGTGTCAACCACACCCATCCGCTACCGAATAATCCAGTTGCTGCAGTAGAAAACTCTTGGACAAAGGAGTGATAACTCCCCCACTTTGCAGTAATTGCCTCTGCCAACTTACCCTTGGGTTGAACTTCATCTCCCGGCCGCATACACTTCCAGAAGAGACTGTGGTTATAGTGACCACCCCCATGGTTTCGAATAGCGGTTTTTATTGACGAAGGTAATTTCTCTATATCTGACAAAAGTTCAACCAATGGAGTATCCTTAAACTCTGTTGCTTGTTCAAGCGCCGCATTTAGCTTATCGACATATGTCTGATGATGTTTGAGATGGTGCAAACGCATGATCTCCTCGCTTATTACAGGTTCGAGCGCCGCGTAATCATATGGCAAATCCGGTAAACTGTGCATTCTGGATAACTCCTTTGCGGTACTATTATTCTTTTGGAACAGCTATATACTCGTGAATCTTGCCATCCGCTTTGAGACGTGCTAATTGATTAGCAAACTCGGTCAGTGGGATATGAAGATATTCAAAGTTAATTTGTTTTTCATTTTTATCGAGCACTCGAACGTAATAGTAGCCACCATCAGTGCTTGTAAGCAGAACACTTGAAACCGTCCCCTTTGGCACCTTAGCAACCTCAGAAACCTGTAGCCCACCGAATGTTCCCGTAATATCAACTGGCCCCGATACTCCAGCCTGCACCTTTGCATTTCCCTCACCGCCCATAAGGCTAGCTACCAGACGAAAATCATTATTATTTTCACCGAGGAGTGTTGCCGCTTTTGTCTCACGCTCTACCGCAGTCTTGTCGATCGCAAATGCCACCCTCGATCGTAAAATACTGCGGCTGAGTTGTGAACGATAATCGTCAGGTGACCAATCATAGAGCATTCTTGAGGAGGCATAAAACGTTTCCTCTGTAATGCGACCATTGGCGGTGTTACGCTGCAAATCGATAACTGCATCAACGTCTTTATCATTTATAGTAACGTTATTGATGCGCGCTAATTTCTGAGCATACGCATCAGCAATCGCAGAGTTGAGTGCCACGCGTTTAAAATGATCAAGCTGTTTCTTACCATCGGCACTATCAAGCTTCTCCTCACTATACTTACTCATGTAATACTCAGAGCCACGATATTTAACTAAATAATCACCAAAAGGCACCGACTCGCCATCGACAGAAGCAACCGGTACAGGTATGATACGCGTTACTCTATACAAAAATGTACTCGAGTTTTGCACGGAATAGAGTTGCCACCAGCCCAATAGCGCAAGCACAGCTACTGATGCAACTACTATCACCAGTGCATTGATGACAAGTTTGTGCCGAGCATATTGTATAGGATATTTGAACCTCCTACCCCCCGCAAGAATCTTTTCGCGGTGTTCTGCTACTGTCTCGTTGGTAATACGAGACGGCGACTCATCTGATTTCTTTCGGCCTTTTAGCACCGACTTAAGTGTCAGTTTCTTCATGTTCTCCTTGAGGAACTGCCTCGATTGCATGATTTACAGCATCTTGCAGCTTATTATATATTTTTCCCGGGTGCTCAACATTATGGATAACGAGATCGCCAACAAAGGTTTGAATGACGATGGTGCCAAATTTAAATATTTCGCCCATGAATCCAGGTACATTATAGCTAATGTTTTGAATTTTTGATAGACGCAGCTCTACGACATCCTTTCCAAACAGGCCGCGTTGTGTCACCTGCCGTATACGCTCATTAGAAACAATATAAACAGTAAAATACCACATAATAAAGTGGTAAAAAAAGATGATCAATCCGATCCCTAGCCCGACGAGCGGCAAGATAAATAACTCAAGGTTTGCGGACCAAATAAGCGGAGGAATCGACGTTAAGGCAAACGGTATCAGAAGCCCATAAAATCCCTTCCTCATAGCGATGATATGACGACGAAAAACAAAGAGCAGCTTTTCACCCTCACGTTGACCTTCAAATGCAACTTCTGACGTTTGTACTTGCTTCATATTCATCCTTTGGTACCCCGGGCAGGAGTTGAACCTACAACCTTTTCCTTAGGACGGAACTGCTCTATCCAATTGAGCTACCGAGGCATAGCTACCATTATACCTCAGTAACGAACCGTAACACCATTACTTCATATGCGCTTGATGAATCGTATCATAATCAAATAATTCATCATCATCAAACCACAGACCGACCTCAAAGGTTGCTTCATCGATATTCCCTGATGCATGGATAAGGTTCTTCACTGGTCGCGCATTGCTGTTTGCCAAATAGGAGGAATCAAACGAGTAGTCACCCCTAATCGTGCCTGGCAATGCTTTTTGTGGGAGCGTTGCACCCACAATCTTTCGGACAACTTCGATAGCATGAGGACCTTCAAGTACAAAAGCAAAAACAGGGCCAGAACGCATAAACTCCGTAAGCCAGCGACGTACTTCGGCACCAATCTTTATAGGATCATCATGTCCAAATTGTGTAACCGGGTCAAGGCCCATCTCTTTGTAGCTCTCTAGTGTCCTCTTGCCTAATCCTTCAACGAACTCCACACGATCGCCCGGATAATGAGTATCCATGAGTTCCCGGCTTGGGATAAACATTTTTGAACCTATAATCTTCAAACCAACTTTTTCAAATCGGCTTATAATTTCACCAACTATGCCGCGCTGTACAGCATCTGGTTTCATCACAACAAGTGTACGCTCCATCAATACCATTCTCCTTTTTTTCCTAGTTCTTCACTTATAGTATCAAAAGCATGCTAAGAACGGCAATCGAAAGGATAATACGATACCACCCAAAAAGGGCTAAGCTATGGCCGGACAAATACCGCATCAAAAAACTGATCGCCGAAACGCCTGCTACAAAGGCAACAACGTTGCTAATCACAATGGCTGGCATATGATCAATAAAATAGAGTCTATCGGATGATTTTAGAAAGAGTTTTACGCTCACTGCAAGCATTATGGGCAATGAAGCCATGAAACTATACCTCGCTGCTTCTGAACTCGTCAACCCTACAAGGCGACCCGCGATAATAGTTGATCCTGAACGCGATACTCCGGGTATAAGCGCTAGCACTTGAGCAAAACCAATGGTCAGCGCGCTATACCAGGATAGCTCCTCCATACGCATTACCGAGCGAGCGTGGGGCAATCTCTCTAGGATAATCATGACAACACCGATTGTTGGCAGTGTGACAAGCACAACATATACGCTTACGAAAAAGGATGAACCATCTATAAAATCCGCCAAAAAAATCCTATAAGTCCTGCAGGCAAAGATGTGAGCACTATGTTGACTGCTAGTGAATACTTTTTTTGTTCAAATATATCCTTTACTAACTGTCTCCACTCTCTCCTATAGTAGGTGATAAGTGCGAGCAAGGTACCTATATTAATATACTCGAGGAACAGATGATCGGGAGCAATTTTCATAAAGTGCTGCGCAATGACAAGATGGCCAGAGCTACTTACTGGGATAAACTCAGTTGCACCCTGCACCAACCCCATTACCACCGTCTGCAATATATCCATAGGGGTTATTATACGCTTTCGCTTAATAATGCGCTATGCTAGGTATATGTACATGTCTGAGCTCATCATTGATTTTATTGAACACATGGAAGTAGAACGTGGTCGCTCAGCAAAAACTGCCGAAAACTACCGCCGTTATCTCGAACGCTTTATTGAATTTGCCGGAGATATATTAGTGGCAGATATCTCATCGGAGCTGATGAGAAAATATCGGTTATGGCTCAACCGCTATACTTCAGATATTTCTGGAGAGGACCTCGCACTCATCACACAGAGTTATCATTTGATTGCGCTCCGAGGATTTCTATCCTACCTTTCTAAAAGGAACATTGCCTCGCTGAGCCCTGATAAAATTGAACTCCCAAAGGTACACCGCAAGCAAGTCACATTTCTCCATTTCGAGGAGCTTCAACGCCTCATTGAATCTATCCCCTCAACCGGCAAAGAGCAGCACCTGCGCGACCGTGCGATAATCGAACTACTCTTTTCAAGTGGGCTACGAATATCCGAACTCACCGCTCTTGACAGGGACCATATCAATACCAAACGCAGAGAGTTTATGGTGCGCGGTAAAGGCCAAAAAGATAGACCAGTCTTTGTGAGTCGAGAGGCAGCTGCGCATGTTGAGGCCTATTTGTCTACACGAACCGACTCACTGCCTCCCCTATTTTTAAACTATAGTCGTAACTGCGGCGCCGATCGATCTGGAATGTACAGACGACTGACTCCTCGAAGTATTGAGCGCCTCGTCAGTAAATACGCAAAACTTGCCGGTATCACGAAACACGTCAGCCCCCACACTATGCGTCATAGTTTCGCGACCGACCTGCTCATGAACGGAGCAGACATCCGCAGTGTACAATCCATGCTAGGCCACAGCAACATTAGTACTACCCAGGTGTATACCCATGTGACAGATACCCACCTCAAGCAGGTATACGATCAATACCATAGCGAGAACTCTACTACGGAATGACGGGAATGGTGGAGCAGGCAGGCACCCCCGTGCTCCCCACTGTATTAGTAATATAAAAATCTTTGCAAAAACTGCCGGTTACATCGACCGCATTTTCAGGATACGGAAGTGCTCCTGTACCAGCAACCCCTGGTTCAATACGACTCTCAACCCGCCGATAGACATTATTTGCCCGACCTGTTGAGTCAACAAGAGGCTGGACACCATCAAACTGTACGAGCGTTTGATCAAGCTCTGATGTATAAAGGGCTACTCGATATGAGGTATCTCGATAGATACTACTTAATCGCAGAAAAGCAACTGTTGAGCCCGCGGGGACCGTATATGATACTTTAAATGCAGCTTTACAGGCGTATGCACCGCCAAGATAACCCGCTTTCGAGCACGATACCGCAATCGGACTCAGCGATTCGACATGAGCGTTGAGATCAGCTGGTGCACGTGGTTGAGAGCCTATCGAAGCAGTCGTACCGAGCGCATTCTGGGCAGCACTCACGTTTGATGGCCGTAGAAATGTCGTTGATGCAATATAGATGCTGCTACTCGGATTTGCCGGATTCGGCATTGCTCCGTCCATCGCCGCCCTATCCACCGAACTGGCATTTGGGGGCAGAAGAGCTTGGACACGCAAGAGTGATGGCGAGTTTGATGACCAACCTGAGCGTGGCGGTAACGATATAACAGGGACGCTCGAGGTAGGAGCTGTAAGATCAGATGAATCCTCACCGCCTGGCTTGCCCTTTAGCATCCACTCAACGGTGAAATAAGAAAACGGGGCTGTCGCTTTCATGCGAATAACTTTACTTGCGCCCGCAGTCAGATCCCCTATATTATCGTCGGTTTGTCGAAATATCTTGACACACGTATAGGCTTGGTTGAGACTAGTATCGCTCGAGCCGTTTGTCTTAATGGTCGTCTCGCCACTGCCACTGACGACTTGAGCATCTGTGATAGTGCTGCACTTGTGCGCATCGAGAGCAGTACACGCTACAGAGGTAGAGTCTTGCTGGCATGCCCGCAAGACTCGTTTGGCATCTTCGACACCAGTGACAGCAGAGTCGTATGCGCTTTGAGAAAGATCGTCGTTGAGCGCTTGTTTTTGCTCCTGTATCATCATACGGATAAATCCTATCGTTAGTACCATGATTAGTAGCGCTGCAAATATAACGATAAAAAGTGATACTGCTCCCCGTTGCTGCTCTCGAATGGTGCTCATACTTATCATTATCCCATACGTAAGACGATTTGAAACTTATTTACTGCGCAAAAATCATAATTTGAGGTTGTGTTAGATTGGTTGAGGCATGATTGGTCAACAGTATCGATAGTACCGGATTGGTTTGTACCAAGAGTGAATTGCAGCGTGTAAAGTACCCCCGGATTATTAGTCACCATCGGCGTCAGCGTCATTTCATAGAGTGCAAGCTCAGTGAAGGTACCTGTTGGCGCTGTCGTCGTGTCTAGAGAATTACTCAGCATTTCGGTAGCAAGGGTGGCCGGCACATCCGTGCGATAGTTACCACTAACAGGTGAGCAGTACTGTCCACCCTGGTCGTTTACTCGTGCCATCGCAATCATCCGAGGGCTTGGTACTCCCGTATATTTTACCCCAGTGCCGTCTCTAAGAGCTGAATCAGTATTCCAAATGTAGCTTGCCGAGCCGAGGCAAAGACGTCCTAAGCCCCCTGCCCCGACGGTATTTGGTGCGACATACTTACCACCACCCACGGTGCTCAGTGACCGCGCATCGCGTCGTATACTATCAGCAAGATTTCGGCCTATTTGATTGATTGACTTTACCGTCATTCCCTTGGAATACTGGTGCATGATTTGAAGGGTCGCAACAGTAATCGCAATCAATAAAATTGACAAAAAAGTCATCGAGATCATAAGTTCGATTAGAGTAAATCCTTTACTACAAGCTCTATTTGACATCATAAAACCTCGTAACAGTTCCGATGGTCATTGGTTGACTTGATCCAACGCTGTTCCAACACGATCGAACATGGAGATCATACGCTTTGTTGGTGGCCGAGTCAGCAGGACCCCCTGACTTGGTCTCCGCAGGCACAATCATGAGCCATATCCCGTATGATTTGGGGGTTGTCGCAAGGTAGTCAACAAGGCTATAGGTAGGAGCGAGCCCATAAGACGCAGCGCCAACACTATAGAGAGTGACAGTCTTTGCATCCGAAGTACGCCCAAAAAAGAACGCATCTGATAGAGATGGAGAAGTGGGACAGCTGAGGTCCGTGCCAAACTCGGAAACTGACGATACCAGTTTGCCTGTAGGAGCTGGTTTAATCAGGCTCTCCCAGGTGATCCTCTCGTATTTCTGGACATACCGAGCCATATCAATCTGCGCGTCTATCTGCTCGCGAACCAGGGTAATTTCGAGGGAACGCTGCGCCGAGGCGATACCTTGATTCATCAAAATAAAGGCGCCTACGATAACCATACTAAAGACGACGAATGAAAACATCACTTCGATAATCGTATCGCCCTTACTAAAACGCATCAGCAACCGCCTCCTGGACCAGCAAGCTTCACCCCGCTGCTGTTTGTCGTGTCAGGACGCACCACAGCGCCATCACGAGTTGCTCCCGTCCACCCCGAGGGATCAACACAAAAGAGAGTATCAGCTGATACCGCGCCTGTGGTAATGAGTGCTGACAATGTTAACGCTTTGGCACCGATGTAGGTTCGCACCACGCCGCTCGAAGGCGAGCGAGCAATTAAAATACTTGTCGGAAGAATTGGTGTTGCAGTGCCCGGTTGGACAATCCTCGTATCCCACTCAAGTGTATAGGTGCTTGAAGTGGTACCTAAGAAAAGATTTGATGCTGTCAGCGCATCTGTATCATTCGTCTTTTTCGAACCATCTTGGGAGCCATAGACTACTGTCATGGTAAAAGCCCGTCCATCGTCAGTCGATATCAGTTGTCCGATCACGAAACACTCTGTCGCTCCTCTCACCTCTGCCGCAGGATTTGGAGAGTCAGTAATCTGAGAGGCGCTATCACATGTCTTGTCTGTTGACCGGTCATTCTGGACATTTATAGTTTGGTCATACCCAGACTGAAGATAATCAACAAAAGAGTTTGTGGCATCTTTGTAGCGCTGCTGATTGATAGCGGTTGTCGCACCCGCAAGCACTCCGACCGCAAGAAGACCGGTGACGGCAAGGTAGAGAATGGTTTCAATAACAGTGAATCCAGCCGATTTATTCCCAATCATACTTGAGATGATTATAGCATAAGCAGCAACAAGACACCTAGAACAATTGAAGCGACAAAAGTCGCGAGATGAGCCACTCGCCCCAGAAGAATGCCAGCATCATCCCTGCGACAAGAAATGGTCCAAACGGTATATGCGAGGTACTAGTTAGCTTTCGACTGATAAGACCCGGTATAACAACGATGCAACCTATAAGGTTAGCCAGAAAGAGAGCCAGTAACGCCTGTCGCCAATTTGACAGAAAAAGTCCCAGCCCGACTCCTAACTTAACGTCACCGAAGCCAATCCATCTCCCACCCGAAAGCAGGTAAAGTATGCCATAGAGACCGCCGAGTACCGCCACAGCCCCTACTACTTCAACAATTGAACCCCACCCCCCCTGAAAACCAAGGACAATAAATATAATTCCCAGTGACATATAGCTGTAACTGACAATATCTGGCAGAAGCTGCCAACGAATGTCATACGTGACCAAAATCGCAAGGCTCGTGAGAGAAAGTAGCCAGACGATAAATGCTCCCCATGCTACCCCAGATGTAAGCGGTGTGGGCCAGTAAAGATACGAGATAACAAATGCGGCACTTAGCCCAAGCTCTACAAGGGGTTCTAAGGAGCCTATAGGTTGCTGGCAATAGCGGCATCTGCCGCCCGTACTAGCCCAACTGAGCAGAGGGATCATATCATACCAACGCAGCTGATGATGGCAGGATAAGCAGACTGAGCGATCTGACGTAAGAGACACTGATATGAGAGGTTTTAGGCGGCTAAGTTCTTGTTTATCAATAGTCTCCCCCGCCCGTCTATCCTCGTCAAGCTGTCGCGCCCGTATGCGCCATACCTGAGCACCCGCAAAACTCCCAAGTAAGAGTCCGAATATACTGGCAGTGAGTGCCTCAAAGATATACGCCATACTCCAGATAGTATAGCAAAAACCGCGCTTTTTTGAGGCGCGGTTTGAATGCTCGAGACTAGTTAAAGATACCTAGACTGCTTGGCAGACAAGTGCACTACCGTTTTCGAGTTTGATAAGAATCGCGGCATTGCGTGTGGTGCCCGAGGCTGCCCCGTCACCAGTAGCATTACAGGTTGCCCCCGTGATAACCTGAACGACGTTTGTGTCAGCGTTTCCTGCCCTACCAGCATCAGCAGCAGCATAGGCTTTCACAGTTACAATGTAGTCGTTGTCAATCACCGTGTCATCTGATGAACCGGTGAAGTCTCCTGCGGCACCTTTATCAGTATTTGCCCCCGTGCGACCATCAACATAGCCCTGTAGATCAACACCCTTGGTCGGCTGAGCCCCCCGCTTATTTGACTGATAGGTAGTCACTGCTGAACTTACCTTTCCGAGAACCGTCTTGCGTGCCGTGTCACGCTGATTGCGCTGCAGAGCTGGCAAAGCAATAAATACCATCAGGAAGATAAGTGCTGCAATAGCGAGCACGAGTACCACCTCAATGATTGTAAACCCACGTTGTTTTTGCTGAATGCTCATAGTTTCGTTCCACCTTTCTTATGAACAATACTTATGCTTAAGGCCTATCATAGCGTGCTCGGTGTTATTTGTCTAGTACTTAGACGCCATTTACGAGGCTATAGATTGGGAAGAGGATTGCTCCTACCATTCCACCAGCTACGATAGCAAGAACCACCATAAGGATCGGTTCGATCGCTGTCGAGATCGCCTTGATCTCTTCGTCAAGCTCATCCTCAAACACTTGGGCCGTCTTGCCCATCATCTCATCAATTTTGCCTGACTGTTCGCCAATCTTGATCATCTGCGGGACCATCGGCAAAATGTATTCCTCAGACTGGATGGCAGCAGAAAGTGCCTTTCCTCCCTTTACCTTCTCAGCGGCACGATCAATACTCTTGCTGACAACTACATTATTGACGCTCTCTGAGCTAATCCGTAGCATATCAAGCATTGCCACGCCGGTTGAGAGTAGTGTCTGTCCGGTGCGAGTAAACCGTGCCATATAAAGTTTACGAAACATTCCCTTAAATAGCGGCGCATTGAGTTTGAGGGTATCGAATGTCTTGATGCCGTTCTCGGTATGCATATACTGTCTCAAGAAATAGACACCAATACCCATAAGAATAATGAGAAGCCACCAGAAGTGAATCATGAAGTTTGCACTGTTTATCATAATTTCGGTCAGCATAGGAAGTGATTTTTTCATGTCGTGGTAGAGCTTTTCAACCTGTGGAACCACGGTGAACAGCATAAACAGCATGACTGCTAATATGACGACTAGTACGATAATCGGGTATGTCATCGCTCCTTTTATCTTGCTCATCATAGCCGCATCTTTTTCTTGCTGTGCCGCGACACGTTTGAGTGCCTCATCGAGCGTTCCCGACACCTCACCAGCCGCCACGAGCGCCAAAAAAATCTTGTCAAAGACTTCTGGATGCTTGCCAAATGCCTCCGACAGCTGCTTGCCGCCCTCAACGTCGGCGATGACTTCTTGGATCACTCCCTGAAGTTTTTTGTTTTGAGTTTGGTCTAGTACGGTTCGAATACTCTGGGCAAGCGGCAACCCTGCCCCAATCAGCGTGGCGAGCTGCCGAGTAAAGACAATCTTATCTTTCGTCTTAATCCTTCCGGTCAGACGGCCGATCAATCCGCCATTTTCGTCTACTTCCTTGATGGTAAGAGGCGTATATCCCTGCTCAACCAATACTTTCGCTGCCGAGGTTTCCGAATCAGCCTGAACAATCGACTTAATAATTTTGTCGGAGTTCTTGTCACGTGCTTCGTAATTAAATTTCTTCACGTGTTATCATCCTCTCATCAATCGCTCAAACTCTGTCAGGTCAACGGCAAACTCACGAGCATTGTCATACGTCACTGTTCCACTCTGAACCAGATTCACAAGCGTACGATCCATGGTCTGCATTCCCTGATCTGCACCAGTCTGGATAATGGCATCAAGCTGATGGCTCTTGCCTTCACGAATAACATTGCGCACCGCAGGATTTGCAATAAGAATTTCAGCTGCAACTACCCTTCCCCCACCAATAGCAGGTACAAGGCGCTGACTACAGATTGCCATCAGAATATTAGCAAGCTGTGCGCGAATCTGTGGTTGCTGGTGAGGGGGAAACACATCGATCATACGGTCGATGGACTGCGAGGCCGAGTTAGTGTGGAGTGTCGCAAAGACTAAGTGACCGGTTTCGGCAATCGTAATTGCCGCAGAAATCGTTTCGAGATCGCGCATCTCACCAATCAACACAACATCAGGATCTTGACGAAGTGAGCTACGCAGCGCTGCAGAGAACGAGTAGGTATCGTAATGTACTTCTCGCTGAACAATAACAGATTTCTTTGACTTGTGAGTAAATTCAATTGGATCTTCAATTGTGATAATGTGGTGAGCGCGTTCACTGTTGATTTTGTCTACAAGAGCAGCAAGCGTGGTTGATTTTCCAGACCCAGTTGGTCCTGTTACAAGTACAAGACCGCGCGGATAGTCAGCAAATGAGAGCACTACTTGCGGCATACCCAGTTCAGTAACAGACTTGATCTCATTTGGGATGAGACGTAGCGCAGCAGCCAGGTTACCACGTTCGTGAAAGGCGTTAACGCGAAACCGCCCTAACGTCCCGAAAGCAAAGCTGAAGTCAAACTCCTTGTCTTTAAGAAGAATTTGTTGCTGATCCTGGTCCAAGATGGCAAACACAAGTGACTCAACTTGCTGCTCATCAAGAGGATTGAAGCCGACAATTGGTATCAACGCACCATCAACACGAAGCATTGGTGGTAACCCCACCTGAATATGAAGGTCTGAAGCGCGCTTGCGAACAACTTCTTCTAGTAATACTTCGATGCGTAGTTCTGGATTATTCATGCCTTCTCCCTTTTATGCTGTATCTGCCGCGACACGATTGACTTCCTCTAGTGTCGTGACCCCTGTTAGCGCCTTCAGGTAACCATCTTGACGCATTGTAATCATGCCCTGCTCGACTGCTTTACGTTGAATGTCGGCACTTGTCGAGCGTGCGACAATGAGGTCTTGTATTTCCTCTGTAATATCCATCACTTCGTACAGTCCAGCCCGCCCCGTATAACCGCGGGGTGTCGAGGGAGTGTCACGTCCCTTTACTAAAGTATAAGCGGTTTGACCTGCAAGTGGCAAGTCCTTATAACCGAGATCGGCAGAAACCCGTGCCACTTCCTCTTTGGTCTTTGGTAACAAGTGACCGACGGTGTCGAGAATACTTTTTGTTTCAAGTGGACTCGACCAATAGGCATCACGTTGAGGGGCCACACGGCGAACAAGACGCTGTCCGATAATCGTGTTGACGGTACTCGCGATTAAAAATGGCTCAATACCCATATCGAGAAGGCGCGGTAGCACTCCGGCCGCAGAATTAGTGTGCAACGTACTAAATACGAGATGTCCAGTGAGTGCTGCTTGCACAGCCAAGTTTGCAGTCTCGCCATCACGAATCTCCCCTACCATCACCACGTTTGGATCTTGACGCAAAATCGAGCGCAGCCCCGATGCGAAAGTTAGCCCTACCTCTGCGTTAACCTGAATCTGATTGACACCATCCATTTTGTATTCTACCGGATCCTCAAGTGTCACAATGTTGATAGTCTCGTCCTTTATTTCCTTGATGAGAGCATAGAGGCTAGTTGACTTTCCTGAGCCTGTAGGTCCAGAGGTGAGGAGCATCCCGTTCGGTTTTTTGACGCCTTTTTGAATAGTACGTAAGGCGCGGCCGGCATATCCCATCTCTTCGAGGTCAAAGCTATTACCTGATTTATCAAGCAATCGAATTACCACCTGTTCCCCCCACACCACTGGGCTGATGGCGATACGGAGATCAACTTCTTTGTTACCTACTTTTACGGCAAACTGACCGTCCTGTGGTGTGCGATGCTCGTCAATTTTAAGGTTAGAAAGAATCTTGATACGACTAATGAGAGCGGGTTCGATACTTTTTGGCAGCTGCATCACTTCCCTAAGCACACCGTCAACGCGGCAGCGAATCTTGAGAGCTTTTTCAAATGGTTCGATATGGATGTCACTTGCCCTAGACTTTACCGCGTATTCCAAAATTGTACTGAGTGCACGGCTGATAGGAGAATCCTGAACAATCGTCTTAATGTCCTTGGTTTCTTCTTGAGCTGCTTCTTTTTGAGATACCTCAGCAGCCACATCAACACTTGATAAGTCGGTCTTGTATTGATCAAGCACGTGTCTCACACCCGCCTCCGACGCCATAAATACCTTTAAGGGTCTTTGGATGCGATTAGCGAGATAGTCGACTGCCTGCACGTTATTTGCATCAATCATTGCAACTGCAAGTCGGTTTTGAACCTCTGCGAGCGGTACCGCCATAAAGCGCTCAGCGATATCAGATGGCAAAAGTGACAGAATACCCTGGTCAATCACGCTATTGCTGAGATTGACATAGGGGACCCCCGAAACTTGCGCAATCGCATGAGTCAGCAGTTCGTCATCAATTGCATCTTGCTCAGTAAGAACCGTAAGCAGTGTTTTACCCGACCCGGCTGCCTCAGTAGTCGCACTTTGTATCACATCAGTACTCACCAAGCCTTCTTCGGTGAGAAGCTTTACGAGTTTTTCTTGTATGTCATTTGTCATTAACGCCATGTCAGCAATCCCTATTGCGGTAGCGTCTTGTCACCGATAAACGTTTCGACCGTGGGATTGATGGCGTTACTGTTAAATACGTTTTGATCAGGTGGCTCAACTCTATCAGATATACTCTCGATTGTATCCACCTGTACCCCTTTTTCGGAAACCTGCAAAAAAGGAATGTTGCTCGCAACGAGAAAAGCGGTGAGCACTGCAAGACCGGCGATGAGAACGATCATAGCTATATCTGTTTTCTTCATTATTTACGCGCTCCCACAGGTATTTTTTTCAGCTCGATCTTCTTTTCCGGTAAGTAATAGGCGTGTGCCTGAACTACCATTGTCATACGAGTCTCAGACTGTTCGATCCTCAATGTATCGATATCCATGATGCGTACCGAGCGCTCGAGACGTTTCAAAAGGTCTTTGATGGCATTTGGGTCAGATGAAGACACTGTAAATGAGAAAGCCATCCTTTGTACCCCATCGGAAGTAGTACTGCTATTCGCCGTACCGTTTGCGCCTACTGCAGGTGTGGCATCAAGTGAATCAATCGTAAGATTACCACCACTACCAATTAACTTTGTCTGTAGTGATGCCCCAAGTGCCAAGGTATTCTCGTCGGCGGGTAGTGCGTCCAAAATCACCTGGAGTGCCTTTTCGTTTGAATTTGCCTTTGCTGAATTCAGAGCAACATTGGTTTCAAGCACCCGAATATTGTCCGACAGCTTGGGCACCGCCTTGATGTTCTGCTGTAAGGTTGAGACAGTTTTATTTTTTTCAGTAATTACCTTTTCCTTAAACATAATTTGCTGAATCAAAAACCAACAAATTACTGCCGCAAACCCGACCAAGACAGAGGCACCTGCCACCCAGATGAACATCATGCGACTTGATTTGGCTATTTGCTGACGTTTGTTGGCACTGACATCTTTCTGAGCCATTACTTTGTGTCTCCTGTCTTTGGTGACGACGAGAACAGATCGTCGGGAACTCGTGTTCTAGAGTCGGTAACGTCGGTTACCTTCGTGGGTGAAACGATTCGAACATTTGTAGAGGTGTTGGCAAAGAGCTCCTTGGGATAAACAAAGGAGAGCTTGAATTGTAATACCTTTGCCCCAGTCGTATCGGTTCCATAACTAGCATTATTGAGCGTAACACTATCGGTGAGATTGGTCGTTTGCTCTTTACCATCTTTGTCGGTATAGACAACCTTGGTATTCAGTATTGTTTTTTTGAACGCGTCGGTCGCAGTAAAGCTATTTGCCGCCGAGCCCTCTATCGACAGTGAATTGTCAGTAGGATTCAACGAAACAGTAGAAATCCGAACGTGATTTGGGTCTTTCGGGTTGATACCACCTAAAATGTCAAATAGGCGCGAATTGATACCTTTGTCATTGTTTAGTGTTGACACTTGAGCCAACTGGTTTTGGATTGTCACTAAATTACTAAGATTCTCATTTTTTTTGAGTGTTGCATAGTCATCCTTAATGCTATTGTCTGCCAAAATTTCACGAACACCCTGACCACCAAGTAACAGCGCGAAAATGACAATTGCCACACCCGCCGCGATACTTGCCATAATAGAGAAAGAGATCACCGTATTGCGTGTACGCTGAGCACGTATGAATTCTTGCTTTACATCAGGAATCAAGTTGACTTCGATCATGACAAGTTCTTCCTCTTCGCGAGACCTACCACTGTCGTAAACTCAGAGGCAATCGCAGCAAGCTGCTGCTGGTCATTCTGTGACATACGAATGTTTTGCCATGGATTGGCAAGTGCCGTCTGGATACCAACCTTTGTCGCGACGTACTCATTAAACCGTGGTATGACTGCACCAAATCCTGAGAGCAAAATG
Organism: Saccharimonas aalborgensis (SeqCode); assembly: GCA_049288955.1. Classification (GTDB taxonomy): domain Bacteria; phylum Patescibacteriota; class Saccharimonadia; order Saccharimonadales; family Saccharimonadaceae; genus Saccharimonas; species Saccharimonas aalborgensis_A. The sequence continues at coordinate 40,641 of JBAQIS010000005.1, forward strand.
CCACTTATAGCGACGTTGGGATACCTCGTCTGAAAGAACTTAACGGATTTTGTCATTTCGGCTGCGAAACTATCAAGCACGTTTTCGATAGCGTGGAGCACTTGACCTTCAAGCCTATCTGGTGCAAGCCCAAATTTCAGGATAAACTGACGAGCTTGGTCGTCCTGGACATTGAGGTTTTGGACAGCCGACTTTACCAGTGACCCAAGTCCAGTGGGGACCGTGCGCACGAGTCGCGGCGTATCACCGTAGGTAATTGCTAGGTCGGTCGACTGCTCACCGATATCAATCAGCATCATTGCCGTACTCGCGGTGCCTTCCGGTACGAGAGCGCGCACCATCGCGACGGGATCAGGCTCAGCAGCAATAACATTGAGTCCCAAAGCTTCAATCATCTCTAGTCGCTCTTCGCTATAGACCTTTGCGGTACTCGTGATCAACACTTCCTGCTGATTTTGAGCGTGTAATGATGGTCCAAGCAAAGCCCAGTCAACCTTTGCATCATCAACCGACATAGGAATATACTGATCAATCTGGTATTTCATTGTGGCTTTTAGCTCTGACTCAGATACCGATGGTACATCGATGACCGTCGTAAATGTCTTATTTGAAGGTAGTCCGATCACCACATTTTTTGTCTTTATGCCACTTTGTCCTAGCGCCGTGATAATCACTTCGCCAAGTCGCCGCCGTGCCTCAGGGGAATCGCTTGAAGTAATTTTACTATCGATAGGTGCATAGCCATGAGCGACAAGCGTCCAGCTATTGGTGCCCCCGGCCGATAACTGCACTACCCGAACGGCGTTAGTACCGATGTCGAGTGCAAAGAAATCGCCCATCCCCTTCTTTAGATTCATACTAGTGACTATTATACATAAGCGTCTTCAGATTACGCAAGTCTATTTTGTGGTTCTGTTCTAATAGCGTGGTGGCAACTCACGCGTACTCACCGTCGTCAAATCACCTTGAGATTCACCATAGTTTAGTTCCCACAAAAACGCGTCAGGACGAAAGTTAAGGATTTCTGCCGGGTAGTTGACGCCTCCGATATTTTTTTCTGCACCATAAGTTCGCCGTAGCTGCAGTTCCCTCGCCATCACGGGACCGTTCACCTGTAGTTGTGTGTTACAAACACTTGCCGAAAGTCCTAGATAGTAGGGGTTTTGGGCTACATCACAGGTGCTAATCGTGCCACCCGTCGTAGCAGACGAGGGCTGGGCTACCAACCACGCGTCAACTTTTGTGACACTTGGTTGAATAATGATATTCTGTGCAATCACAACAATTTGTGCAACGTTCGCACCTGAGGTTGGATATGCGCCAAGCACGAGATTGCCTGATACCGTCACCGTCCCTGTGGTACGAACGACTACTGTTCGTGGTGAACTCAATGTTCCCTGCAGAGTGAGGTTTGAGGCACCCGCGTTTGTTATGCCACTCGGTAACGTATCAACGTTTATTGCCGGCCCCGCAGCCCCGGCAGTTCCTAATAGCACAGGGGAGTTGACAATGCCCGGAAATGCACCAGTTGCCCCCCAGCGTCCATAGGGTATGGTAGTATTTGCAAAGCTAAGCACGTTTCTACTAGAGGCGGGCTGCGAAATTGCAGCACCCGTTTTGCCTGAAGTGGTCGCGGCGGAAGCAGAGTCAATCTGTCCATTGAGTGGTACCAGGAGACCATACTCCCCCCAACTACCATACGTACCGTCATCAGTCACTCGAGGCTGCGCAATGATGGAGGAATTACTACTGGCATAGCCGCTCGTAGACAGAGCACCTGCGCCAACACGTATATCGCCCCCCCACACTTGGACAAGAGGCCGTTTGCCGATTGTGACACAGCCAGGGTAGGAAATGCGATGATCACTAGATGACGTATGGAGATAGTCATAACCACTCACGGCTACAATGCGACAAACCGTATCGCCAATTGCATAATCATCGGCTTTTATAGAAGTTGTGTCAGCAGTTATGCCGCTTGCAGATGATGTGAGTGACGCTACCCCCGCCGGGAACTTAACCGTCCCAGATGTCGTAGTGCCTATACAAACTATTTTACCGCTGTATGCTGGCTGACTTGCTAACCAGCTACATCCTGATCCAGACGCGTAATTAGCAACCGTAAAGGCTGGTTGACCATTGCTGCTGCCAAATATCCCGCCGACGTTGGCACCCGGAGTCCCTGTCGTTTGGAAAAAAGAAGCAATATTGGCAACACTACCACTCGGTATTTTGAATTCGTATGCAGCGTACTGATTGTCTACGTCTGAAGCAGGACCGGTGTTAATTACTTGCTCCAATATCTGTGCAGGGTTTGAGGGCGACAATGACTGTCCCGTGAAAAGCGTGCTCAGCGCCTGGTTATTGAGCAGAGACTGTGGATACAAACTATAGTTTGAGCGAATGGTTGCACATGCCCACGTGTTTTCTAACGCTCCACCAGTGTAGCTAGCCGGACTTCGTGCCATCGTTCCACACAATACTTTGCCTACGTCACTCGCTTGCACGGTATACTGTCCATACACGTTTGCGATATTCTGAGTGCCGTTTCCCGAAAACGTCAGCGTAGGGCCAGCTTGATCTTGAAACCAACCATTTCTTCGGTGCTGAGATGTCCCGATTTGAATTGCACCCGCACCGGCCGCAAAATTACTCACCGTTACCGAATGGTACCAGTCCAGTTTATCGCCAGGGTAAGCGGTGACATTTTGAGTCGGACCGACTACGGCACCGACAGGACTTGTTACCTTTACCTGCGTGATCGATGTTGATGTCCAAGGGTTTGGTTTTTTGCGCCGTATGACTGTCACTGGTATGGACTCGGTGTAACACGTACCTGTCTTGTCGTCAGCAAAAAAACACCGATAAATATCTATGTAGATCGTTTGACTGTCGTCTGCACTTGCATTATTGGTCGCTAATCCAGACACATCTAGGTCGGCATTGATGGAGCCCCCCTTACTCGTATAGTTCCGCTCTGCCGAATTTGGAAAACTTCCTCTGTCCAGCGTGGTGGTGCTTAATGACGTCAGTCGCCACGCGTTCGTCCCCTTAGGTGTTACATTCGTTGCGTAAACATGCTGACCATTGACACCATCGCGACACCCGTAGGCGGAGCCATTGATAACAACTGGTACAGAGGTAGTAGTATCATCAACAGTCACACCCATACTGTAATACTGGTTGTTTGTGTTGGTAAACCAAATCGCTCCGCGGGCACCAAACTGTGTACCGTCTTCGTAATTACACATATACCACGCATGATACTCAGCAGTGTTGTACCAAGATCGATTAAGCGGCAAATCACCCACAGTGTAGGCATGCGCGGTTGAACTATTTAGTAAACTTGCAAGAAACAGCGTGATACCAAAGCCGATAACATAAACTCGCGGCAATACTCTCATGAGTTATCTAACCCTCACCTATTGGTCGTTTAGTAGAGGGGCTTTCTAAAAGCTTAATGAGGTTCCCGGCCTGTTCATTGCCGGTAAGGTCGGGTATGGAGCCATTCACATACTGACCATTGTCATTGAGCGCCTTGAGTGTGGCATATAGCTCCTTGGCCTTTGTAAGGTCATTGCTACGGATAGCTGACTGCATAGCCATAAAGACGCAGGTTGCGTCGGTCTTATAGTCTTTCTTCGCTTCTATCGTCGAAAGCATCGCTTTCTGTGCAGCTACGTCCTGCGCTTTCTCCTGCAAATCTATGTAGCTATCAGTGTCGGATTTGCTGCAGACAGTCCCGCCAAGACTAGGCTTTTGCTGAGGAGTTTTGAAACCAATATAACTATACCCCATCACAGCGGAGAGTCCGAACAACCCAAGTAGCGCTATCACACTGGTAAGGAGCACCACCGTACTTTTTTCAAACCCAGGTTGTGTCGTTTTCATTCTTACTACCCTCTTACATTGCTTATGATTATAGCAGCTTGTTTGTCTCGGTCAATCACCCATCAATAAGGTGATAGTCTGATAAAATAGGATCATGGGTTTATCAATCGGCAAACAAAAATTTTAACCCTATTACCTTTCGAGCTGAAACTAACCATGCCAGCAACAGATAGAGGACTCCGTGGATATTCAGATAGATATATAGCTAGCCTAGACTAGGACTATAATTAGACTATGAAATATTTCTGCCAACGCAAAATTAAGACATTAGCAGAAAACTATGTTGGTGTATCAGATAACATACCTCCCCACTTTACTCATGATGATGTGCGTTACGAACAATGGGATTTTACCTATAGTGAAGGTGCTATGGGATACTCGTGGATTGCAACTCTTGAGATTGATGCGGACAGCTTCAATGATGCTTTCGTAGTATTTAGAAAAAAGTTGCTTGATGCAACGCCAAAAATTGCAGTTATTTCACAGTGTTATGTTGAATTCCTTCATCAACCTCTCATAATTCAGAATGTCGATAAGAATTACGCGTACTTTCATAATATTTTCGATAGTGACCCCGTCCCACTTCATTTTGACGATACCAGCTACAAGGCGCTTGAGCAGTTATCACAAACCACTATCCCAGAAGAGTTCTACTACTACTGGAATGATGCGGTTAATACTGTCGGTTCCACCCCAAAGATGCTCCTTCTATTCTCTGCTATCGAAGCCTTGTGCAAAAAATCAAATGGCAAAATAGATAATGCAAAGAGGCTACAAATACTTGGTGAAGAACTGGATACGAAATTTTTTGAAAACGGCAATAGAGGCTTGCGTCACAGACTCGTCCACGGTGAGTATTTCCAGCCGACAGATTTTGACCAAAACTATATCGAGCTTATACACGCAAAGATAGTCACTTACTTTAATGGTGAAATATTTAATGAAGAGCTTATCCGTACTGGAGTAGTTGGTCCACAAAGGCACTTCGATGATAATAAACTTGGTAGCAGAAACTTCATCGCATATAAATCCAACACCAGAGAGCTCATTGGCATCAGAGATGTAATCAATGATTTTGATACGAAAGAGCACAATTTTATTGATAAGTTTGAATACGTATTTGATAAATCCATAGCCGACTACTAACAACGAAAGAATATATTGTTCCAGAGTATAGCTATGAAACTAGAGAATACTCATAAGCTTTTTGTTCAGCCTCGTTTTCTGAATTTTTCAGCTCTTCTGGGTTGATGAATCTCAGCTCATCGCCGTCTTCGCCTGCTTCAAACATTATATTGTCAGGCTTTACAGCGAATACTATACGAATCTGCCATACGTTTGCGTGTTGCAAGAACGCTGGTTCTTCGACTGTAATCACCTGATACGAGAAGTTGCCCGTGAAGCCCACTTCTTCGTGTAGTTCACGAGCAATCGCACCCTTAATGCTCTCATTATGGTCCATTCCACCACCAGGTAAATCCCACCATGTGCGACCTGATTCTTTCACCACCAATACTTCACCTGCATCATTTTTCATCAACGATTTCATAGAGATACGAAACAAGTAGTCGTTCTTGCGATTAAGATGCTGCTGGTCTATAACGCCATGCGGGACTTTATTCATGTGACTCCAACGAACTCTTTAGTATAAAGTCGCATATAACTGGGTAATGGTCTGTTAAAACATGGCTGTCTATCTGTTTTGATTTGTATTCAAGTCCTCTGAATAAAACGTGGTCATAGCTACGACCTTTTGGCGTAGTTGGCTCGTTGATGTTAATCTCTTCTAGGCTATATTTGGTGAATAAAGCTGGTAGGTAGGTGGCTAAGTAGCTGTCGTTAATATTGAAATCACCCATAATAATCGCTTTGTCTGTGGAAATGCTTAACTTCGCTGAAACATCATCTAATATCTCTTTTGCAAGCTGAGAGTCGAGTGAGATATCAAATCTCCGAAACGGGATAAGGTGTAATGAAGTAACACTTACCTTATGGCCGTCTATATCAACCTCGCAGCTACTAAATCCCTTGTCGAAACTGGTGGCGATAGAGCCATCTTCCCATCCAATACGAATCTTGGGATTGTTGAATAGCCCGAACGTGTGATTGGTTATCGGGTGCTTGGAAAGAATACCGTGGCCTAGCTGATGGCCGCTATCTATATGTGACTCGGATGTTACATCGTAAAAATAGTGTTCATACCCAGCGAGCGTTGCGATGGCATCAATTTGGCTCTTGCCGTTCAATTGCTGCACCTCTTGCAACGCAACAATATCCGCAGCAGATTCTCGAATTACCCGCGAGATCTCTTCTAGCCCATCGCGACCATATGATGCAATGAGGCTTGGGTCGGCACCGGGTGTTAGTAGTTTTCCACCGCCGATATTCCAGGTAAGAGTTTTTAGCATAGTTAAACCTTAACTCTCACAAATATCATCTCATGCTCGTAATCGGTTGAGTTATGAATCTTGTGCTGGGTATTGGCTGGAAATACAAACACATCGCCAGCTGCATATGCGTACACACCGTCTTCATCGTGCACTTCACCCTCGCCCTTCACAACAACCATAATTTCTTCAATATCTGTATGGTCGTGCCAATCGAATGTTTTACCAGCTGGTAGCCAGCCATGGGTCATAGCTTCAAAATGCGAGCTCGTGAGATGTTCTGGTGATGCATAGACTTTGCGCGAGCCACTACCGCCATGTGCTTCTTCTCTTTGGATTTCAGCCCCTGTACGTTTAGTAATTTTCATAGACATGCCTCTAGCAATTCAGGAAACTCATCTTGACCCAAGTCGCTACCACAGAAATGCCCATAATTATGAAACTCTCGATATTCTACTGACGAAATTGCATCTCGAATACGACGTACCGCATCATGTATACTCTCCGCATCGTTGTCAGAGTTAAAAATAACCATTTTGTTTATTCTGTCTACTAGTGCGGGGTCGATATCAAACTTGAAGAACCCCCCTGTAGGCTCGTCATCAGCTTCGTTATTTCCAATAGGTCCCAGCCAAGGTGCCACGAGAATGACCTTATCTACTTTTACTGCCTTATGCTCGCTCAGCCACTGAACGAGGAATCCACCGCCACAGCTATGTCCAACAAGGGTTGTTTCTGGAGTGAGTTCATAGTGTTCAAACTCTTTTGACCATATTCTGTAGTCTGGCTGCCAGGCATTAAACATTTCTGGCGTCTGCGTAGGGATGCCATTTATTACTAGCTGTTTTTGCAGCCACGGAAACCAATGGAAGTTACTTGCTGATGGAAAACTTGGGTCGTAGTATTCATCTTTACCTGGTTTGCCGTGAACAAGGATAGCATTTTTCATCTACTCAACCTCCTTGTTAAAAGTTCAACTAGCTCAGGGAAAATCGTTTTTGATTTATCTTCACCGTAATGCCCCTCATTAACGGCTTCATGGTATTCGCTATCAAGCTGTTCATGTATATGCCTAGCTTCCTCGATGGGAATATACGGGTCGTCTGTCGATGCAAATTGGATTATCCAATTTTGGTTTGCCTTAATCTTGTCCCATTGCCACGGACGGCTGTAATAGCCACTGGCTTTTTCATCCTCATCACCAAGGTCAGTGTAGCAAGCCCCAACCAGTACGGAGCCGTATAGCTTGTTATTTTCTGCAAATCGCATTGCAGCAACCGCACCAGACGAGTGTCCAACGAGTATCGTATCCTCGTCTGCTCCAAGTTTGTCTTTCAAAAACGGCAACCATTGGCTTTCCCTGGCTAGAATGTTGTCAGGCATGGTCTCAGAGACTACCGTAAAACCCTTTTCTTCCAATTGTTTCTTCACATATGGAAACCAGTTGTCTTGCCCTGTGCCGCCACCGTTGCCATGTATGAGGATTATTTTTATCATATTTCTACCTGTTATTTTACCACTTTTTGGTGTTAGCCACTAAGCATCTGGTAACGGTGTTCTGAGCAGGTCTTTGAGCCATACGAACTCGTCGCGCTCTTCATTAAGCCCCAATCGCTCCACCAACCCCTCCTCCGAAACAAACACCGCGTATATAGCAATGTTCTCATAAGCCACCTCTATGCCTTGTCGTTCTAATTCTTCAACGATTCGGCTCATCTTCATACTTTAATTTTAATGTCCTTATCTCTGGTAATAAAGCCTATTATCGTGTTTGAGCTTAACTCCGCTCATAGACCCCCTAAAACACGTCACAGAGCAAAGAAAACCCGCCTTGCTTGGCGGGTATTCTGTTGCTTGCGACTAGATTACTGCAAGTTAAACGTAATCGCCTTGTTATCGAAGAAGCTAAAGTTTTGGTACAGAAGCTTTAGTCCTGCATCACCCTTCGGTACTTCGTAGGCGAGTTTACCTGTCACTTTACCGCCCTTGGCAAGTGAGCCGCTATTGAGCTTGCCCTCAGTGAGTGCTGTGATGGCTTCGTTTTGCTGGACACCGTTGCTATCCTGCATTTTGAACTCGAAGGTATTGTAGTCGAGTGCTTTGTCGCTATTGTTGACAATGTTGACTGTTACAACGACAAACTCTTTACCAGATTCTGGCTGAGCGAACTGGTTACCTGTATCGTAGTTGCGTTGAACGTCAGTAACAGTAAGTGTCTTATCGTCGAAGGAAGCCGTTTCACCAACCTTAAACTCAGTCTTTTCTTTGGCCTTTTTCGTACTCGTTGAATCGTTGCTTGAGCCACTATTCGTTGCCGTATTGTCTTTATTCCCCGCCGCAGCACCAGCACCGATAAGCACGATAACAATAATGAGCCAGACCCACCATTTTTTGTACCACGGCTTAGATTGATTTGTGTTCATAAAGAATCCTCCTGTCGATTCTCTTAGTTATTATTCGGCTCCAAACATAAAAGCTCGCAGCCAGTGATGACCTTGCGGCCACCCATACCCTTTCGGATACGACTATCAGGAAATAGTGCTCTGACTACGAGCTTGCATTTCCTGATAGATTGATTGCAACCATACCTTCTCATACTAAGTGGCTCTAGGTTTAGGCACATTTGTGCTTAATATTTATTATAAAGGATTATTCAAAGAACAGTGAAGAACAGTGGACTTTTTCAATTTTGCGGCAAAATAAGTACAATAAATATTAATGAATCCTATACGCATATTTGCAGCTGAACAAATAAATGTTGACCCGAAAGTAACCGAAGCATCCGCCTGGATAATGGGATTGGTATTGCTTGCTGGTGTGGTGATGGTCATAAAAGAAGTTATCGTTCTGCTATTAGAGCATCGACGTGAGCAAGATGCCGCAGATAGGAACATCCGGTTTGATACTGTCAAATCAGTGCTTTACCGCAATTACCGTCAGGTCGATATACCAGATAATTCTCTCGAGCACTATGTCTGCAAACTGGTATTCGAGGAGCTCAATAAACCTCAACTAGACATCAATATACTTGAAGCGGCTGGAAAACCCGACGATTACGACCCAAGGGCTATCGAGCAGGCTGTCAGGCGAGTTAACAAGAAAGCCAGCAAAGCTCTTGAGCTCAAAGAAGATTTGCTTATAAGACGTAAAGAAAAAACGTTTTTGAACGATATTGATAAACTAATTTAGTAAATAGTCCCATCAAGAAGCCTTCTCTCCTGAGGGCTTTTTTGATACTTTTACCCCTGTTAATAACATTCACTAACAACAAAAAACAATTACTAGTAAGTCGCTAACGCGTCATAGACTAGACTTAGCCCTAAGCAATTACGCATTGCAGGTAACATCCCCTAAATAGTTATACACAAGAGGGTCTGACAGTAACCGCACTACGGAAAGCGAACAACTAAATAACTTCAACACCCGAGGAGGTATACCTAAAAACATACAACCAATAAAAGACAGTCACGTCACTAAATAATATTACAAGTCTGCCGATGCAGACACGGGCTTTCTATTGCCTTAACTAGCTGGGCTTCACCCACGACTGGGCTTGTTATGTGCGCTCAAAAATAGGTTCCAAAGGAGAATAACAATGTTTCAAATTAGTAAAATCAACCAACTCATGCAAAAAGAGTTCCCTGAGCAGATGTATCTGGTCGACAGACTTGTGCCTGACGCGGGATTCACAATATTTTCGGGCGCACCTGGCTCGTACAAAACATTCGCCCTGCTAGAACTAGCACGTTGCGTTGCAAGTGGACAACCATTCTTAGGTTATTTCGAAACACACCAAGCCAACGTTCTACTAATAGATGAGGAAAACGGCGAACGGCTGTTGCAGCAACGTATGCGCCTCATGGATGTTGCAGAGCATCTGCCAATATTCTACACACCGACTACGGGCTTCATGCTCACAGACGAAAACGTAGAGGCGGCGGTTGCGAAGTGCCATGAGTACAATATCAGGCTCGTGATTATTGATAGCCTTGTACGGGTGCACGGTATGTCTGAGAATGACGCGAAAGAGATGGCAACGGTATCGAGACAGCTACGCAAGTTTACCGAGAACAATATAGCGGTAATAGTCACCCACCACACTCGCAAACGAGGCAACTTCCACGGTGGTGCGGGCGAAGCCATGCGTGGCAGCTCGGAGATACTAGCGGCTGCCGATGGACACATAGGAGTCTCTCGTAAGAACAAGTTCTACGTTTGCTTCGACCAGACAAAGCAGCGTTATGCAGTAGAATTGGGTGTATTTGAAGCCAAAGTAGATGGTGATGATAATCACTTCCGATTCGAGTTTGTCGGCTTCCAGAAGCCACAGGCGAACAAGGATGAGATCCTCCGAGACGCAGTCACCATGCTCTTGTCCGAAAATAACCAGCTACGTCAAAAGGATATTCTCGATAAGCTGGGTGAACTCGGCGTGAAAACCAATGAACATAAATTACGCAGCTTACTCGCTACTTGGGAATCCGAAGGCCTACTGTCTCCTCCTGACACAGGAAGTGGTAACACCAAGCTCTATTCACTCAAGGAGGTGCAGCTATGAGTGCCCCAGAAACGAATAAACGAGAGCTTAATAAGGATGATAGTTTTCTCGGCACAACAAAGGACCAGAAAATTATTCTGACTTACCTATTCGACGAGCTGGAATCGACAGCACTTGAATCAGTGTTTGGCAAACTCTTCAAGCAAGTCGAAGCTATGTACTTGACAAATAGCGAAGATGTTTCAGATAAATTATAATTATAAGAGAGGTATTAACGATATGACAACGAAAAAAGTAGCAGTATACATGCGGGTCAGCACCGAAAACCAAGAAAAAGAAGAAACGATCAAAAACCAGCACATGGAGCTTATGGAACATATAGGCAAAGATGAAAATGCTTACCTTGCCCCTGAGTGTATCTACAAAGACGAAGGCTGGAGCGGCGCTATACTTGAGCGTCCTGCCCTCGACAAAATGCGAGCCGACGCCGCTGATGGTAAGTTCAACGTCTTATACATCTACGACAGAGGGCGTCTTGCACGAAAGTTCGTTTACCAAGAGATTGTGATAGAAGAACTCAGGAAATACAACGTAGAAGTCATGAGCCTTCACGACATCAACGGTGAAACCACTGAGGAGCGACTTATGGGTGGCGTCATGGGGCTGTTCCACGAGTATGAGCGTGTGAAGATTACCGAGCGCATGAGAATCGGTAAAATACGCCGAGTCAAAGAAAGTAAGAAGCTCCTCGGCTATCAGCCACGATATGGGTATGATTACCATCCCCGTATTAAAAAGGGTGTCGATGCTCGCGATGGCTACTTCTCCATTAACGACAAGCAAGCAGAGGTGGTCAAGAAGATTTTTAACTGGTCAGCCAATGGGATGTCGAAATACGGTATCAAGATGCAGCTCCACAAGCTTGGCATTGCCCCACTCAAACAAAAGTCTGGATACTGGTCGACGAGTGTTATAGATAGAATACTCCGCGATAGTACGTACTTTGGTGAGCACTATTACAACAAAACCGAATCCGTTGAAACAAGGAATCCTCGCAAAGTCGAGAAATACCGCAAACACCTAAAAGGTAGCCGAATTGCTCGGCCTAAAAGTGACTGGTTAAAAGTCGTGGTTCCTGCAATCATCGACAAAGAGCTTTTCGACAGAGCACAGGTACAACTTGCACGAAACAAAAAGTTCGCTCCTCGCAATAACAAGAAAAATCACTACCTTCTCCGAGGGCTAGTCTACTGTACTTGTGGGATGGCTCGTACTGGCGACCCTGCCAATAATAGCCGTTATTACCGTTGCACGAGGCGTCAGACACACCAACATATTGGCAATGACGAGCCATGCAAGCACGGTATCAACGTCCCTGTTATGGATAAGCTGGTTTGGGACAGTATTGAGGGTTTGTTGCTGCAACCAGACCTGCTGATGGACCAAGCAAAGCGATGGCAAGCGAAAGCCTCCCCAGTAGATGAACAAATCGACTTAGTAAAGGCTCAGATAAAGGTCATTGATGAAAAGCATGGTCGTTATATAAAACTGTATGGCGATGGTGACATGTCCGAAAAAGACTACAAGGACGAGAAGTACCAGCTCGACGAAAAGCGTAGCGCCCTACTGCACGAACTTGCTGCACTCGAGGACGAAAAAGCCAACCATGTGTCCCTACCCCTGGATAAACTCCTGTCAGGCGTGGTAAAATTAGTTGAAGAGCTTGATGAAACGTCAAAAGACAACATCATCCAGAAAATAGTAACTAAGATTATTGCGACTAAGGAAGAAGTGACTGTATGGGGCAAAATTCCAGTATTGAGCGACGGAAAGATTGGGTTAAATGTTAAGCATAGGCATTGTTGGCTTACCGAACGTTGGCAAGTCTACGCTATTCAATGCACTTACCAACAACGACATTTTGGCCGCCAATTATCCGTTTGCAACTATCGAGCCAAATACAGGCGCGGTACCTGTTCCGGACGATCGCCTAGACGTATTGGCAAAAATGTACAATTCAGAAAAGATTATTCCGGCAAGCGTTACCTTTGTTGATATCGCCGGGCTGGTTGCCGGAGCCAGTAAGGGCGAAGGGTTGGGCAACAAGTTTTTGGCAAATATCCGCCAGTGTGATGCCATCATCCACATTGTCAGGGCATTTGAAAACAACGACATCATCCATGTCGACAATGGAGTGCACCCAAGCCGTGATATCGAAACAATCAACACCGAGCTTATTCTCGCCGACCTGCAAACCATCGAGACGCGTATAAGTCGTCTTCAGAAAGAAGTAAAGGCTAACCCAAAGGTACGTGATGCCCTAGATTATATCGAAGGTATCAAACGTAATTTTGAGGCGGGTATCCCGCTGTCAGTGAGTAAAAATATTATTCATGAATACATCGATGATCTTCATCTCCTGACCGCAAAACCTGTTATCTACGTATTTAATGTTAATGAAGAAATGCTCGTGAATGATGATGCAAAGAATGGGCTCCGCCAGCTTGCTGGAGACAATCCCGCGCTGTTTATCTGCGCAAAACTAGAGGACGAACTCAAAGGCCTCAGTCCCAGCGATGCCACCGAACTCCTTGCGAGTTATGCTGTACCCGAGATGGGGCTGGTGCAGATGATCCATGCTGCCTACGACGTACTCGGACTTCAGAGTTATCTCACCGCGGGCCAAAAAGAAGTGCGGGCCTGGACTATCCATCAAGGCTGGACAGCACCGCAGGCAGCGGGTGTGATCCATAGTGACTTTGAGCGCGGCTTCATCGCGGCACAAGTAGTTGATTATTATGATCTCATCGCGGCAGGCAGCGAAGTAGCTGCCAAAGCAGCCGGAAAAGTTCGTACTGAGGGCCGTGACTATGTCATGCAACCAAATGATATCGTTGAATTTCGGTTCAACGTCAGTAAATAAATTCGTATAAATAAAAACAACCTGGTCACCTCGTCTCTTGTATTGCTACAAGAGACGAGGTGCCAGGGTTATGTGCTAGCTCGTCAACCCGAAGGTTAACAAGCTAGCGTCCGATCATCCCTCAGCGCGGCGGCGCCGTCTACCGCCGAACAGCCAAAGGAGGATGCCGCAGGCCATCAGACCGACACTGACCCCGAGGGCCGGACCGACGTTGCTGCCCGTATGAGGTAGCTGGTCGGTCGTGTTCAACGGACACGCCTTGACCTCGTCGGGCGTCATCGGCCGAACCGGCAAGTCGACCCGGACCGTGGTCCAGTGCGTCTTGTCGGGGTCGTCGACGTACACCTTGGCGGTGGCGTCCCAGACCTGCGGGATCGTCGTGTCGATGCGGAACTGCTCGACCTCGTGGGTCGTGCAGTTGGCCGCCCCCTTCTGAACCGCGCCAGTGACGGTGCGGGGACCGGGGTTGTTGGGGATCACCGTGTTGCAGGCGGTGGTGCTCGTGACCTGCTGGGTCTTGAGCACCGTACCGTCCTTGGCGACGATCCGGATGACGGTGAACTTGTAATTCTCGGTCGGCACGGCGACCGTGAACTGCGTGTTGACCGTGAAGGGGCCCGACGTGATGATGTTGTCCACCGGGCTGTCAGCCGCCGTATGGACGTCGGCGTACACCACCGCGTCGGTCGGGAAGCCGACGGTGGTGACGCATTGGTCGGTCGTGGTGACCGGGCACACCGTCGCGGAGTCGGTCAGCTCGAGGACGAGCTGGCCCTTGTCGTTGACGGTGAACCCGTTGCCGGCCTTGGCCTTGTAGCCCTCGGTCGGCTCGTAGATGACGGTGCGCTTGCCCGACGACCAGGTGCCGGACGACACGAGCTTGAGCCCGGCGGGCTGCTCGGTCGTGTCGACCAGGTCGTTGTTAGGGTCGCAGACCACCGTGACCTTGGGGGCGTTGGGCGTGACATCCTTGAGTGCCGCCTTGCAGCTGCCGTCCATTCCGGTCACTTGCCCATCGGAACCGCGTGCGAAGCCATCCGGAGACCACGTGGTGTAGGCATACACCCACGGTGAACCCGTGGTGGTGCCTGGGAACGACAGCGTGCCCAGTGTGACCGTGGTGTTACCCACGGACGCCACGGGACCTCGGTCCATTCCGGCGGCACTGGTTGGCGTACCTTGGAAGCTGTTCGTACCCAGCTTCCACATGGTCGACCCGCTGTTGCCAGCGGGGACGTTAGCAGTCACCAGCTTGACGGGAGCTTTGTAGCTCCCGTCCGGCTGGCATACCGCCACACCCGCGAGATCGCCGGTGTGTGCGCTTGCCTGGGGCGCCCCGAAGGACATCCCAAGCGCGACGAGCGAGATGGACGTCCCAAGGACACCCAGCACGCGCCGCCATGATGTGGCGAGAGTCACCTAATCATCACTTCCTTCTGTTGTGCTTGTGAGATGATCGGATTGTTAATGCGCCCCGGCGGGGAGCATTTGATTGCTACAACCCGATCGGGGTACTACAACGCTACTCATCGATTTCCACCTCGAGAGTATTGTCTTACGAATAATATCATAGTCTAGTATTTTTGTAAAGTTTTTGTGCGCGCTAGTAAATAAAATCGTTCCCTATTACCACGACTCCCCCTCACCTCACTATCGGCCTTTTTTTGTATGACAAAATATGACCGTATCCACGACTCAAAGCCGAGTAAAATCTCTCGTCGTACCTTATCATTTTTGATCACACCGCTACTCCCTATTTGGGTTCGCGCTGCCTCAAACTGCGGTTTCACCATAACTACTACCTGGGTATGTGCACCGATAATCGTCATAATGTAAGGCAACAACTCTCGCACGCTAATAAATGATACATCCATGACGACGATATCAGGACACTCTTTGGGCTGAAAATTCCGTATATCAGTTTTTTCGTGTAGTTCGATGTGTGGATTGCCCCGCAAACTTGGGTGCAACTGATCGGTGCCGACATCGACCGCATAGACTTTCCGCGCTCCGTGTTGCAGCGCGTAATCCGTAAATCCACCGGTGCTACTCCCCACATCGAGCACTACTTTGTCGGCAAACCGAATGCCAAGCGCATTTGCCACACTGGCTAGTTTCAACCCAGCGCGACTGACATACTGTTCGGGAGCATCCAGCGAGACAGAAGCAGCCTCATCAACAAATGACCCCGGCTTCGTAACGACGGCACCGTTCACCTTTACCCGCCCGAGACGAATCCAGCTCTCTGCTTGAGAGCGTGTCGGTACTAACTGTCGCTTTGTCATTAGTCGATCTAATCGATACTTTACCACTCTTTGTACTCCAATATATGGCTGTAGTCGGATGCGTATACACCTATTATCCTCTTTAGTCCATCTGATCGATACCAAAGCAAGTGCACCTCATGAAGGCTAAATGGAACGGGTGGTACGACAAATCCCTCTACGCGAGAAATATGCGGACTCCACCCGTGAAGTGCATACGACTCATCGGGTGATCCCCCGATAGCTTGTGCTCCAATAAAAGCGCCCAGGTGAATAGGAAACCCCCCGCCAAGAAGCGGCACCCATGTCTTTTCAACAGGTATTTGTGCGGTGTCGCCGTACATACGCGGCTCGCTATCGACCACCTGGATACCGGTAGGATTTTCCTCCATAACTGCTCGCATACGGTCATGATACTCATCCAGCCTCCCTGGATCTGCACGAAACGGTGGGCATAGCGTAATATGAGGTGGTATCTTTTCGAACGCGTCACCAAGCTCACCGGGTGACACAAGCGCTACAGTTACAAACTTCTCAGTAGTTGGCACACACCCTACTTCTTGCGTTCACGATACTCGCCAGTTGCTGTATCTACCGAAATAATATCACCGACTTTGATAAATGACGGCACTTTGACGACAAGCCCCGTTTCCACCGTTGCATCCTTGAGAACACTCGAGGTAGTGTCGCCCTTCACCACGTCTTCTGTATAAGTCACTCCGAGATAGAGGTTTTTTGGCAACTCAACAGTGATCACGCGATCACCAAAAAACTGGAGACTGAGTTCGTCACCTTCTTTGAGATAGTTCTTCGCTTCATCGACGACGTCACTCGATAACTCGAATTGCTCGAAGCTCTCCGGATCCATGAAGAAGAAGGTTTCGCCGTCATTATAGAGATACTGGACAGTTTTGTTGTGCACTTCGGCTGTCTCGATTTTATCTTGGCCCTTGAACGTCTTTGGAATGACACTGCCATCGATCAAGTTCTTCAGCTTGACATTGACGATACTGCCGCCGCGACCCATGACTTTTTGCGCATACTCGACGACTCGATATGGCTTGCCATCAATCTGGCAGACGGTGCCTTTTTTGAGATCAGTTGGTTGGTACATGATAATTTCCTTTCTGAGTAAGTGTTGCAAAATAATCTTCGAGCGTTTCTGCTCGACGTATCATTCGCACGCTTCCCCCAGGGTCCAGCAATAACTCTGCGTGACGCAATTTGCCATTGTACTGAAATCCCATGGCGTGACCGTGTGCGCCCGTGGTGTGGATGACAAGCACATCCCCGACTTCGAGATGCGGTAACATCCGATCAATCGCAAACTTGTCGTTGTTTTCACACAAGCTCCCCGTCACATCAACTTCCTCAAGATCAGTATCATGCGGTTTACCGAGCACGCTCATATGGTGGTAGGCCCCATAGAGGGCGGGCCGCATGAGATCGCTCATGCTTGCGTCTAACCCTACATATACTTTATGTGTCCGTTTGATATTGGCAACTGTCGTGATCAGGTAGCCGCTGTCGGCCGTAATATAGCGACCATTTTCCATAACAATACGCGGACTGCCAATGCGCTCCAGATCATGTGCGTCGTAGAGTCTTTTGAGGGCACTAGCGAACCCGGTGAGGTCAAATTCATGCTCAGTGGGGCGGTACGGCACGCCGATTCCGCCGCCGAGGTTGATAAACTCAACATTGATGCCAACTTCGCGCGCTATAGCGGTTGCCGCCCCAAAGAGTGCGTCAGCAATTTCCTCATGATTGCGCCAATCGAGTTCATTGCTCAGTAGCATGGTATGAATACCAAACCGCGTCACTCCTGCTTCTTTGAGCTGCCTGTACGCGGTAATCATATCATCAAGTGGCATACCGTACTTCGCTTCTCGCGGATTGCCGATGATATCAACGTTCACACCGCCAAACTCAATATCACCAGGATTAAAACGACAACAACCGACCCCTGGTGCACCAAAGGAGTCGATGTAAGGCTGCACCATCGATAGATCGTCAAAATTTATAATCGCTCCAAGGCTCGAGGCATAACCAAACTCATCGAGCGCTGTATCGTTGCTCGAAAACATGATTTGTTCACCCGATAGCCCGCACATTTCGGCGATCGCCAGCTCAGCGAGACTACTACAGTCTGCGCCCATTCCCTCCTGAACGAGCAGCTTGAGAATCTCGGGATTTGGCAGTGCCTTGACGGCAAAATAATTTTGGAACCTTGGTACCCCCGCCTCATTCATTGTTCGCTGCAATAGTCGCGCGCGGTCACGAATCGCTCGCTCATCATAGAGGTGAAATGGTGTCGGGTATTCGGTAATGATCGCTTTTAACTGATCATCGTGGACTGGTAGTGTATAGCCCATCAGCTATCCTCATCATCAAACGTTGTCCGAACGGCATAGCCGCGCGCCTCAAGCTCGCTGCGTAACTCATCGAGCCCCGCACGATCATAGACCGTCGCGACGCTCTCGCCATACATGAGTTCGTCGGCGTCAATCGCCTCAAGTGTCGTTCCCTCTGCTAGTACACCCTTCTCGCCGTAGGCACGAATGAGCGCTTCTCTGACCAGTCTTACGACCGACTCTTCGCTGACGCCAACTTCTTTAAACCGCTCCACTAGCCCCTCATAGCCATTGCCAGCATTTCCATACACTACCGCGTAAGCCGCAAGGGTTCGTATCCGTGCATCAAGCGTGTCCGCAATGTCTTTTCCACGCAATTCCAGTAAATACACCTTTGCTTCATCTGATGCTTCATAGGGGTCTACCTGCCCACTCCAGGACCGGTAAGCCTCCTCGAGAAACAAGACGGCTCCTTCTAACCGCTCGTGGGTTGCCTGGCGCTCATCCCTATCAATCGCGTAGCGCTGCAGCGCATCGACCGCTGTAACAGCCTCCGCCAGCCCAATCGCATCTTGAAGCTGCTCGGCAATTTCGTCGAGCGTAAAGGTCAGTGCCGTTTGACGCTCAGGCTTCATAAGGAATTATCCCTGTGCAACAAATGGCATCAATGCAAGGTGGCGTGCCCGCTTGATGGCAACAGCCAATTGACGTTGCTGCTTTGCGCTAAGACCAGTCTTACTGATCGGTTCAATTTGTCCATAGACATTGATATAGCGCATCAGTGTTTTGACATCTCGATAGTCAAAGTACACCGGTGCATCTTTCTTAAATCGTTTCACTCTACATTCTCCTTAAAATGGTATTTCGCTTAGATCAATTGGTTTGTCATCGATATCTTCGATAACCACATCCTTTGATTTGCTTGACGAGCTTTTGGCAGGTGCAGCCGCCGACGTGTCATCACCACGGTTGCCGCCGCCAATAAAGTTGAAGTCTTCGACATTGACTTCGACAGCCTGGCGTTTGTTGCCGTCTTTGTCTTCATAGCTACGCTGGTCAAGTCGGCCGCTCACGAGAAGCGGTGTTCCCTTACTGGTATACTGGGCGATGATGTCGCCAACTTTCCCCCACGCGACACAGTTGATGAAACTCGTCTGCTCTTGGGTTTGGCCGTTTTGATCTTTCCAGCTGCGGCTGACTGCCAAACTAAAATTAGCGACAGTTTGACCACTCGTGGTCGTGCGAATTTCGACATCGCGCGTCAGATTGCCCATCAAGATTACTTTGTTGAACCCCTTTGCCATATGGCCCTCCTCCACCTATTTGTTATAAATTATTCTTCGTCACTCTGTTGATCGTCGCTTCCAGCGCGAGCTTTTGCTTCAGCCAGCAGGGCGCGACCTTTCACGTCAACTTTTACCAACAAGTAGCGGAGCACTTCATCAGTAATATTGAGAACATTTGAGATTTTGAGCGGTGCTTCTGCCGGCAGTGATACATCCATCGCTACATAGACAGCGAAATCCTGTCCCTTTATACGATATGCCAGGCGCTTTTTGCCCCAGTTGTCCTCGCTGGTGACCGATCCGCCATTATCTTTGATGAGTTTGCGCACTTTTGCGAGTGGCGCCTCGAGATCTACCTCGAGATCAGGATGAATAAGAACCGTAAGTTCGTATTCCTTCATAGGAACCTCCTTTGGAATCCGTATGGATAGTTGTGCTGTTTCACACAACTCTAGGTTAATAACAGTGATATTATACCTCATTTTCGCAACAAACACTAGACCTGATGTACAATAGAACCTTATGAACGTTGCAATCCAAGGCCAGGCAGGATCTTTCCACGAGCAAGTAGCTAAGCAGTGGTATGGCGATAGCGTGACAATTGTCCCCTGTACCAGTTTTCGCGATGCCTTCGAAGCCTTTGATTCTGGTGAGGCCGATGCACTCGTCACAGCAGTAGAAAACACTATCTTTGGGAGTATCAATGAAGTCTATCAGCTTATCGAGGAGTGTGAAGCGCCGATTATTGGTGAGGTCAAACTTGCAATCGATCAAATGCTCATCACACACCCCGGCGCATCTCTCAAAGACATTACCGAAGTGTACTCTCACCCTGTTGCGCTCGCTCAATGCCGGCAATGGCTATCCGTACATCTTCCCGATGCCGAATGTATAGAGTTTTTCGATACGGCTGGTGCTGTGGAATATATCAAAACAGAAGGCCGCCGCGACATGGCTGCTATCGCTGGCAGCCAAGCCGCGGCACTCTACGATATGTCGATCCTTGCTCGGTCCATCCAAAATCACAAAGACAATAGTACTCGTTTTCTCATTCTTGAACCCACTGATACACCAGCCGAATCATCAAAAGCATCGCTTGTAGTGACCACGAGCCACAAACCAGGTGCACTTGTCGAGGTCCTGCAAGTCTTTGCAGATGCTGGTGTTAACCTTGCCAAACTCCAGTCACAGCCAATCCTTGGCAAACCATGGCAATACAAGTTCTTTATCGACGTTGACTGTGCAGGCGAACCTCTCTATGATGTCGTCGCAAAAATCGAAAAAAGTGACCACCAGGTCACTCTTCTCGGCGAATATACCGCCGCGTAGTTAGAGTGTGTCGTCCTCTATACTACTCGTTGCATCAAGATCAGACATGCTCGTGATCAGTACATCGCGCGGTCGTGCCCCATCAGCCGGACCGATGATTCCCTGTTCTTCCATTTCCTCGATAATGCGAGCAGCCCTCGCGTAGCCCACACGTAGTTTACGCTGCAGCAGACTCGTGCTGGCTTTGCGACTCTGAATAACAACCTGTACCGCATCTCTAAACATATCGTCACCGCCTTCATGATCGAAGTCCATGACGACACCGCCTTTGCCATTGAGATGAACCGGTTGGCTAATAATCTCATCGTTATACTGCGGCGCGCTCTGCATCCGCAGGTGGTCGGTTATCTTGTGCACTTCACTATCCATTACCCATGCCCCTTGAACACGCTTCGGTTTTGGCATGGTTGCCGTCTTCATAAGCATGTCTCCCTGTCCGAGAAGTTTCTCGGCGCCAATTTGGTCGAGAATAGTACGAGAGTCTACTTGAGAAGCAACCGTAAATGCGATCCGTGCCGGAATATTGGCTTTGATAAGACCGGTGATAACGTCGACGCTCGGACGCTGAGTCGCCAGAACTAAGTGAATACCCACAGCACGGGCCTTTTGTGCAATTCGCACTACGAGCGCCTCAACATCGCGCGCTGCAACCATCATGAGATCGGCTAACTCGTCAATAACAATAACGATGTAGGGCATCGTACCTCTGTCGACTTCCTGCATATTGCCGTCCTCATCAGCAATACTGACGTGCTTGTTTTTGACTTTTTCGTTATAACTCGCAATATCTCGCACTTTTTCCTCAGCCAGAAGTGTGTAGCGACGCTCCATCTCATTTGTCGCCCACTTGAGCGCGCTGATGGTTTTTTCTGGCTCCACAATCACTGGCGTCAGGAGGTGTGGAATGTCGGCATAGGGAGCCATTTCAACCTGTTTCGGGTCAACCAAAATCAACTTCATATCACTTGGGCTATTGCGATACAGGAGACTACAGAGCAGTGTATTGATCATGACAGACTTACCGCTTCCCGTCTGACCGGCGATCAGCAAGTGTGGCATTTTGTTGAGTTCACCCACCATCGGTGCACCCGATATATCTTTGCCAATCGCGAATGACAGCGGTTCGTCCGCACGCTTCCAATCACTACTCTCGAGGATTCCCCTCAGTCGCACATCGGCAGCTTTGCGATTTGGAACTTCGATACCGACAGCTTTCTGACCAGGAATCGGTGCCTCAATGCGCAAACTACTTGCCGCAAGGTTGAGGGCAATATTTGTCTCAAGCGCGGTAATGCGACTGAGCTTGATACCCGCAGGCGGTTTGAGAGTATATTGTGTCACCTTTGGCCCAATGTTGGCGCCTTCCATCTCGACATCAATACTAAATTCACGTAGTGTATCCTGAATGATATGCGCATTCTGCTGGATATCTCCGGCATCGGCTGGACTCTGTTTCTTCTCGAGCAATTCCACACCTGGAAACTTCCAGTTGGGGTCACTCACCGCCAGCATGGCAGCTTTTTCTTCGGCCTCTTTGTCAGGTTTTACGCTATTTTTGAGGCTCGACAATTTCTTTTGTTCGGCGGGGGTAAGCATCGGCACACCGGCGTTGAGCTTGAAATCAGCCATCGAGCCAGACTTTGCACCTTCCCCGGCTGCTTTACGCATGATATCGCTATTTGCCTGGTCTTCAGTTTTGTCGCCACGAATCAGCCGCCAGATACCCCTGATAAGCGTTCCGGGAGATACCCGCAGCATAAAGAGACCGGTAACTAGTATCAGTAGTACATAGATAAACGCTGCCACCGGTGCGTTGACGAGTGACGACATCGCTGAATTAAGTCCATCGCCAACGGTACCGCCCGTAGAAGGACCGCCGTCTTTGCGTAGCAGCCCAAATAATCCCGCAAACCAGGCAACCAGGAGCAACGACGCAAACTTGAGGACACTGGGGACACGGCTTTCCTCAACACGAAACACCTGTATGGCGACATAGGTAGCGACAAACGGCAATACATAGGTGGCGTAGCCAATCACCCGCAGCGATGCATCCAGTATCCAGTTAAATACCGGCCCGCCGGCGCCAAACCATGAAACGATAAGGAGTAGTGAAAACGCGATCAAAAAGACGGCGACAACTTGCGACCAGAACCCCGTCGGCAACGTATGTTGCGGAGTATCTGGTTGTTTCTTTTTTCCCCTATTTCGCGTCGATTTTTTTGCCATAACTGGTATCTATTGTACTCTGTTTGCTATCTGATGAGTATAGTTACATTGTAGCATAAATTACTACAAAATGCAAGCTAGTCTGTCCGGTGTAATTATCTAGTAGCTGTGTCCACCGACCCGAATGTGTGGCTCGGTCACCTCTGAATCAGGGTGCTGCTTAGGTGGAAATGGACGCCGTGCTGGACGCGGCAATGGTGTGCGAGAGACCTGTTCGGGTCGCTGGCTGTTTACTTGGGGCTGAGGTTGGTTTTTACTCACTACGCCAATTTCATTGACGACGGGGATCACAATTGGAGTACGACGTGTTTGATCGTAGAGGATGTGTGTCACTTCATCCTTAATCTCTTTTTTGATAACATCGAGATCGTATCTGCCAGCAAAAGCACGCGCCGCCTTTTGCTTGAGATAGGCTCGTATCATCCCCATCAATTCCTCGCTATCACGCAGATAGATAAATCCGCGGCTGATGATGTCGGGGCTGGTGAGTAACCGACCGGTACCACGCTGTACTGTTAGTACCACTACAAACATGCCCTCTTGGCTCATGTGGATACGATCCTTCAACACCACCTCGCTGACGACTTCTCCTGCATCGTCGTACATAACGCCGCCGACCGGTACGCGACCGATTTTGCGCGCGCCCTCGTGATCGAACTCAACCACGTCGCCCGCGTCACACACAAAGATATTTTCTCTCGGTATACCGCATTCTTTTTCGGCAAGCTCTGCATTGTGAACGAGCATATGGAACTCACCATGATTTGGAATATAGTACGTCGGATTGACGACCTGGATAACGCGAACATGGTCGTCATAATAGCCATGACCACTGAGGTGAAGCGGGCCAACTCCGGTGAGATGTGTTTTGCCGTTTTGGATGATCTCTCCACCCTCACGCATCAGCCCGTCAACCGTTCGAACAACGTATTTTTCGTTACCCGGAATGGGGTTTGAACTAAAGACCACTACGTCGCTATTTTTTATCTTGATATACTTGTGCGCACCCGTCGCCATGCGATTGAGGACAGCGCTAAACTCTCCTTGGCTTCCAGTACAAACAATGGTCACCTTGCCATCAGGAAGCTTGATGATATCTTCCATCTTGACAACAGTATCTTTGGGGACCTTGATCGCGCCAGTGCGCAGAGCAACTTCGAGGTTTTGGATCATGCTATAGCCAGCAAAAGCGACTTTGCGACCATGGCGCTGCGCTTCCTCCAGAATCATTTGCATACGATGTAACTGGCTCGAGAAACTTGAGATAATGACGCGGCTATTGGGCCACTTCTCCATCACCTCACCCATGCTGTGTTGGATATCAAATTCACCGTGGGTATGTGTGCCATCACTCTCACAGTTGGTTGATTCATTCAGAAAAACCAAAAAGCCTTCTTTTTGTTGGATCTCGCTCAGCCGAGGTAAATCAAATTTCTTTCCGTCAACCGGGTTTTCCTCGATGCGCCAGTCGCCACTCGATAAAATGTTTCCGACAGGCGTACGCACCACCACAGCAGTCGCATCTGGAATCGAGTGATTGACGCGAACTAGTTCGATACTAAATGAATCACAGATTTGTACGATATCGTGCGCTTCTGGGTTGAGCTCACGATAATCAGGCGTATACGCCCCATCCGTTTCCTCCATCGTACGCTGCAGCATACCAAGGGTAAATTTGCTGGCATAGACTGGCGCTGGAATCTTTGGCACCAAGTGCCGGAACGCCCCGATATGATCGAGGTGTCCATGAGTGAACACATGGCCGCGAATACGATGTTTGTTCTCCTCAAGCCACGTGATATCTGGGGTAATATAGTTGATCCCCGGATAATCAGCACCCGGAAACAGAAAGCCCATGTCGATAATGATGATATCGTTGTCGAACTCAATGGCCGTCATGTTTTTGCCGATACCCATTTCGCCAACTCCACCGATTGGGATGATCTTGAGGGTTGGGCGGGGCGCCCGCGGCCGTTTTGGCTGGTCGACAAGGCTAAATTGCTTGCCGCCATAGCCGTTATAAATAGATTTGTTGACTGGTACATTGATCATATGCTGGCTTGCCTGCATATTGACATTGTCACTGGTACGTCGTTGGGCCCGAAACACCTCTCCCTTGCGGGTGGTTGTCGCATTGAGCACGCTATTGTTTGATTTTTGTTTAGCGGCCATTGGCCGCTTGCTGGCATCGTCTGCCTGCGGTTTTGAGAGTCGTCGTTGACCCATAAATTATTTGTTCTCCTTGTTATTGTGTATAAAATAATTTCAAAATGAGGTGTGAGAGGTTGGTATCGACGATAAGACGAGCTACCCCTCTGACAATTACCCTGCAGTATAGCACAATTTTTTACGAAATGCAACCATTACGGCCGTATCTGTTCGTAGAGGAGCATAAATTGAAGTAATGACTCGTCGATCACATCATCAGCTATACTACCGAGAAAAAGTTGCTGTCGCAATGCATGGTTGTACCCTTCATAGCTCATCTTTACTTGAGGATGATACGTTGTCTCCTCCGCTAATGACGGTACAAATAGCCGTGAGACACTGGCGGTCCGCGCCAACTCATGACTCACTCGGCTATGAACTGCACCCTGAAAGAGCGTTATCTTCTCACCAGGATGTATCTGCGTAATTTGTCGCACCTGGCGCGCCACTAGGCGGTCTCTCAGTGCAACTGCTCTCGCATCCACTACCACCAGGCATCGCATCACATGCCTCAGGAGATCAATATCCGCGTCCCTATTTATTAGGGTTTCAAGCGAATCAAACTGTTGATCGGAGCGATGAATATAGCGAAACACCCTGTCCTCGCAGGAGGCATCAACAAGGTAAAGCTTTTTTCCTGTACCCTCAAAACGCGTCGCAACTCGATCAAATAGGCCGTCGCCTATCTCTATCAGAAACTCCATGTCCTCTTGACAGGGGTTACCCGCCAAAAAAGCATTGAGTGCTCGCTCAATGCAAGCGCGTTCTGCCTTCGTTTTGCCAGCAGCTTCAAGCGCCAGTATCGATCCGTCAGAATCAGAAAGTGCGTCGACGATCCTACCAAGGTTTTCGGTACGATGATTCGCCAGGATAGTATCAATGATTGGCTTTTTCGCCTCGTAACTGGACATACTGGCCATTGTAGCAAGCGACGTTTTCGTTCCAAACCATAAGTATATTGATAGTCATAAGCAGATTTAAGCAAATTTTGCTATACTGACCACATGGATACAAATGCTCCCAACCCCCCAACCGAGGCTGAGCAGACCCCACCACCGAGCTTGCCGTCAGAACAATCACCAATAACAGCGCCCGAATCACCCCTGGGCGAGGAGCTCGAGGCTACATCACCTTCATCTCCTCAAACGTTACCTGTCGTGCGTTCCTCATCAAAGAAGCGCTTGGTTATACTAATCACCCTCGCTATCGTCATTATTGCTGCGCTGGTGGTTGCCTACCTGTACATGTCAAACACCCAAAAGCCAGTGGCAACACAACAAAAAACCACCCAGACGCCCACTTCCACCACGCTCACTCCAGAAGATGCGATTAACTCACAGCTTATTGATGAATCTAGTCGCGACATCACCGATGCGTCAGAACAGACGGCCCAAGATACCAAGGAAGTTGAAACAATCAGTAAGGAAGTCGACAATATTTCAGGAGCCTATGATGAAACAAAGTTTTAAACATACCACTTCTCTTGTCAGTCTCAGCTTCGCGATAGCATTTGTTCCTACGCTGTCTTTCGCAATAGAAGCACAACCAGACAACCAACAACCGACGACGACAGGCGGACAGAGCAGTTTTTGCCGCTCACTGAGCGACATCACAACCAAAACATCTGGTGAAATCTCCAGCCGCTCAGGCAAACTATCGTCAACGCGTGATACAGCAGACAAAGAACGCTCTTCCAACCGAAGCTCGGTAGATGCGAAACTCATGGCCGATCGTAAAACGTGGGAAACAAAGCGAGATGAAAACTTCTCAAAGCTAGAGTCACTTGCAAAAACTCCCGAACAAAAGGCTGCAGTTGCAACCTACATAAAAACAGTTAAAAATGCTATCGAGACTCGACAGATAGCAAATGACAAAGCTCGCACACAGTACCGTACAGCAGTCGATGCTCTCATCGCTGCTCACCGCAGTGCGGTAGACACTCGAGTTGCTACATTTACAAACTCTGTAAAAACAGCTGTCGCGACTGCAAAAGCTACTTGTGCTACAAACCCCCAAACTACTGTCGAGACATTCCGGGCATCTCTCAAGCAAGCTCGTGAAACCTTTAGCGCCGCCAAGCAGGAAGATACAAAACTTGGTCCTCAAATCAAAGCGTTAGCTGCTACCCGTGATGCAGCTATCAAAGCCAATAATGACACCATGAAACAAACGGTTGAAGCAGCTCGTACCGTTCTCAAAACTACTCTAAAGGACACTTCAAGCACGCAAAATTAACAGTTGCCTGTTTGATACTGTTATTGACGAGTAGCAGCGTCAAGAATGGTCGGTAAACTGACAAAATCATCCATGAGAAGCTGTCTCATGCCACCGTTGTACAACGCCGCAGCTGGATGGTAAAGGGGTACGATAACTATTTTCTTGTCACCAAATTGTATTCGTTTGGGTTGACCATGAATCTGACCGATACTCTTACCAGGCAGAAAATACTCCATACTATGCCTACCAAGCGTCACGACGAGGAGAGGATCAATAATTTGAAGCTGGCGTATGAGATAAGGCCAGAAGGCTTGTTTCTCATTAGGCAGAGGGTCACGATTGTTGGGTGGCCTATACTTGACTATGTTTGTGATGTACACTTCGTCACGATTCATTCCAGCCAGAATAAGCATTTCATTTAAGAACTTACCTGCTGCACCCACAAACGGCACCCCTTGCTCGTCCTCATTTTTGCCCGGTGCCTCTCCAATAAATACAATTTTGGCGTCGAGACTGCCAGCGCCCATAACCAACTGGGTCGCCGATCTCCTCAGCTCAGGACACACCTCTTTTGCAACTATCATTTCTTGTAGCGCAGCCATCTCAGTTTGTTTAGTCATAAAAAATCGCTCCTCTACTATTGTACAGGAGCGATCAGTCTGAAACTAAGGTCTCAAAGAGTCTATTTCAACTTTGCGTTGATAGCGTCTTTGAGTGCGTTACCACTATCAGTATAGCCGTTCTTGAGCGACTTACCGTCGTTTGTAAACTTAGTTGTCGCGTCATAATAGGCCGATGAGTTAAGCTTACCGTTCGTCGCATCTTCAAGGTACTTGGAAAGTGCTTCAGCGTAGTCAGTGACCGCCTGCGAACCTTTGTCTTTGACGGCGCGCAGCTTCGTCACACAAGCAGGAACATCTTCTTTTGTTTCGACATTCTTACAATCGTCGGCTGCTCGTATAAACTCTGCAACAGCATGACCAAATACCACTACCCTATCAGTTTCATCCTTAAAGGTCTTGTAGAGTTTATTGAGTTTATCATCCTTTTGGATTGCCCTCAGATCGCCCATGCCTTTTACCTGTGTGCTCAACTCGTTAAACTTTGAGTCAAGTGTCTCTGGCGAGCTTGATGTAGTGGTACTGAGTGAACCGACGCTTGAGTCAAGATCAACAATCTTATTGAAAGAATCAGCTGCCTTTTGGTAATCATCCTTCGACACATAGTAGTTCATCATCCAAACTGCTACACCAATACCTGCAACGAGAAGTAACCCGACAAAGCCTGAAACAAGGCCGATGATCAAACCTTTTTTCGATTTCTGTGGTGCGGCTGGTACCATAGGAGCTCCTACCGGTGGAGAAAACGGCATCGGTGCAGGCTGTTGCATAGGGGCTGACGCGGGGACAGGCGCGACTGGTTCAACTGGGGTCGGCACCGGTTGATTGGGTTGATTCTGATTTGGGTCCATTACAAGTAGTTCTCCTTATGTTTTCTTCATCATACCAAACTCTAGCGTGTTCCGCTAGAGTTGGTCTTGGCTTACACCCTTCATGGTTAGGCTAAGACGACCCTTTTCGTCAATACCAGAGAGGAGAACGTTGACTATCTGCCCTTCCTTGAGAATATCTGTTACCTTCTCGACTCGCTTATCTGAAAGTTGAGAGATATGAAGCATGCCGTCCGTTCCAGGCATGATGTTTACAAATGCACCGAAGTCCTTGATAGTGACAACTTTACCGGTATAAATCTTGCCTACTTCAGGCTCTTCGGTCAAGCCTCGAATCCATTCGAGGGCCTTCTCGATACTCGCCGTGTCACTACTGGCTACTGTGATCAATCCATCATCTTTGATGTCGATCATGGCGCCTGTCTCAGAGGTAATCTTGTTGATAACTTCACCACCTTTACCAATCACCGCGCCGATTTTTTCGGGGTTGATCTTGATCTTCTCGATCCTCGGTGCATACGGGCTGAGCGCTTGACGTGGCTCAGCGAGAGTGCTCTTCATGTGTTCTAAGATGTGCTGGCGACCTGGACCAGCCTTGCGAATCGCATCAGCCAAGACATCAACTGGTAGACCATGGACTTTCATATCCATCTGCACAGCAGTGATGCCCTGCTCCGTGCCGGTCACTTTGAAGTCCATATCACCTGCGAAATCTTCGGCGTCAGCAATATCAGATAATACATAGTGTGTGTCACCATCTACCATCAGACCCATCGCGATACCACTCACTGGTCGCTTGATCGGTACGCCTGCGTCCATAAGCGCAAGGCAGGAACTACAGGTTGCCGCCATACTCGTTGAGCCATTTTGACTCATGATCTCTGTAACACTACGAATCGCATACGGGAACTCTTCTTCGGTAGGGAGCACTGGTATAAGTGCCCGTTCAGCGAGGTATCCATGTCCAATTTCGCGTCGCCCTGGGCTACCGAGACGGCGCACTTCACCAACTGTATAGCCGGGAGCATTGTAATGATGCATGTAGCGTCGCTCACCGTCAGTCACCTCCATTGTATCGACAATTTGCGCAAAGCTCAGAGGCGCCAGAGTCACAATATTGAGTCCCTGCGTCACCCCTCGAGTAAATAAGCTTGAGCCGTGCGCACGTGGCAACAGGCCAACCTCGCTGCTAAGCGGACGAATCTCGTCAAGTTTACGGCCATCCGGACGCACCCCATCCTTTACAATGCCATCACGAACATCTTTGTGAACGGCCATGGTAAATGCTTCATCGTACTCATCCTTTGCATCACCATAGTCATCACCAACTTTCTCAGTCATCGCCTCATGGAAACTCCAGCGAAGCTCATTGATTAGCTCATTGCGCTCGGGGTATGCTTTGCGGAGCGCAGCACCGAGCTTCCCTTCTACCCATTGATCGACCTCCTTTTGAATCGTTTCGTCTGGTAGCACAAGATCGTATTCCTGCGCAACTGGCGCAACTTTCTTGGCAAGCTCGCGCTGCAAAGCTATCGCTGGCTGGAATGCTTCAAATGCCCAACGCATCGCATCGATGATGACATCTTCGGCAACTTCGTTTGCGCCCGCCTCTACCATGGTGATGCCTGACTCAATGCCTGCAACGACGAGATCGAGATCACTCTGAGCGCGCTCGTCAGCAGTGAGAAATGCCTTAAACTCACCACCGACGCGACCAACACGAAGACCGGCAACAGGACCGTCAAACGGCGTACCGGTCAGCATCAACGCAGCACTCGCCGCGATCATTGCTACCATGTCGGGACGGAAATTTGGATCCATACTGAGCACACTGCTCACTACCTGCACTTCTTGACGATAGCCCTTTGGAAACAGTGGTCGGATAGGACGATCAATGAGTCGACCGATCAAGATCGCTTCATCGCTCGGACGGCCTTCACGCTTGATAAAGCGGCTGCCGCTGATTTTGCCGGCTGCATACATTTTTTCTTCATAGTCGATGCTCAAGGGGAAATAGTCGAGGACGACTGGTTTGCTCCCCACCATCGCTGTACCGAGTACGACAGTGTCGCCATAGGTGACTAACACACTCGCTGTTGTACGAAATCCGACACGGTTGACCTCGAGCGTGAGCGGCTTGCCGCAAAGATCGGTCGATACGGAAATAATATCCTTGCCATTAGGGTTGATAATAGACATATGGTGTCTCCTTTCTAAGGTGTAGAGAGTAACAGGTAGAAACTTTCCTCATAAAAACTTCTATCTATCACCTTCTACACATTGATTCTACTACCAATTATAACATCACTTGTATAGATTACAGCATCCTCGTAAAATATATTCATGATGATTCGTGCCACTGCGAATCCACTCTGCGACATACGTCGAGACGAGCTCGACCACTAGCGCTCTAATCACTGATAATTATACGGAGCAACCAATGGACAAACGACGCGTAAACGTACGCAGTATTATATACAAAAATGGCAAGATATTGGCCGTAAAACACCGTAGGGGTAACGGTGAGGCGAGCTACTGGTGCGTGCCTGGCGGTGGACTCGACCCACTCGAGCCACTGCATGACGGCGTGAAACGTGAAATCATGGAAGAAACGGGTATTGAGGCAAGGGTCGGTAAATTACTATTCATACAACAATTTACATCCGTGCGCGAAGGACGCGAAGAGGAGTTAGAATTTTTCTTCAATATCGAAAATGTCGATGACTTTAATGAGATTGATCTTGCAAAAACATCTCATGGGCTCGAGGAGATTGCTCAGATTGCATTCATCGACCCAAAAACTGAGCTGGTACTACCAAGTTTTCTCGGCACCGTGGACATGGAGGGCGCTGTCACTTCCAACCAGCCGACAGCAATATACAATAAGTTTGACGAGCAAATTTAGGTAAATATATACTCAATCACCTCACTGCTGCGTAAGCAGAGGTGTTGGATGCCGTCAAGTTGTTCTGAATTCCCACCTGTTTGATCTAGTGAATTCATGATTCTTTTGGTTATTATACCAAGATATGAGATATTTTGCAATAGATTCTTTTGCTGTCCGACAAACCCCTGATGGCAGTCGCTTACTGTGAGCTTTTCAGCCAACCACAGAACTTCGCGTACGCATCATTTTCTTCACGCTTCACAGAAGTAAGCATGCGTTCGCCGGCACTAAGCTGCGAGAGAGTTTTGTCCAGACCCTCGGGGACAAATATCCGCCACAATGGACTCCATTCTTCCGGATGTACATACGTATCGGCCCGCTCAGCTATACTGCCACAAAATGGCTCATCGATAAATATATGCTCGTTGCCCTTCTCGTCAATATAGACAAGGCAACTCAGGAAATGTGCCTGCCTATTTGTCTGACCCTCCATAAACGCCATAATGCCGTCGATACCTATGGTGGTCAGCATGTATTTAATGTAGGGACCGGGAAATCCACCGAGGGCATCGATATGAAACGAACTGTCATCGACAAGTACCGGACCATGCACCTGCTGGTACGCCTGCCGACCCTTCATGAGGGCAATTTCCTCGGCTGTATCGGCTTGCGGTTCTATGATATCGAGTAATCTGGGAACGACTCGCACCATTATATTGTGATGTTTTAGGTAGCGCTCGAGCGTCTTTGCTTTTCCGTGATTGCCAGTCGCAAAGACAACACTCTTTATCGTATCTACTCTTGTCATAGGCATAGTATAACAAAAACTCCCCTCATGTAGCGGAGGGGAGCGGTTGCGGGCTTATTTGCGAAGTCCTAGTTTGTCAAGCGTTGCCTTGTAGGCCTCAAAGTCCGTACTTTCAAGGTATTTGAGGAGCCTTTTACGCCTCCCCACCATCTGAATCAGTCCGCGGCGCGCCATATTGTCGTGCTTGTTGACCTTTAGATGCTCAGTCACCTCTTTGATACGAGCCGTCAAAATCGAAATCTGTGCCTGTGGGCTACCGACGTCACTTTTGTTGACCTGAGTCAAAGCTATCGCTTTTGCTTTATCGTCCTTTGATATCATAGGTTGCGATTATAGCAGCTCCAGAGGTAAATGGCAACTACCTATGAGAGAACAAACGCGTGTTGTGCTCGTAGCGATAGGCGGCAAAGATTTTGAGCAGCTTGAGAAGTCTCAGAAGACGAATACCCTTGAGCAACTCAAACGTGGTCGTTGGCACCGGTACAGCCGCGATGAGATAAAACCAGTGTGTCCGGAGGTATCTCCGGCGGTCGCGGGCATAGTACCACTCAAACAAAAACTCCGCCAGAAAGATGAAGGCGACCGTTATTTCGTACACCTCTACCCCAGCAAGTTGTGAGTCCGTGAGTTGTTCAAAATGTTCGAGCGCCAAAAAGATGAAGCTACCGACTACAAGCACGGTCATTATCATTTCTTTTATGAACAAAAATCGCCGTAATTTGCGCTTTTGTGAGACGGTCATTATGGATGTAGTATAGCAAACTTCTTATGCTAGTCGTCGATGCCGAAATCAGCCAGCGACTGTGCATCCGCGACGTTCCACTTGGCAATACTACTACGCCGAAGCTGCTGGCAATACGCGCCAGTACCAAGCGCCTCGCCGATATCGACAGCCAGACTGCGAATATATGTACCGCTACTGACATGAGCTCGTATCTTTAACTCCGGGTAGTGATAATCGAGGATATCGAGTGAATAGACGGTTACGGTGCGCTCTGGCATCTCCACTTCTTTGCCGCCACGTGCTAGTTTGTAAGCACGCTGACCACCAATTTTGATAGCACTAAAGATCGGCGGCCGCTGACGGATCTCACCAGTGAATTGCTCTACTACCTCTTGAACCGTTGCTAGCGAAGGCGCGGGAGCCAGTTCTTGCTCAGAGAGAGTTATTTCACCCTCTGGATCGCCCGTCGTGCTAACCTGCCCCAATACAAATGTTGCTTCGTAGACTTTGTCGAGCTTGGTATAGTGCATGGCGTTACGACACTCCTTGCCGGTCACCAAGATCATCAACCCCGTTGCAAATGGATCGAGTGTGCCCGTATGACCTACTTTGACCTTTTTGCCTGCACGCTTACTAAGAACTCGTCGAATTCGGGCAACGACACCAAAACTGGTCATGCCGGCCGGTTTGTCAACCAAAATAATTCTATCATTATTCATCAAGTGGCTATTATACCCTACTATCGACCTGATATCTCGCGCTGTGCGAGATTGGTTGATTGCACGTCGTTCGTCGGTGGAGATACGGTCGTCATGCGGATCACCGTCTCCGCACAAAGTAACGCAAACGCCTACGTCGAAAACCTCACCTTCCGCTACCAGAATAACTAGCGGCAATAGAGATCAAAAACGATACGAATCGCTAAAATTGGAGCAGCAAATCAGGTGAAGCTGATGGGGATAAGGCGTGGTAGTCAAGGGTAAAAACGCAGAATACTAGGCACGTCACAAAGAGAAAACTCTGTTATGCTAGAACCATGAGCATTGCAGCGAGGCGACACATGAGGGTTCAGACCGCAACCCCACAAGCAACGTGGAAATGGTATGGCTCGGCGCTCGACTCGACGGGGGCAAACATGAATGCCGTATACGATGGTACCGCATGGTACACCGGCGTAGATATCGCTGGGGTAACACGGCAGCGTCCTGATGGTACCATGCCTCAGTGGCAGCGCGGACGAGGCTACAATACGTCTGACATACCTGAGCAGTTTCTTATCAAGTGTTCAGCCATGAACAGCAACGGTACAACCGCATGGCTCCTAACTGGCACGGATTTTGGCGGTGGTATTCAAAAACGAGACATTGCTTCAGGGATCTGGCAGCTCAAAACACTCGCCTACAGGGGCGATGTCAGCGCAACGGTTGGCACTGGACGCATAGCAGGGCATCGCCGTATTCTCGACTACGGAAGCAATGGCGTCTTTATAGCAGCGCAACGAGACAGCGATAATATGGGTGGTATTGTGCGAACCACAAACGGAGGTGATACGTTTACCGAATTTCATACTACCTCGGGGTTTTCAATTGGCCGAACGTTTAGCGCCCTGCTCGCCTCTGAAAACGGGTTTTCTGCTGTCATGTATGCGTGCGCCGAAAAGCCAGAAGTAGCAATGACTCCAGCAAACAATAACCCTTGCGTAGGTGTTTACAAGAACATCACGACAAGCCCAACGTTTACCCGAATCGACGACGCTGGCACGGGTGCACCCGCCGGAGGGTTTCTCGACGCAAGAACGATGATTTGTATAAACGAAGCAGGCAAAGATGCACTGTACGTTCTTGTTGGCAAGGCCGATGCAACAAATGGCGGCCTGTGGCGCTGTACGATTGAATCAGATCCAAATTCCTGGGGAGCCACCCCTGATGTGACATGGGTAAAGCTCAATAACGGTGTTTTAGCTGCTAACCACGCGTATCGTTCACTCACTGGGCGACGAGCCGGCGGTACTACCCAAATCGTTGTCGCGAGTGGCCTGACGTCAGGTACCGGAAATGGCGTACAGCCATCGCTCGGCGGGTCGATTCCGGGCTCAGGGAGTGTGTTTCGAGCATGTGTCTATCGTTCGCTTGACGCGCATACAAGCACACCGACGTGGGATGCCATATCGGGTCCAAGTAATCTCCTGACAGGTGGCACACTGAGGCCAATGTACGGGACAGCCGATGAACTGTGGGTCATCAGCCGTGCGACGCAAGACAATAACACCAACAACAGCATCATTGGCGGTAGCGGCTGGATACCGTACGACATGGATATCGACGAGTCATCTGGCACGATTGTTATGGCGGGCAAATCGGGCTCTTGGATTAGCGAGAACCCCTGGACTGCTAGCGCCACTTCTGTAACGTGGCAGCCGTTTTCAAACTCGACGGGCGGTGTTCTCAATAGCCACGTGGCGATACATCCGACCGACAACCTTAAATGGACGATGAACGATGTTGACCGTGCCGGATATTTCAACCTCAACGGCGGCGCCGGTCAGATGCACGGTATCATGGACATCGGAGCTAACCCGTGCCACGCAAACTATATTCGTCAAGGTGGTTCAGCTCCCGGGAAATGGCTCATTGGATCACAATCAGGTAGGGTATGGTCGTCGACCGACTGGGCAACAACCACAAACCTCGACACCGTACCGACGTTTAGTCAGGATTTGACGGGCGGAGGCGACCTCATTGCTGTTGCAGAGATAACATACAGCTCAGTGGATTATCGTCTGGCCCTCGATGCAACCGGTAAGCTGTTTGTGAAAGTTGGGGCAGGAGCCTGGTCCAACCCCTATACATTCCCCACCCCTTCTGGTAATGCTGCTACCATCATCATCAATGACGGCTTCAAGGACTTTTGGATATTTGAAAATGGGTCTGGTATTCGGTATTTCCCCGATGTGACGAATATTGCTGGGTTTCCACCACAGTTAATATGTGCGGCAAAACCATTATCATCAGAAACTGAATACTTTGGACGCATGGCGCAAGATGCTACTACTCGAACAACACTCTATGTTACCTTTGGCGGGAAAATTACGGCTACGACTGGTGTATGGCGCATTACGGGTGCGGATGACATAGTGATTGATAGTTCGTGTATCAAGCAGAGTGGTTCAGGTACCTTGACACGTATGACGGGTGGGCCACTGCAGACGACGACACGATGCGGCGCTATAGCGGTCGACCCAGATGACGGGAGTATTGTCGTGACAGTTGCGCCATATACATCAGGTACGGCAGACGTTTTGTTGTATAGCGGAGGAAGCTGGAGCTCAATTGGCGATGACCTCTACGCTGAGATTGGCGTACTGCCGATGTGGATTGCCAAAAAAGGTAACCGAATTTATACGTCCCAATTTGCCTCGGGCACACCATTTGCAAAGTTCGAATAGCCTCTTCGAAACAACCCAGGCATCATATGTATATCTAGCAGCGGTATGAGCAAAGAGCGTGGTAGCCAAGGGTAAAAACGCAGAAAACTAGGCACCGTACAAAGAGAAAAATTCTGTTATGCTAGAACCATGAGCATTGCAGCGAGGAGATTTCAACGGGGTATGTTGTCATCTAGCGTTGGTGACATTGGACAGGTTGTTGGCGGTGTCTGGCCCATCCAAGAAGACTATGGTGGAGATTATCAGACAGCGATAAACAATGCGATGGCGTTCGACGATGTGCGGGGTTTTTCTTGGCGATTTCATGCCGATGATACGGTCGATGCCAGCGGCGACTATGTGTATACGCGATTAAACGCGGCGCGGGATTGGGTGAAAAACTGGAATACTGCCAACCCGACGAAAAAGCGTGATTTAGCACTGAGGCCAATTTTCGGACAGTATACGCCCCCCAACTGGACTGACCAGATGGCAGACTATTTTGTGTATGAGCATACGTCTGGGGCGTTCGTACCGCATCCGGCTGCAGCGGGCGTTTCAAATGCGACAAATATGACACGCAATGGAGCAGTGGCAAGCGGAGGGACAATTGGGCAGCCAAATACAGTTTTTGAAGACCTTTTTCGCGCATGGTGGCGAGACTTCTTCATCCCATTCGCAGTTGATTGCGAGGCTAATCACGGGGTTCGTACGCGGCTACTACACGGAGGTTGGTACGGTTACAACTATTCGGAACTCTACTATGGTCCAGCCGTACAACAAACCAACTCAGGCTATACCTTTACCCAGTGGGTCAATGCCCATAAAAACCTCATGAGCATTGTTCATGATGAACTGCCGGCTACCATGGCGACCGAGTTTGGCTTGTCGGGTCATGGACCGATTGTTGGCGGCGCTACGCCAGCTATTGAGACGCTACTTACCCACGCTACTAGCTTATTTGGGTCAGGGAGCGACCGGTTTTACGCGTCAGCCAACGGCTGGAACGACCAGAACGCGCAGACTCAAGACGAAATATTTGGCGCTGGAAGTGATCGTACAACTGAGGCGAACAAGCAAAATGCGCTTGAAGCAAAAAACTGCCGGGTCGAATTACAGCATATCTATGGCAGTACGCCATCGGCTGACTGGGCGCGCGCCAAACAATGGGCTATGGGCAGTACCACAGGTACCGCGCCAAATCTTCATAAGCTCGGTCTTGGTAACGAAAGCGTTAAGGGCGTCTGGCTACTTGAGCCGTACATCGATGGCATACAGCCGGCTGACCCATATCTGGCGGCATTTCAAACCATGTGTACCGAGTTTGCAGTAGAAATTGCAGGAAGAGTATAGGCAATGAGTCGAGCAGCCACTCGCATGCGCCGAGCGGTGTCTGCGGCGGAAACAAATATCCAGTGGACTCAGGGCACATGGTTGCTTGATGAAGTTTCTTCTGTCTCAGAGGTTAATAGCTTTGCGTCGGTGTATACGGGAGCGCTAACGCAACCCGGTATCACGGGGTTGTCTATACGTGTCCGATGGAGTGATATCGATGGAGGTAACTACGCCATACTTGATGCCGCAAAGGCTATTACGGACAGTGTTGGTAGCAAGCTGGCAGTTCGCTTTGTGGCGGGTCGCTGGACTCCGGCAGCATATAGAGGTCGCACGCATGTTGTTACGTACAATAGTGTTGATTATGATGTACCCCTACCGTTTCAGCCAGATGGCACGTCGGGGAATCCGCAGTTTGAAGCGGGGTATGCGTCAGCGGTACAGGATCTTGCGGCATGGTGTCGAAGTAACGGAGTTCGCGTGTTGCACCTACCCTGGTATGGGCGGCTCTGGGCTGAATACGATAATGGTGCAGATGTGCAATCTCAAACGGGATACACGGTGGAGGCATGGCGCGCAGCCCATCAAGTTCTTCTCAACACGGGCTTAAGCGCGGCGGGAAACGACCTGGCCGTTGAGTATGCGGCCAGCGGTCATCCCAACGCTGGCACTGGCACGCCAAACGCCAATATCTATCTCGTTTTGAACACCGGAGCCGATCAGGTCGGCGACCTGTCTCCTTATCTGTTCCATCAATCAAACGGATGGCAAAACACCGGTGACTCCCGGGCTACGAGTCGAGTTATTTTTGGCATGCAATCGTATGGGGTAGAGCTTTGGACGGGGACAACTTGGGCAGAGGCTTATCAAACGCTCAATAGTCTGGGTGCAGCCTATTGTGAGGTATACCGAGAATCATTCCAAGGTGAACCAGTCTCGCAGCTTCTTACAGAGGCAGCCGCTTTTAAGCAGTAGCCTGTATACTAGGCATATATGGGGATAGCAGCACGCCGTTGGCAGCGCAGACAACAAACAGCATAGTCAAGTATGCCGTCAAAGCTTGCAGCGAATTCTGTGGGTACCGTTTGATCAAAATCGCAAAGAAGGTTAACCCTACGGGCTCGCCAAGATATAGGGCATATAGCTGTTGATAAGTGTATACTGTACTGGCGTAGAAAGTGCGACCGGAATCATCGTTCCTCGCTACAAACCTATCTCACCGTTGTGCCCACGACATTGGCACTGACGCTACCAAGCCCAGTTGTCACGAGCGGATTGCAAGGCCGCTCGGATTGCTAGCCCATCTGATGTTGCGCCCGTCTCAGCCGCACGCACATCGGTACCGTAACACTCAAAATAACTGTAGCCGTCGGTCGTCAAATTACCAATCATGGTTGTAAACTCAGCGGCCGTCATGGGTACTGCCCCAGAAGTCACCCCACCGACTGGTTGCGAACCAATCCGACCCTGTGATCCACGTTGCGGTTCGGTTGCCGCATTGGTGTCCGCCGCAGGCCCAAAAGCAATCGGTAAGTACTGGCCGTAACCGCTTGCGCCTGTTGTCGCATTCACGCCATTAAACTGCATAACAAATCGATTGCCGTAGAGAGCACGAGCATCTTTGCAATTTTGTAGCTGAGCGGGGTGACGCCGAACGTCGGTCGATGGATAGGCCCCAACAATGTCATCCAGCCCGTCGCCAGCGGCAATGGTCAGGCTAACATGGCGAGGAAACTTGGCTGCATACGATGCGATAAGGTTTGGTATGTGTACATCGTAGTAGCGCTGCTTTGCGCCAACGAATCCTGCCAAACCAGGAGTGCCAGTCCGAAGCCGGAAAGCGTCCCAGGCATCACCCCAGGCTATCTCGCCAGCGGCACCACCCTTGAACCACGGCTCACCGTGCGTTGACCAATCGGTCGTTATCCTCATGGAGTAAAGCAGCGGGTGATCACCGTAGCGGTCGGCGATTGCCTGGCGCATAGCCTCTGCCCGCGCATTGGCTGTTGGCGACCAAAAACACGCAAACGTCGCGCCGTCTGCCGTTATCATCTCATCGCTCGGGAGTCCAGCAGTATACCAGGCTGGTAGCCCGTTGCCTACACCCCCGTGAATAACCATAAGCAGCACGGGTTTATTGACTGTCACCGCAGCCGCAAATGCCTTATCAAAAAATGACCAATCATAGGCCGTTGCCGATGTTGGTAATAAATCATCCATCCGACAAAAAACCGACAAGCCCGCAATCCAGTTGTCACTGAGTGTCGCTTCTAGAGCCGCTTGGCTCTGGGCTGAAGGATTGAGCCAATAAAATGCACCTCGGGCACGCCGTAGTTTATCAACTGCCCTATGATGTCGTCGCGCTGCGATGCTCATGGTACTAGTCTACCACGGAGAAAAGGGCCAGGAAATGATGCAGGCTGCGTTCGGTGATTGATCAGTTTTAATAGTGTCGAAACCTACACGCGCGTCTAGGGGCTCATATCGATAAACGGTTGGTAGGCGTTTACAACTGGCATCGGGTCAACCGCAATCGGCCAGCCTTGGCCGAGCGTAGGGTGAAGTGTAAGACCAGTGAAATTCGTGATGATCGGGCTGTTGGACTGCAAGACCCCCGAACCATTTTGCCAGGCATCGTAGCCGGCTGCACCAGCGGTTTGCATGGCGTGATTCCAGTTGGTCCCGGCGCCTGTCCAAAACAAGACGACTTTGGCTGGTACCGGCCGCGAAGCCGTGCCAAGACATAGCGTCGCATAGTCGGTAATTGCCTGGGCTTGCCCTGCGCCACTGATGTCATGCTGCGACGATGGTCCCCAGCCGAGAGTTGAGTTGATACTCGCAAGTGTCGGGGCAACGCGCCGAGGCGAATTAAATTCACCGACACCCCAGCCGCGCGTGCCGCCGTCGCTATTGTCGAGATAGCCGAGGCGCTGTGCCGTATCGTAAATATCGTTGATACAATCGACGCCCATGTCGGGGCTGTAGTTGGTACCATAATTGCGGTGCCCCGACGGATAACCACTCGGATTGTCATAGGCATCAGCCCAAAATTGACAGTTCGACGGCATGGTGTTGGCCGCTGGCGCATACGAGTCGTTCCACGAGCCACCACCCAGACCCGAACCGGCCGCATTGACCACAAACAATACCTCACCCTTACCGGTCGACTTGTTGAGCTGATTGGCATCCCAGATAGTTTGGGCAATGATTTGAAAGGCGTTGACAAACGCAGCCGGCGTATTGGTGGCTGTAAAATCTCGGTTGTATTCATGGTGCGTCATGTAGACCCGCCAGCCCGCTGGCACTGATCGCGCATAATTGTAGGCCTCAACAGCTCTCGCTGACGATGACGACGTCACAGCCGCGGCATCGATATTGAAACAGACGTTGATGCGTTTTGCCGAGATAGTGCCCGCGACGTCGAGACCAGCACACTTGTACTCTTTGCCGCCTGGGGTAAAGCCACTACCGCTAGACGGTAGTGTGCTGTCACCATAATACGTTCGCCCACACGGCACTTTGCCCCACCATGTGATTTTGCTAACACGTTCGGGATCGGTGGTGGAGGTATTAAATCCAAA
The DNA here is from genome assembly GCA_049288955.1 of Saccharimonas aalborgensis (SeqCode). Classification (GTDB taxonomy): domain Bacteria; phylum Patescibacteriota; class Saccharimonadia; order Saccharimonadales; family Saccharimonadaceae; genus Saccharimonas; species Saccharimonas aalborgensis_A. The sequence goes on from JBAQIS010000005.1 coordinate 82,433, forward strand.
TATCGTACCCTCGCTAGCGGCCGTACCCCCATGCACCCGCTGAAACCGTCGCGTCGCGATACTCATAATGGCTTTAGTATATCACGTATGCGCAGCACACCTGGTAGCTGCATCGCTCACCTTGGCTTCATTGAAGCCATCAAATCGATCAACCATACTAACTTGATGTCTCACCGTCTGCTATTTGTCTATCAATCTCGTAAACCACCTGAGGGTCCCCACCCTAGGGGTGAACGCCCAGAATTCTTTTTCCGTATTGAAAGCTTTGATAATTTGATGTGACCGGTCTCAGTACGGCTGCCCCGGGATCTTGAATTGAGCAGGGTCAGCCTGAGCTGGTGCTGGTGAGATCGCCGGATCAACTGGTGGTAGGACGGCGCCAAGCTGATCAGGAACCGTTGCACCGAAATCAACACTCGGTGTTGGCGGTAAGGGTGGTAACGTCGAAAAGTCGGGCATCGGTGGCAAGGGTGGTAACGAAGGTGAAGGCAGAGCCGGTGCGGGTGCCGTCGCCATCTCTGTGCCTAAAGCAAGATTAACGGCGTTGACAGCATCTTCGTGATCGGCGCGATTCTGAGCGTCAATCTCAGCCAACGTTGGCGCTGGTGCTTCGGGTGCGGGCGGCTCAATCATAGAAGCATGCGAAGTAAGTCCACCTGTCGAGAAGATGTCGGCCGTTGCGGGTTCCGATGGCAACGCTGCCTCCTGCGCGACTGCATTTAGTGGTGCCTGAAACATTGGCGGTGCGGTCGCATAGGTGCTGGTGTCATGACTCAGTATTGTCCGGTTACGATCGTCATCAAGCTCACGTTGCTTGTCGATAGCGGCTTGTTCGGTCGTCGCATTTAAGGTACCGCCCATAAGTGGTTCGGCAAGCTCATTTGCAGGAGAACGCCATTGATCAGCGCTCACCGCACCTCTGAGCGGTTGCGGCTCAACTGGCGCGGTAGATGCAGCTAGACTTTCGGCGTTGACGACAGGCGCGGGTGCCGCGGCTGGCACAGTCTGTGCGAGCTCTTCGGCAAGCTTCTGCTCCGCCTCCTCGGCAGCTTGTTGCTGCTGAGTCTGCTGGACTTCTTTTGCTTGTTTTGCAAGTTCAGCCTCTGCCTTATTCGCTGCACTCTCCTGCTCTTTGGCCACTACCTGATCAGTTACCTCTTGAATATCTCCCTGCATCTCATGCGATATCGAGAGTGAACCATCTGCCGGTTTTTCTGTTTGTGGCGAAGCCTCCTTTGAAGAGCCGTCTTTATCACCTTTCTTCTGCTTATCTTCGACTGAAGACGAATCAGGTGCCTCGACCGCTATCTCGTGAGCTTCCTCGAGTTTCGTGGCGATGAGCTGTTGATTCGCACCTGCCGCCATCAACTGCGCGGCCTCTGTCATTACCTTTGACGTAGTCTTGTTATTACTGAAGCGATCTGTCGCCGCAACGATTCCTGTCAAAAACGCTGTGGCAATTTGCTCATCAATAAGTTTTTTGTCGCCACCAAGAGACCCGCTAAGTTCAGCAAGCATCTCAGAGAAACTACTCGCATCGCGATTGATCCAGTTCAGGCTACCAAGTTTCTGGCCGCTATCCTCGAGTGCAATGACTGCTACCGTGGCATCATGAAGGATACGACCATGCGCAGAAAGTGCTTTGTCGAGGTCTTCTTCACTCTTTACTCCCACCGCCAACACGAATTCGACGTTGTAGTCACCCTGACTGAAATCCAGATCATCTTTGCTGATAGTTGTTCGGTACGGCGTGATAAATATCTTTACGACATCACCCTCGACTTTATAACGTAAATGGTCGGCTTTTTCTTTGTCGAGCGCAATGATAAAGTCTCGCAAACTATCGACAGTGCTCTCAAATGTTTTTTCCGGATCAAGAAACGAGATGGCTGGCGGGATAACACCGCTAAACACCGCAGTGGCGTGTTTGTTTAGCTTGTTTATCAGTAGCGTAATACCAAGTGCTGCACTGAGCTCATCAACCGATGGGTTGCTATTGACTGTCACTAAAATATTGCTACTGTCTTTTATTTTATCGACAATTTGCTGCTTAATGCCGGTGTCTGCCATCTGTTGGTATTCCTACTATTTCTATTTTTTTCAGAAGTTCAGCCTCACTATACCATAAGTGGTTTATTCTCGTCAATCATTTCATACCCTTTACAAACAGGGGTTAGTGAGCTATAATTATCCCTTGATTGAATTAGCAGCCAAATTAAGATAGAGGAAGTATCATATGCCAATCATTAAATCAGCCATCAAACGTATGCGTCAAACGGTAAAACGTCGTGAGCGCAACGTTACCCTCAAGCGTGATATAAAGGGTGCCGTAAAAGCGTTTACCAACGCTCCTTCGAGCGCCTCTCTTTCTGCCGCTCATAGCGAAATCGATACGGCCGTCAAAAAAGGCCTTCTCAAAAAAGCAACCGCTGCTCGCCGCAAGGCCGCACTCAGCAAAACAGCAAAGTCTGCTGGCGTAACACTCGCTGCAAAGAAGAAATCTCCTGCGGCAGCCGCAAAAAAAGCTGCTCCCGCGAAAAAAACTGTAGCTACGAAGACTGCGACAACAAAAGCTTCCCCCAAGAAACCTGCCGCCAAGAAAACTCCTACAAAAAAATAGCAGCTTACGTCTCCCCGCAATTGCCAACGCTAGTTGCCACGTAACTCTACTGCCAACAGTAGTCTCTCGACGGCATCCCACGGCGTAACTTGCGATAGTTTCATTCGACTATCAAGCTCAGCACAAAGCGCAGTGATAGTGTGTAATTGCTCGCGCGTGATATGTCTGGACAGCGCCTGCATCTTTTTTATCACGAAAGGATGAATGTTCGCTTCTTGTGGCAAATCGTCACGCTTAGTGCCCGCGAGGGCAACAGTAACGAGCTGCGCCCACTGACTGAGGAGAAGTGAGAAAACTCGGTATGGATCATCGTTGAGACGCAGGTCCTCCAGCAAGGCCTTCCTGGTGCTTTGATTACCATTGATGGAAAGTTCAAGTAGGCTAAAGACCGAGTCACCTACTGGACGCGGCATCACTGCCGCTATCAACTCATCTGTTACTTCAGGTGAATCTTTCAGCGTTGCGAGCACCGTCACAAGTTGCTGCTGATCAATGGTGTACTGTCCAGGGCGCTCACCTACTCCCAGGGCGCGGGACACCATATCCTTGGTCTGGGAAGCTGACAACGACAATCCATACGACTGAGCTGTCGTTTGAAGCCATTGTTCGGCAGAGATTCGATCACGGTCTGTCAGTGGCTCTGCCGTCACGACAGTGGCTGCTGCTGCAATCGCTTTATACGCCTTGGTACGTCGATCGGCAGCGGGTTCAATCAAGACAAGTGTGGTATCGGCGGAAATGTCGTCAACCCATTCGGAAAGCTTTTCCCACATCTCTTTTCGCTCCGACAAGCCATTCATGATGATCAACCGTGCGTTCGAAAATAAGCTTGTGCCCTTTACGGCATCCGCCAAAGTTCCGATCTCGAGTGCAGAAACATCGATATATTCGGGCATTTCTGAGGAAGAATTGATGATTTTTTGCACCAATTCTTGTGACTGATAGGAATTCTTGCCGACGATCAGTGTGATCATTATGCTATATCTCCATGCTCTTGTTGACACCGAGGACATACGTGAGTGCCCCGCCCAGCGACTCTCGTTTTCTTAATGATCGTATCACATCGTGGACACGACTGTCCTTCGCGGCGAAACACACGAGCAAAATCAATATAACTTCCCCGCTTACCCTCAGCGTTCACATAGTTGCGATCGGTGCTGCCACCTTTTTCGATACTGAGATTCATAACGTACTTGATCTCATGGAGTAACAGTGTCAATTGCTCATCGGTTAGTTCACGCACTCGCGTGGCCGGATGGATTTTTGCACCCCACAGTGACTCATCAGCGTAGATATTGCCAACTCCTGCTAGCACCGTTTGGTCGAGGATGGCAGCTTTGATTGTCGTGTTACTCCGACGGCGGACACGTGGGATAAATTCTTTGCTCGTAAAGACATCCTCTAGTGGTTCCGGCCCAACCTTCTTCATAAAATCAATGTTCGGTACTTCCACGGTGGGGTACAATTTCATCCAACCAAACTTACGCTGATCATTATAGTAGAGGTGTGAACCGTCATCAAACGTAATGTCGACACGCGTACTCCGATCTGGAAGCTCGCCAACAAGTGAATCGTTTGGATGCCCTGCACCAAAAACTTGCTCACCGCGATATACTAATTGTCCAGTCATTTTAAGATGAACCACGAGTGTGTATTTGGTGTTAAGATCGATGAGTAGTACCTTAGCTCGCCGACGAATAGCAACGATCGTCGCAGCTACGAGGAATTGTCGTGTATCGCTCTCGGCGTTAGGAAAGCTCTTTGGGGTATCATGAGAAACCTGAACAATTTTTTTACCAATGACCAGAGCTTCAAGACCACGACGTACGGTTTCAACTTCAGGCAACTCAGGCATTTTTCCCACCCAACAGCGTCGCACCACGAGCAAGATACTCGCCATCGGCTTGAGACATAATCGCATTGGTAACTGCCGTTGCTACGAGTTCAGGGTGAAGCAAATGTGAATTATGGCCGGCATGATCTGCGTAGACATCAAACGAATACTGCACGCCAGCACGGCCGAGACCAGTAGCAACTTCGTCAAAGTGTACCAAAATATCGTGGACATAACGTACCGCGGCGATAGGAATACCCACCTCAAGCAACTGCTGCGTTTCGTCTAGTACACGGACATCGCGAGCTTCCCTAATCTTACTCACAAGATTCTGCCTTGCTCGGAATGTATACTCGAATGCTTCGATCACTACATCACGTGCATGCTCCGTGGCCGGACGCTGGATCGCTTCGCGCAGCAAGCTCCATACCATTTGTTCAGGATGAACACCCCCATACCCTGTCGGGGCAGTGACAACCACGCCGTCGACGTATTCAGAAGCATTGCGCATACTGGCGATCCCGCGCAAGGCATGAATCGTCCCGAGTGAGTGGGTGATGACTGTTAGCGGTTTTGTGCTATCATGAGTGATTTCACCATCGCGAATTGCTTCAACTATCGCACGGACATCTTGCGGACAGTCTTTGTCAATATAGTCATGAGCCATCGATACCGTTTGATACCCCATATGCCGCAGCTCTTCAGCAAGAAGTGACATACCGCGCAAGCGCGTCACAATACCTGGCACGAGCAAGGCGGTTTCATCGGCAACTTCACCCCTCTCGGGGCCCATGACTACATAGCGTACGGCACGTTTGCCAACGGTAAGAGTTCTTTGGCTTTCATAAAACCGATTTCGTTCAAATGTGTTTACCACGCTATAAGCTAGTATAGCGCCACGAGACCAGTAATCTCAAGCAGATGGACTACTGTTTGCTCTTGAGTGCCTGCGTCACTTTGCTATCGTCACGAAGATTTTGCCAAAATACCACTTGACTTGACTTGATCGCCATAGTATCTTCTGGCCCATACACTTGATCACGTACACGCAAAAGTGCCGTAGCCTGTTCGACTTCTTTGTTGCCAGCCTGCTGCGGAGCTATCTGCGTGGTATACGGACTATTAATAACTAGATACTCACCATAAGAGTTCTGTAGCTTACCAAAATATACTTGTCCGTTTATTAGATAGACCACTTGGTACTTCGAAAAATCAATTTGCGTATCACGATTCAGGACATATAACGCGATAGCAGAGATCAAGATACCGACAAGCATCACTCCACAAAATACTGATCGTCGTGTCGTCCTAAGTATGTCTCGTCGCAAAATAGGCTGCCTGCGTCGCGCAGAAACTGTACGATTATCGTCTTTACGCACTGCACTGTTTACTGACTTCACTTCTACCTTCATACTACTAGTATACCCGACTTACCGTGCCGTTGTGAATTCCATCTCGGCTTGTAGGTAATCGATGTCGACCGTCCGAGCCGTCGTACCGATCGATTTGAGTATTTGCGAACCAAAACCAAGCGCACGGGTGGTGCCAGTCGGGATGTTGGTCGTGTGTGTCGCCACGAGCGTGCCATTGATGTAGAACCCGACACTAGTGCCAGCTGCGTTGACGATAATGCCGAGTTTGACCCACGTGCCCGCACCGACTGCCGTGGTGGTGGTGTTCCACGTCCGAGTGCTGTTCGATGACGTGACGACTTGCCAGTTTGCACTCGCCGTCGAACCAGTCGACACGCCACCTTCATCATAGACAAAACTGACAGCGTCGACTTGGTTAGCCGTGGTCGAATCATAAAAGCCGACTACCATGCTATAGCGATTCGTCGCATCAGAAAGTGTCGTGACGTTAACAGCCGTTTCATACAGCGTGAGTCCGCCTCCAAGTGCAATTGCTCCTGGTGTCGAGCCGAAGGCCGCTCGTCCGGTGGTAGTCGTACCGGTCGTTGAGCGAAATGTACCAGGGCGGTTTGTGGCAATCGTCGCATTACTTGTCGCCGTCGTGGCGCCGGTACCAGTCGAGCTGGAGTAGACATCGCCCGTCGTGGTAAATGACCCGAGCAGGTCGTTGGCATAGCGATAACCCGATGTAGAGTCAGTATTACCGATACAATTACGCCATATGCCGGCTTCATAGCAGCGGAAGGCATCTTTCGCGGTACTATAGTACATCGAACCGGCAACCCCCGTCGGGTCAGATGTCGACGAGGCGTTACTGAGCACAAGGGTAATTGGGTTGGTCGTCACTGATGAGCCGCCGATATATATCCGCGCGTTGGTACTATCGGCCACAAATAGCTTTGTACTCGCAGCAGTTTGTAGTGTGAAAGCCGTTGTCGAAGCTGATGGCACGGTGAATTGCGCTGCACCAGTACTACTGACATCAAAGAGCGCTGTACCGAGCCCGCCGGCATTACTCCCCCGCACTGCAAATAACGTACCGGCAATGGTGGTATTAGCATCTTGAATATCGAAGCCAGCCCGCGTGGCATCAGCCTTGATCTCCGGTGTTGTGCCACCAGTCGAAGCGGTATACGCCGACTGCAGTGTCGCACCGCCAGCAGCCGTAATACAATCCGTCCATGCGCCCTGGTAGCAACGAAACTTACCCGACGTTGAGTTGTAGTACATAGCACCGTTGGTCGATGTCGCGCCCGCTCCAGGATCTGCAGTGTTGGTGTCAAGCACTAATACCTGGCTCGTACTATCTACGGTACCTATCTTGACCAGCCCGTTTGCAGTATCGGCCGTCAGCACATTGGTGCCACTTGCACCAACAGTAAATGCGGTGCTGCTCGACAGATTCACGCCAAGCGTACCGGTAAAGCTGGTATTGCTCCCTACCTGCGCAAACGCCGCACTATCCAACCCATCCAATAGATCACTGTTAAAGCTGTAAGCACTGCTAGCTAGTTTGTTGCGGGGAGCCATCGGGCCTTCAGTGTAGGATTCACAGGATGCACCAGTACAGGTAGCAGTGGCGGGGGTTGGAAGCTCTATCTCAAAGTACAGGGTAGCAGTGTCAGTAGTGCTGAAGATATTGGCTGGGAGACTGGATACATCACCCAGCTGGACACTGAAGAGACCGCCAGTGGTAACAGTAACACCAGTGCTAGCGCTATTAGCGCGTTGTTCACTCCACTTGAGTGTACCTCCACTGCTGGCGTCATAGATACGGAATTTCATGTTGTAGGAGCCGGCAGCCATAGGGTTACCGCTGGCAT
>JBAQIS010000006.1:0-93927 GCA_049288955.1 Saccharimonas aalborgensis (SeqCode)
CCCCTGCACCACCCCAACGTATACTCAAGGTACTTCTACGATCCAGCGGAGCTCATCGCTCGTAGGAGGAACATGGTTCCACCCCCAGTGATGACTCCGCTGGTCATCACACTTTATTTCATATCATAAGGTATAGTCTGGTTGCCCCTACTATCGTCCGGTATATGTGCGTTATTTAACAATACAGATTGCAACATGTACCGTTTCAATTTTTTACTATTCACTCTTGTTTAACTGACAGTTAACTAAACCAATCTGTAGCTATTGATGCTACACCAATCCATATAAGGAGAATGTATGAACAAAGTTATTTCGTTTGTACGTCGAGCTCCTACGCGTGTTGTCGCTCTGGCGACACTAGTCGTGGCAAGCCTCATTGTGCCTGCCTCGCTCCATGCGTGGGGTCCGTCTCGTGCAACATTTACGATGCAAAATCCTGCGACCTATGTGACGTTCAACTCTATCACCGACAATCCAAATCTCGGTGATGAGCGTAATTTCACGAGTGTTCGCGAGGTCGGTTCGACTGGTGACTGGCAAGATGCCGTCACTGTCCAACCTGGCAAAGAGTATGAGGTTCGCGTCTATGTACACAACAATGCCGCAAGCAACCTCGGACTTGTCGCCAACGACGTAAAAGCAAAGGTAAACGTGCCAACAACGACTGGTAACTCAGTTCGCGTGATGGCATATGTCAACTCAAGTAACGCTACCCCCACAGAGGTGTATGATCAAGCTGATTTCAACAGCACCCAGACATTTAACCTCGCCTACATTGCGGGCAGCGCCAAATATTACAACAACGTGTTTGGTAAGTACGGTGTCGGTAGCGGCGTCAGCTTGCCTGACAGCCTGGTTACGAGCACCGGTGCAACACTTGGCTACAACAAGCTCGATGGGCACATCCCTGGCTGTATGCAATACGCCGGTGTTGTTGTCTTTCATGTCAAACCACAGTTTGCCGGTACGCAAAACTTCACGATGAGCAAGCTCGTCAGCAAGCATGGTGCCAATAGCTGGGTTGAGAACTATACTGCTCAGCCTGGTGAAACTGTCGACTACCTGCTCCAGTACAAAAACACTGGTAGCTTGCAGCAAGACAACGTCACCTTTCGTGACACACTGCCCGCACACATGACCTATGTTGCCGGTAGCACCATCTATGGTAATTCGCAGCACCCAAGTGGTACCCGCGCAAGTGACAACATCACTACAAGCACCGGTATCAATGTTGGTTCGTATGCCGCTGGTGCCAACGCATGGGCTATCTTTAGCGCCAAGGTTGATGGAGTAAGCGCGCTTGCCTGCGGCGTAAACTCACTGCACAACATTGCTTCTGTCACCCCTCAGGGTGTTGGTGTGAAGTCTGACGCTGCCGATGTGACAGTAACACGCACCTGTGTACAACCAAAACCAATTGAAGTCTGCCGCCTGGCTGATAAGAAAATTGTCACTATCGACGAAAAAGATTTTGACAGTGCGAAGTACTCGAAGAATCTTGATGATTGCCGTACTATCACCGTGTGTGAGCTTGGCAATCAGCAAATCGTGACGATCACTGTTTCACAGTACAACCAGTACAAAGATCGTTATTCGACTGATCTCAACAAGTGTAAGCCCGTGATGATCAAGGTTTGCCGCCTGAGCGACAAAACAATTGTCACTATCGACGAAAAAGATTTTGACAGTGCGAAGTACTCGAAGAATCTTGATGATTGTAAACCACCTGTTATGATCAAGGTCTGTGACCTGACAACAAATCAGGTAGTAACAATCAACGAAAAGGACTTCAACTCTACCAAATATTCAAAGAATCTTGGCGATTGTGCGCCCATAAAGGTGTGTGAACTATCAAGTAGTACGGTGATCACCATTGCTGCGCATCAATTTGATAGCAAGAAGCACTCAAAGAATCTTGATGATTGTGTCAAGATTCAGGTATGCCGCCTCAATGACAAGCAAATCGTCACCATCAAAAAGAGTGAATTTGATAGCAAGAAGTATTCGCAGAATCTCGATAACTGCCGCGAAATCAAGGTATGCCGACTTGCCGACAAGCAAGTTGTGACTATCGTGAAGAGCCAGTTTGACAGCAAGAAGTATTCGATGAATCTTGATGATTGTAAAGAAACTCCAAAACCAGTCATGATCAACGTTTGCCGCCTGAGCGACAAAAAGATCGTATCGATTGATGAAAAGGACTTTACGACCAGCAAGTACTCGAAAACACTTGATGACTGTAAGGAAGTACCTCAGCCTCCGAAAGAGCTTCCACACACCGGTGTCGTCGACGGTATTGCGTCAGTACTCGGCCTTGGCTCTCTTGTAGCCGCAGGTGGATACTACCTAGCAAGCCGACGCGCACTGCGCTAACGTACCTGAGACTGACCGCTCCAGACACTACACAATCTGACGGCCGTTGCCTCAGAGTCTCCTATGACCACCCCTCTCAATTTGATGGGTGGTCTTTGGGTTGGTGACTTGTTTCGACGGGTGGTGCACTGCTCAGTTTTTTGATAGGCAAGCTAAACCCAAAGGTGCTTCCCTTACCGGGCAGAGACTCAAACACCAGTGCCCCCCCATGAGCATCAACCACCTTCTTGGCCAGAAACAGTCCAATACCCGTGCCATCGGGGCGTTGCTTGCGAGCGTTTTCTGCCCGGAAGAACTTAGTAAACAGATGTTTTTGCTCGGATCTTGGTACACCCATGCCACTGTCTTTGACAGTGAGAACTGCTGCTCCAGCCTCAACTTTGAGCCGGATCGCAATCGTCGATCCCTCAGGAGAATAATAGATAGCATTGTCAATAAAGTTCATGATAACTTGCCGCATTTTTCCTTCATCGAGATACAGTATGGGAAAACGTGCGGGTTTGCGGTAGGCAATTACTATCGAATGTGAAGCAGCGATCTTTTTGATGCCGTCCACCTCCTGCTCAACGATCTTTGCGAGATTGCATTCCCTGCGCTCGACCATAAACTTACCTGTTTGTAGTCGCGACACATTGAGAAAATCACCGATGAGATGCACCATCCGCTCACTACTCACAAACGCCTCCATCAGCAGTTTTCGCTGGACCGGTGAAATCTCACCCGCATCCCCCTCTAGCACCATACTGAGGTACCCCTTTATACTTGTCAGGGGCGTGCGCAACTGATGGCTGGCCATACTGACAAACTCATCCTTGGTCGCATCCATCTCTAGAAGCTTTTTGTTTGATGCGCGTAGCTCTTTTGTCGCATCGCTGACTTCAGTCTCAAGTGTACGAGCAAATGAACGAATTTCCTCGAGACGGAAAATGTTTTGAACAGCGATGGACAATTCATCGGCTACAACAGCCAGCATGCGCATATCTTCGCGCAAGTAGCGGCTACTATTGAGCCGTTCTCCTAAGAGCAGACAACCAATATGCTGCGATGGAGTTTCGAGCTGCAATACCTGGCCCCCACTACTACCGAGATGGCCGCGCTTGAGGTCGCTCAGCGCTGGCAAGGTGCGGGGTGACTTACCGATCGCAATAGTATCGATACGCTCACTATCAAACACAACCGCTAAGTACTCAGGATGAAGCGCCGGCTCAAGCGTCTGAAGCACGGCGGTTGCTAACGTGGTCAGGTCAGACTGTTCCACGCACAGCGCACTCACTCGATCGAGTATCGCCTGCGAGTCGTATCGATCTCGATAAAATATCCTGTCTGTCACACGATCAAAAAACCGACGCAATGGACCAAATAACAGAGAGATAAGGATAATCAATGCAACATTGGCAACAAGTTCAAAGCCTGTGAGACGGATGGCGACGCCGACCACAGACGAAACACCCGCCGCAATCAAGTAATACAGCGCCGTAACAGTCAGAATAGCTACGATGTATGCGACACTCCGTATGAGAGCGAGTCGTATACCAAGGAACCCCCTGCGAATAACCGTGTAAGCGAGGGTGACGGTCCAAATTGTCGTCGCAACCCAGGCCCACCTCGATGACTGCCAGGTTGGCAGAAGATTAGCAAGTAGCACGTTACTCACTACACCCGCAATAACACCGAGGAACGAACCGTAAAAGATGATGAGTGCTCTTTTTTTTGCGCGGAGCACACGGACTTCGCGATAATGCGCATACAGGATAGTGAGTCCCGCAACAAGTTGGGCGCAAATCAAGGAGATGACGAGGTAGTAGAGAGGCTGGCGTTGAAAAACAATAGCTGGTTCAGTTGATACAATTTGCGATAAAACAAGCGGTGTCATACTCAGAACAGTGAGGACAACTGATGAGCCAAGTAAAAGCCTTGTGAGGTGAGGATACTGGTGAGCTGCAATCGCACAGGCAAACCGGTATAACGCATACGACAGACAAATGGCTGCGACAAATGCGAGCCGCCCTAATACAAGATTCACTTCCGATGGAAAAGCAGGTTGCGCGACACCAGCCGCCAGTGCCCATATACCTATTGAAAGCAAAAAAACCGAAAGGTAGATATGTGTCGCTGTGAGGGGTCTGCTGACAAACACTACGACAGTCGCCGCAAAGGTCACGATAACACTCACGAGCATTATACCCATCACCACTGCATCCATACCTTCTATACTAAGCGCTTATGCTTCTTAGCGCAATTGTGATAGAGGAATGAGGGAGTGAAATGAGGGAACTCGCTGAGCATAATATTCGATAACGAGTAGCCGAGCAACACGATCGGCGAGGCTGCCGACAAGGGTATCGTGCCGATATTCTTGGTAGGCATTTGTGATGTCCATATAGATCCCTACTTGATCACTATTAAATCCTTTGTACTTGAGGAGCACATCTTCGGGGTGCATACGCTCGATCCCCGAACCGAACAACTGTTTGTATCTCGGCCAGGCATGAGCTTCAAGTCCCGCGACCATCGCCTCGATACCCCGCTCCTCAGCCAAACGATACACCTCTCTTAGCACACCGAGTGTCGCGACTTGAGATACTCCGCGCTCTTTTGCGAGTGAACCAAGCTCACCGAGAGTTCCTGGTGCGTGCGCAAACAAACGCTCCCTCGCTGCCGGGTATAGATCGGCGAGAGGTGTGCGCAAATCAGCCGCTTCAACCCCTGGTTCCCAGAGTAATTTACCGACAGAAACAAGCCGGCCATCCCGCTGAGAGTCATAGGTGCTGATATAGGTGGCAAGCCCTGCGTCATGGACAGCGTCCACCTTTGGTAGACCATCGCTTCCTACCGTCTCAGGATCAATCTTACCTACATCGAGATAGCGGCGCGTGGCTAGACGGCGGTTCTCCGTAATCTCCTCCTCGGTTGTCGCAATCTTTGTCGTATAGCGTCCTCTCCCTACGAGCCGTTCTCTCGTAACTTCGAGAGCAAGTTCAGCGGCAGCAGGCACACGGAGCGAATTGTGATGTCGAGTCGGGACGGTCAAGATGCTTGTGGTCTTTCTATTTATCGTTCACCCTATTATACTGTAGGTATGACAAAGATTGCCATTATCGAGGACGATCAAGTTATCAACCAGATGTACCGTATGAAGTTTGAGGCGGCAGGATTTGAAGTCTCAACTGCCGGTGACGGTGAGACTGGTGTTGCGCTCGTCAAAAAGGTGACACCTGATATCATTTTGCTTGACCTCCAAATGCCTCATATGAACGGCGCGGAGGCCCTCGCGGCCATACGCGGTAATGCCGCTAGTAGCAAAATCCCGGTGATTATCCTCACCAACCTTGGCGAAGAAGAGGCTCCAAAAAACCTACGCTCACTGGGCATCCATAGCTATATCGTCAAGGCAGAGCTCACGCCAAGTCAGGTTGTCGAGCGAGTCAAAGACGCGCTCGCTGCTTCTGCCTAATCCCCACGAGCTGCCACTTGTGCAAGGGCAGCTCGGATCACATGATCAAACATGAGGACGATCGTCAGCGGACCAACACCGCCCTTTTCGGGAGTGATATCGATATCAGTCCGATTGCGTAGTTCGGGGTCTACATCGCCGACGATCACACCACTCTCACTCGCCGTGCCTGCATCGATGATGATTGTGCCTGCCGATACCATATCAGTCGTCAGGATTCTAGGCACTCCTGTCGCCGCTACGATGACATTACTCCTGCGCAGTAGCTTTTTTTGATCAGGTGAATCTGAATTGATAATAGTAACATCATAGCCTCTGGACCGCCACAGCGTGTCCAGCGGACGACCGACAAGCTTGCCATGCCCTATGAGTGCGATATGCTTATCTGACAATTCAATGTTGTAGCCAGCGAGCAACCAATCAATCGCCTCGGCTGTCGCACTGACAAACTCAGCCTTCGGGCCCAAGCCGTCGACATCTTTATGGGGATCAATTAACGAGACAATTTCGTCTGTCTGTTCCGGTCGATCTATCGGTAGCTGCACCACAATGCCGTGTACTAGCGGATCGTTATTTGCGTCGCGAATCGCCTGTACCATTTCCTCTTGCGAGCATTCAACCACGGTCACTTCAATCAGAATATCAGCCGCATAGCGCATCTTCATTCGTACATAGGTGTTGATGACCTCCCCCGCCATCACACTTTTTATGATTACCAAACGAGGTATCACGCCATGCGCTTGACGTAGCATCCTAACCTGTTTTGCTTGCCGCTCCTTAATATATCCGGCTAGCTCTATCCCGCTCAGTTCTTTTGCCACTTACGTGATACGGTCCTTTCGATCGTCGATAAAGGCACCCCACTGACGAACAAGGCGAAGGACAGTTTTGAGCGGTAGCTCTATCAACATATCAAGAATGATAGTGACAATATTTAGCTTCGAATATTTGTCACTCATCCATCGTCCCACCACTACAAATGGCAGATAGATGAGGTCACGTACAAATGTCATTCCATTGCTGCTGCTACGGACCACTTCGAGTTCTCTAATGAGGCGACTAAGGCGAAAACCTAAGAAGCTTGCTGCTGAGATAAATACGAGGAAGATCGCGATATGAACAAGTGAGAACCCTAGCAGAAGTAGCACCCACATAACTGCTCCAAAGATGACCAAGCTCGACACCGCATATATCGCCGAGAATATAGGTCCATAGCCGCGATCGGCCAACTGCTTCTTCATGAGCACTACCCGCTCACCATAGAGCATGGTATCGGCGCGATCAATCAGCGCAGAAGTATTGGCAAAGCCAGGAAGCGTATGTGTCAGGCGCAGAGCAATCATGTAAAATGGCGGGAATAGTAAGTTGATCAGAAGCGGCTGCCATCCGATCTTGCCATGAGCCCATATATCGTAAGGAACCTCAATGGCGATGCCGATGAGAAATTTAGTAATGATCAGGAAAATAACGGAGCGGATGATGGCACGATTGATACGTTTACCGATGCGCGAATACTCAGTATTGACTTGTTTTTCGAAGGCATCCAAAAATGCTTCGCGTCGAGGCAGCAGCTCGGCAAAATCTGCCTTGTCCTCGATCATGCGCCGAATGATGCGTAGCGGTGCACCCTGGCGATCAACGATATGTAACAGCGTATCGACTTGTGGAGACGCCAGTAGGTCGTCAATTTGTTTGTTGTATGTCACGTACTCCTCGAGATGCTTCACGCTCACTCCATACCGCATGAGTAATGTGGTGCGGATAACGGCCGTGTCGGATTTGAGCAATGATTTGTGAATTGCAGCATAGAGAGCAGCACTATAGTCCTCACTCTTCATCCGACTGGTGATTGCCTCCTCCGGGATAAGCATCATGAGATATGAATAGGCGAAGTCGATAAATGCTGTATCGCGGCGATGATCGTTAAGGATTGACTCAACTTGGACCGCAAGCGTATCCAGCACCCAGCCTGTGGTTTTGTCGGAGGCAAGTGAGCGACGCTTTTGGAGCAATTCATAGGCCTCATAATGCTCAACCGCGAGCCCAGATATTGTATCTAGCTGTGAGCGGAGCAGACTATCGTTTGGGATGTAGCCCGCGAGTGTCAGCTCGACAGCAAGCTCATTTCCGCTCGTTCGAATAAGCGCATCATCACGAGTCACAAACAGCTGTCGATAGAATCGCTTTATGGCGTTTTGGAGAAGTAGATGCTCCTCTGTGTTTTCGGCAGCGTTACGGAGTTGCTCGTATGCTGCCGTCAGAGCACCCCCAGCACCAACAATATTCACTTTTTGGGCATGGAGAAGCTCTCTGTTGTTCGCCGTTTCCCACTGTTTTGCGGCCAAGAGACTCGCAGCAAGCCGCTGACCAATATGATTCAAGGTTGTCATTACTAGTGGTTATCATACCATAATTTCGCCGCCAACTCTATAGGAAAACCACCCCATAGCGGGTGGATTTTCTATGGAGGAGTAGCGTAGACGCTATCGTGTTAATCGTGGAGGTATTTGGCGTTAATATTGACTTGACCGTTCTCGATTTCAATTTCTAAAGCTCTGACCCTCTGGTTCTCCGGAAGACTTGCTAAGGGGGCGGCAAGATTATTTATAGCTTCAATCGTTTCAAATGGCGGGATTTTCGGAGTGCCATCAACTAAGGGATTTTTTATATTACTAACCCTTTGCTGTTCATCAAACTCAAGCAATGCGGTTACAGTCGAGGATCCATCAGCTAAACCAATACCTTCGTAAAGTTCAGCTCCGATCTGGGCAAACAGCGTAGCGGTGTCAAATGCGTGATTACTAGGTGATTTTTTCTTGAAAAACATGGATTATCCTTGGCAGTAGTGTTTTGTATAACGTTTATGGAGGGCCAGGAGAGACTTGAACTCTCGACACCCTGCTTAAGAGGCAGGTGCTCTAACCAGCTGAGCTACTGGCCCATAATATTAATTATACCGAAATATGCGATGAACGATATAGCAAGCGGAGCTTGCAAGAGGCAGGGTCACATTCTGCGACCCCCGAACTTCGCGATTGACAGCGTAGCTGTCATCGGAAGGTTCGTTTCCGAACTGCCACTGGCAGTTCTCACTCTAACCAGCTGAGCTACTGGCCCATACCTCGGAAAAGTATAGCAAACAGAGGCCAATTTGTAAATATTACCTCTCGGCTTGTATCTCAAGATGCTCAGGGTTATACTCTATACATAGCTAGTGAGGAGAGTAGCCGTGTTAAAAAAACTTTTACTGTTCGTCGCAATTATTATTGGTTCGTTTGTTCAAAGCTCTCCTTCACAAGCCGTCTCACTCATTAATGGTCAAACGCATTTCTATACGGTCCGGTTCCGTAGTGACAGTCGAGCAATTGTGTATGCAAAGCTGGTGTTTCAAAATGCCAACAAGACCAGCGATCGTGATACTTATACGTTCTCATTACCAGACGGCGTATCAGTAGAAAACCTCAGTACGGACCAGATCCTTGTCAAGTCGAACCCAGTTGTTGTTCGTTGTATCAAGGAGCCGTGTCCCGAATCTCTTCCTGCGGATGACACATATAGTGACGATACGGACTTCCTGAGTTCATCATCCGCGAATTATTACGATTACTACTCCCCAAGTTACCGCTACACATCTGCCTACACTTACCAGCCACTCACTTATGACAAGTCAGGCACGACCTATACACTGAAACTCGCTCATCCCATCAAACCTGGCAAACAGGGAGCAATTCTGGTCACATTCACAACCGATAGCTATGCCAAAAGCATGTTTGGCCGTTTTTCGTACACCTTCAAAACTCTCAAAACTGATGAGTTAATCGACAACACTAATGTTGCGATCGTGTTTGACCAAGAACTCTACTCCAGAGATGTTACCCAAAAACGGACGACAGATTCCTCAAGCACACCCACAATCAACAGCGGAGCCTCGACGTCCTCTACGGGTAAATCACTCGACTCTCTCATCGGTACGATTGGACGGGGTGGAGCCTACACTAGGGTACAGAGCAGACTGTTACCAGGTGACATTATGTCTATTTCGGGGGTATACGCCACAACTCCATTTATGCTCTATTTCACCGAAATTATCGTCTGGTGTCTCGTGCTGGTTGCCGTAATTGCTGCCGCATGGGTTGGTCGACGGATGTGGCATTCACGTCACCCCAAGTCTGTCAGTTCCGACCACACTCATGATACTCAGCATGCAGTAGTATCGGCTTCTTCACCGCAGCGATACCTCACAAGCCTCCATCTTTTGGCTGTTTCTGCAGCCAGCGCAGCAGGCTCCATCATTACCGTCATTATCATTATCGGTCTGGCATCACTCCACGGAAATAGTTGGTCGTGGAGCATAGGTGAGCAAATTGTCTTGACGCTGTATAGCCTATCTGCACTCTTTATGACAATGTTTGCATTCCCCTATAGCTACCTGTCGAGGATAAATAGACAGCAGCTATTTAGTTGGTTCGTTATTCATTTTGTTGTTATCACGATACTCACACTCTGCGCCATGCTCATCCTAAGTGCGATCAATCAACATTCGGCGCCTATTCCTGCCATTGGCACAATCGACGATCGTGTTTACTAAAAAACTCCCTTGCTGAGGGAGCACCCGGAAGGATATCGCTGCGCTCCTTCGCTCAAAAGGGACACGTGCGAGCACGAGTTTCTTTTTTCGCTACGCCGAACCTTGACGGTTCTCGCATTCTTGCAGAATGCTACCAAGAGAATAGACTCATCGACGATGAGTCTATTCTCTTGGTACACCCGGAAGGATTCGAACCTACGACCCTCTGTTCCGAAGACAGATGCTCTAATCCACTGAGCTACGGGTGCATACACTTGCTTTATTCTACCACAATTCTCAAGTGATATAATCAGACTGTATGGAAATCCACACCAACATCCCGCTCAAAAATTTTGTCACCATGAGACTGGGCGGCAATGCACGTTTTATGACTGACGTGCGGTCGATCGACGAGATTATTGCCATCACCAATAGGGCAGCCGCCCAAAATTTGCCATTTTATATTCTCGGTGGCGGGAGCAATACGATCGTACACGATGAGGGTTTCGATGGTATCATCATCCGGAACCGCATCATGGGTCAAGAAATACTCTCAGAGACACCATCTGAGGTCTCTATCAAGGTCGGTGCGGGCGAACAATGGGACGAGTTTGTCAAAAAAACCGTCGACATGCACTTAATTGGCATCGAAGCTCTGTCGGGTATCCCGGGCACAGTTGGAGCCGCGCCCGTACAAAATGTCGGGGCCTACGGACAGGAGGTCGCCGAGACGATCGTGTCGCTTGATGCCTATGACACCCAGACAAAGACGCTTGTCTCTCTCTCGAACGAAGACTGTCATTTCTCGTACCGCAACAGTATCTTTCGTAATGCTGAAATGGGTCGCTACATCATCACATCTGTCACTTTCCGCCTTTACAAGAGCACTCCGCAACCACCCTTTTATGAGGCTGTTCAACGCTACCTCGATGAACACACCATCACTATCTATACTCCCCAGGTCATTAGAGACGCCGTGCTCGCCATTCGGACGGACAAATTACCCGATCCAAAGCTAAAACCAAACAACGGTTCATTTTTCAAAAATGCTATCATCGAAGACTGGCAGCTCACCGACTTGCGTAAAACGTATCCCGATATCCCTACCTATGATATGCCCGACGGTCGCTATAAAGTACCGACAGGATGGCTTATCGAACAGGCTGGCTTCAAAGGACAGTTGCTCCACGGTATTCGCGTCCACGACAAAAACGCACTTGTTCTCATCAACGAATCTGCGACGAGTTTTGCAGACCTCGCCAGCGCGCGTGACGAAATTGCCGGAAAAATTCGTGATACCTTTCGTATCCTTATCGAACAAGAACCTCTCGAAATCTAGTCGAGCTTGCGTTCGGCACACAAACCGTTGCTTCTTGAGTTACCTGCAGCCATCGCATAGTACAACGTAAAAACTCATTGCGACCGACGCATCTAATGGTTTGATGGGACAATCAGCCAATCATACTGCCGCTATCTGAGCAGTACGCATTTTCAATAAATAATTAAAGCTTGTGTTTATTTATTTCTTGTAGTATCATATGTGGTATATAAGATAATTATTACAACTAGGGGGCACCTACAAATGACTCAGAACATCAACATTAAGAATCGTGGTTTCACCATCGTCGAGCTCTTGATCGTGATCGTCGTCATCGCTATTCTCGCAGCTATTACTATTGTTGCGTATAACGGTATACAAAATCGTGCCCGAGCGAGTGCTGGGCAGGGAGCCGCAAACACGGTTATTAAAAAGGCTGAGGCTGCAAACGCCGTTGTTCAAGTATACCCAATACAACCAGCAGACACTGTAGCGAACGACAAACTAGGATTTGATAACCAGTCTGACTCTACTCTGTCGGGCTCAGGCATCACGTTTGCTGCAATTACGGCAGGAACTGCACCTGCATCAAACAATACTGTCGAATACCTTCCATGTACCACCCCGTCTGGCGCAGGAGCAAGGGTATCATACTACGACCCAACTCAATCTGTTACGGCCAATACAAAGGTAACCAAAACTATTGGCAATACTTGTACTACCTACGGTTCAGCCCTTTCTGGTGGACCTTACTAGACCCGCCAACAATTTCCACGACTGACGCATTCCTTTGAGTATTGCAAAGGGATGCGTCAGTCGCACAAAAATGTAGTTGAAAAGAAATGATTGGCTGATAATAGCAGCTCAAGCTGTAATTATTCTCTTTGCCTATACTGGTATTCAAAGCAGACCCAAAAGTTCCTCCGGTCAGTCTAGTGTTAATTCGTACGAAAAAACCGAAACCTACAATACTGTGCGGCTGGTGTATCTCCTGCTGGCCTTGAGTCAAAGATTAATACTCCTAATAGTATGAGTTCGACAGACGTCACCTCAACTACCGCAGCAAACGGTAGTGTTGTTACCTACAAGCGCTGTACAACCAATGGCGCAAAGGTTCGTTACTGGGACTATGCAGCTACTACGCCAGCACTTGTAGACAAGAATCTCGGTAATGTTACTACTTGTCCGTAGCAGATAGTCGTTTACCGACATATACGAGTACCGATAAGCCAAATAACAATATAAGAAGTCTCCAAATTCCTTCCCGACTCGTTGAGTCCGGCGTGATACCTATACGGCTGTCCCTGCCATCCCGGACACCAGCAACATGAGATATCGGTAGGTTTCTCGATATAACACCGCTAGCAGTTGTACTACTGTCTTGCTCGCTGTCGATAGCCCATTCAGTCCCATGATATTGCTTCATCGGAACAACATTATTGCTCGGCTCGTCATTCCGTGGCAAGGTTGCAAAAACCGATAGATCACACGAGTCATCGATACCATTTCGGTTTACATCCCGACCGCTAGGTGTTGCAAACGCGCATGTATCCTGGGCGTCCAAGATACCATCGTCATCATAATCACCCTCGGGACCTTCGATAAATATCTCATGATAAAGATCATAAGCTTTTCCACTAGCAAGCATTCCGTTGAGATGAATCGTATGCCAACCAGCAGCCAATGGGGGAGATAGGTGGTCAATTTCAAGCCGATAATCTCCATTAGGTTCTTTTGTCATCCTGCCTAGCTCGTACGGCAGGGAGTGGATACTAACTACCGGCGCTGATACCGAGTCGGGGACAAGTTCATTGTATGTTTCAGCGAACAAGACAATGCTTCCTGGCTGATCTTGCTGCAAGCTGTCGTTTACCGCCTGACCACTAGCCGCCACGTGCGTAACACCCAAGCCCTGCCCTATTCGTCCGTACACAACATCTGGTAGGTCGGCGACGCCCGTGATATAATCACCTGCTCGTGGCACGCCCATATCTGACCCACCTGGGCAAATAACTATCGTATTACACGAGGAGCTATAGAGTAGGTCACTGCCAAGTCCTGCAACCATCTGATCGTACATGAGTTGGTGCCCCTTCGCATTTGGATGGAGGATTTCCTGGAGGCGGTTTGTCAGCGCAGTTGTTGGGCTAACAAAAAACGGCGCAAGTTGTTGGCCCATTCGTTCTGACTCGTACTTGCTCAAAAAACTAAAGTCGGCGGTGTTGTGTAATGTACCCAATATCTCACCATACTTCTTTATATTTTCATCTGCGTGTACTTTATCCTTCATATATTCGGTCATGATTCCTTTGATGATGATTGCATTCACTCCATTGACCGCAGTCCCATCTCAACATAACCTGCTTGCCCCTATCGCATTAGATACATCAATATAGGTGATGTTTGCATCATGCGCAGCACTCTTGATCACGGCATTCAAATACATGACGAACTGATTTATTGCGACTCGGTCATCACGCGTCATCGATCCAACAATGAGTTCACTCCCACAACTAATGGGTTGATCGTCTATAAATGTTGGGTAACCAATGGCATATATCTTCGTGTTTGGTGAGGCGGCTTGCAATTGACGATACGTGGCTTTGAGGCGCGGATAAAGATTGGAGATATCTTTTGCAACCGCAGCTTTCCCCTCATCTGTTGCTAGATGGCAACCTCCTGCAGCAGCCAGGGCTGACGACTGGATGCTCTCTAGAATGCATGTCGTGAGTGCCGGAGCAAAACCCGCATCGTTTCCACCGATCGACACCGTTAGTACTGCAGGTTTAACACTATGAACAAAGTTAATCTGCTGAATCCTTCCTTGTGTATATGTGCTGTACGCCGACGCTTGAAGCTGCGTAGCATTTGCTATTCCCTCCAACCTAGGTTTTGGCTTTAATGACCATGCAGCGGCATTGGTGGATTGGCCCATATATTCTGGTAAGACGTCGTTTGATGGATCTTCGGACCAAACATCACGTATAACCGCCCCGGAACATGCAACTGACTGGCTATCTTGAGTATACACAAATGACATTCCCACAGTGAGCAACATAGGGTAGGAATTTTTACTGATATGACAGTTTTCCCTGGGGATATTTGCAGAATAATCACCAAATATATTTGTAACTTCGATGTAATTCCCATCATTGAGATCGCCCTCACCGCTTGAGAAAGAATCGCCTAATGCAAGGTACTGTAGGACAGGCTGTGGTTGATAGGAAATCCGGTGCCAGACGTTTGTGTCGTTATACGTGATAGCAGACTTATCATTTGATATAGAAAGTTGAGTATATGCCCATAGCTGACCAGGATATTTCGGCTGAAAAAGACCAGAAAGTTCACTGTTAAAACTACGCGTTGGACACTGAGAAGAAAGCTCATCTCCTTGAGAGATGGGTGGCGAAGTAATGGTTAAGCAGTTTTTATTTGCTTCAATAAGCCAAAACCCTGTTGGCGATCCCGCAAGACCCATAGTTAGTCCATCGTTTGATATGAGTCCGTTTATTATTGGGTTAGGCCACATATCAGCCCGGAAAAATACTTTTCTGCCAACCTGTTGCTGAGTATCATTATCAAGGTCATAACGAACTGCAATATCTGTTCCGGCGACAATGAGCCAACGTCCGTTTTTGGAAATACCGAACCCGTATTCTGCCGGTCGTCCGCCCGAGAAATCAAAAGCAAGCCTATCAACCTGACCAGTCATAGTATACGAACGGTAGTCATGATCATATACTAGCCTGCTAGGAAAGTCTTTGATTCGGAACACATATTTTCCAGAATATGTTTCTGACCAACCGGTAAATAACATGTCCCTATACCTCGTTTGATAGACGACGTCGACATTTAGATATTTACTGGTGTCAATATGCCCCTTGAAATATTTTCTCCGATGGCTACAGCAAGCCCCGCTTCACTATATAATAGGATTTACACCATAATGCCTTCCGTAATGTGCGTATACATAGCCATTTCCATGATACACACACATCTCGTGTGGATCACTCTCGGTAGGGTCTGGATACTGTTGATGTGGATCTGTTTCAATAGACCATATTGACTTGATGCATGGCTCTGTCTGCTGCTCGGTCATATACTCGTGAGAAATTTGTGGCGACGTGACCCAGTTTGTCATAACCCTGTTAGCACTTGCGGGAACTTGCGAAACAAACAACGCGGCCACACTGACAGCAACCAGCAATAGACCAGAGCCCCGTCTTATTTGACTAGGTTTAGTAAAAACTCTCTTCATAACTACTGTTATTGTACGAAAGGAGCTCGCCAATACAAAGCGTAATCTAGTTGAATTGGACAAGGAATGCTTTTACTTCCTCACGCATATGCGCAAGTGCCGTTTCGTCGTCTCGACTTTCGACCGCTTGCTTCATCCACTCTGCGATCTGTGACATGTGGTTTTCCTTCAACCCTCTTGTTGTCATTGCGGGTGTACCAAGTCTGATACCGCTAGGACGAAACGGCGGCAGCGGGTCATCTGGTACGGCATTTTTATTGAGTGTTAGTCCGATCTTGTCGAGAGCTTCCTCGACAACGCCTCCATCGACACCAAAACTTTTATATACATCAGCCAAAATTAGGTGGTTACTCGTGCCACCTGTGACTAATTTGAAACCGCGCGCTTGAAGCTCACTTGCAAGTACCGCCGCATTCTTCACGATCTGCGCCGCATAATCACGAAACTCCGGACGAAGTGCTTCACCAAATGCGACTGCTTTGGCCGCAATTACGTGCATGAGAGGGCCGCCCTGAGTACCTGGAAACACCGCCCGATCAATCAATGTCGGAATATTTTCGATCGTTTTTTCGGGTGCACGCAGAGGATTGCCTACCACACCACGGCTCAAAATCATCCCGCCGCGCGGACCACGCAGTGTTTTGTGAGTAGTCGTTGTAATTACGTGAAAGCCATAGTCAAATGGGTTTTTTGCGACTCCTCCGACAATCAAGCCAGCAATGTGCGACATGTCCGCCACCATCAAGGCACCAACTTCAGCCCCAATCTCTGCAAACTTCGCATAATCTAGTTCTCGTGGATACGCGCTAAAACCAGCCATAATCAGTTTTGGCTTATGCTCACGTGCAAGACGGCGCAACTCATCATAATCAATTTCGCCAGTTTCTACATTTTTCATCTTATAGCGGACAAAGTTGTACTGCTTGGCACTCCGAGTGACAGCAGCTCCGTGGGTCAGGTGTCCCCCATGGCTCAAATCCATAGCCAGGACGGTATCGCCGGGCTCTAACCACGCGAAATACACGGCTTCGTTTGCCTGTGCGCCGCTGTGTGGTTGGACATTTGCATGGTCAGCACCAAACAATTTTTTCGCCCTCTCGATAGCAAGCAATTCAACTTTGTCGGTATACTCCTGGCCGCCATAATATCGCTTACCCGGATACCCTTCCGAGTATTTATTTGTGAACACGCTCCCCATTGCCTGTAACACATCTTGGCTGACGTAATTTTCACTAGGTATAAGTTCGAGTCCGTCCTTTTGGCGCTGTTCCTCTGCGGCAATAAGTGCGGCAACAATATCATCTTGCATTGGTTTATCTCCCTTTAGATTGATGTTATTTGAAGAGATTTGTTGCTAGATCATGCCTATATTGTATCACTATTGTATATATATCATGTGTGATATATGCTGATGACATGGGTACCGCAAAATATCTCCGGAATATCGGTAAGCTTATCCAGGAAACTCGCCAAGCGAGAGGTTTGACACAAGCAGAATTAGCCACGGAACTGGGCACCAGCCAAAGTGCCATCAACCGGATAGAAAAAGGTGGGCAAAATATCAGTCTTGAGATGATTGCACGGATTGGCGAAGTACTTTCAAGCGAAATTGTGCGCATCAATAATTCAGGGAAAACGAATTTTTATATTACGGGTGGCCACACACTAAAGGGTACGATAGAGGTAAAAACCAGCAAGAATGCTGCGGTGGCTCTCCTGTGTGCCACACTGCTCAATAAAGGCAAGACTACCCTACGTCGAGTTGCGCGCATCGAAGAAGTCAACCGTATCATTGAAGTCTTAGAGAGTATTGGAGTAAAGTGTCGTTGGCTCGAGAATAACGATCTTGAAGTTACACCGCCGAAGCGACTCAAGCTCGAAAACATGGATGTAGAGGCAGCCAAAAGAACGCGTACTGTTATCATGTTTCTCGGCCCACTCCTTCATCAGTATTCGCACTTTAGTCTACCATTTGCTGGCGGGTGCAGCATTGGGACCAGGACTGTCGAGCCACACAT
Source organism: Saccharimonas aalborgensis (SeqCode) (assembly GCA_049288955.1). Classification (GTDB taxonomy): domain Bacteria; phylum Patescibacteriota; class Saccharimonadia; order Saccharimonadales; family Saccharimonadaceae; genus Saccharimonas; species Saccharimonas aalborgensis_A. Next base: position 17,989 of record JBAQIS010000006.1, read on the forward strand.
GACCGGACTGGCACCATTCGGCCTCCATGTCGTCGCCACTTCTGATGCGTACCTCGCCACGACACATAAAAGGGAGGTGGGAAAAACGATCGTCCTCACCGAGCGTGGTGACACTGTCACGGAAAATGTCATTATGGCCGCAGCCCTTTACAATGGGGAGGTGACTATCCGGAATGCAAGTCCTAACTATATGGTGCAAGATGTATGCTTTTTCCTTCAGAAACTTGGTGTCAAAATCGATGGGATCGGTACTACTGTCTTAAAGATTCGTGGCCTAAAATCTATTAATAAAGCAGTTGAGTACTACCCTTCTGAGGATCCGATTGAAGCTATGAGCTTCGTCGCTGCAGGTGTCGTCACAAACTCAGAAATAACTATTAAACGCGTCCCGATCGAGTTTATGGAACTTGAACTAGCAATGTTAGGGGGGATGGGGTTAAACTTCTCTACTACCGAAGAGTATCCCGCTCGAAATGGACACACACGACTTGTCGACGTATCACTCAAAAAATCAGTCTTACATGCTCCAAAAGATAAAATGCACTGCATGCCATTCCCGGGTATAAACATCGACAATCTTCCATTTCTTGGCTTATGCGCAACTGTGGCAGAGGGCCGAACACTTGTCCATGACTGGACATATGAAAACCGCGCTATTTACTTCACCGAGCTCAGTAAACTCAACGCAGTGATCGAGATGGTTGACCCCCACCGTGTCTACATCGCTGGTCCCACCAAATGGAAACCTGCTGATATCACCGCTCCGGCTGCACTTCGTCCGAGCGTTGTCATATTACTCGCCATGCTTGCCGCCCCTGGAAAATCTGTGCTACGTGATGTGTATAGCATAAACCGCGGCTATGAAGATATTGCAAACCGTCTGAATAAAATTGGTGCTGAAATCGAAACAATTTGGGAATAGGCACATAAAAACCGGACGACATGTCCGGTGCTTATCATGGTGCGAGTGGCGAGAATCGAACTCGCGTCTCGAGCTTGGAAGGCTTGCATACTAGCCACTGTACGACACTCGCAACAGTACTCAGTATACCAGTCGAGTGTCGTATAATAAAGACATGGTACGGTTTGCATCATTTCTAGGATCAGACGATAGCTCTCATTTTCATAGCAATACGATGGCAGATACCTCTTCTGCCCAGGAATCTTTTGGAACTACTCGCAATCTTACTTTCAACGAAAGACAGGCGATCAACAAGAATCGTCAACACATTCGAAGCTATAGAGATGCGGGTATACTGCATACATATCGCTCGGAAGCTCACGACAAAAAGGTTTCTGCCCAAGAACAATCTCTTGAACAAACGGTGTCGAACGATCAATACAGCGAGCGACCACTCCCAAAACAGGTGACCCCGCAGAGTAGCCGCATCGATATCGTCAGACCAGCTCGCCAAGGATTTAATGCAACAAAACCACCCGCCGCTCCCGCAAAACTCCCCTATCAACGTCAGAGTTTCATTGAACCAACGTCTCGAAAATACAATCCCTTTGCCTAGAAACATAACAGATGACAAAACTGGGTTTCTTTGCTACAATAGCAACCGCTGCATATAGATATGGCGGATGTAGCTCAGTCGGTTAGAGCGCTGGATTGTGGCTCCGGAGGCCGTGGGTTCGACCCCCATCATTCGCCCCAAGTAAAATACCCGGGCTTGTCCTGGGTGTTTTATTTGGGCGCGTGACATTAGGTGGGTACGGACTCACGCCCCAAGGCCGTGGGTGAGGATTGCCCGTCGGCAATCCGCAAGGCAATGTCACAAATGAGCTCTGTTCATTTGACTGACTTGCGGGGTCGCCCAAGGTGACCGACCCCCATCATTCGCCCCAAAGAAAGTATGTATCTCACGATATGTGCTTTCTTTTGTTATAATGACCCTATGCCCCGATAGCTCAGTTGGGGAGCCATCAGCAAAGATAGTGCAACTTGCTCTATCCAACTGGTGATGATCAATCTTTGTCAGATTTTGAGCATTTTTGCCCCGGTAGCTCAGTTGGATAGAGCAGAGGACTTCTAAGCCTAAGGTCGCAGGTTCGACCCCTGCCCGGGGTACCACAAAAAATTGTCTACGCCCCGTTAGCTCAACTGGATAGAGCATTGGTTTCCGGTACCAAAGGTTGCAGGTTCGACTCCCGTGCGGGGTACCATGATTTTGTGATACACTATGCTTATGGTTAGAAAAAAATCTCTTCATCCAAAGAAGCATGTCCAGACAACACCAACGCATTTTGTCTTGCGACGCAGCCTCTTGGTGTATGTCATATTGGTATTTGTATTGTTTTCGACACTTGCTATGAGCATTTATTTGATTGATCGTCTGGTTATTTCAAAACAACACACTGACCGCCTCAATCAAATCACTGCAATTTATGATAGTCTTGGCCTCGATAGCTCCTATCGAGCCGTCCGAAGCGACTTATTTGGCGACAAGCGTGTCTATAGCTGGGACAAGGGCAGGACATTCGCATCTACCGTCGAATATGGACACAACGATACGCCGACAAATACGGCGAGTGATCTGAGAAAAAAGGTTGAAAATGCTGGCTTCACCTACATACAAACTGAGTATGAGGGTTCTATTAACCCCACCCAAGAATATAAAAATGCAAAAGGCAACTACCTACGCGTTAGCACGATGAGTGGTACTATTCACAATTCAATTGTCTACGGAGATGTCGACAGTAAAGCGCCACTCATCCAGCACGCAAACGAAGCTCCTACCTACGTCACCATCAAAGTCAATCTTGACGACAATAACGAGTAATTTTGCCTACTGTAGATTCGTGCATTGAGAGGGTTGACCACTCGTGTAACCTTTTTTGAAGGCGTTGACGCGTTCTGTACTGCTGCCATGTGTCCACGTCTCGGGGTTGATTTGTACACCCTCAACTTTTTGAATGTGATCATCGCCAACCGCAGAAGCCGCGCTGATGGCTTGATCAATTTCTCCATTCTCAAAGATGCCATTTTTCGCTTGTGAATAGGCCCATATACCAGCGTAACAATCGGCTTGTAATTCGACATCGATACTACCACTACGGGTCTTTGATGCCTTGGTATTAAAGACGCCGAGTTGGCTTTGAACATTATGGCCAACCTCATGGGCGATCACATACGCCTGCGCCACGTCACCGGTATCGGCTCCAAACCGCGTGCGTAATTCATCAAAAAATGTCTCATCAAGATAGATTGTTTGATCTTGCGGACAAAAATGTGGCCCCATATCGGTTGTCGCTATTCCACACCCAGACTGAGTCGCCTGGCGAAACAGCACTAGTCTCGGTTTTTTGTAGGTCGAATTATTTTGGGAGAATAGCCCACTCCACACATCATTTGTCGAACCCAGCACCTTGCGCGTAAACACTTCGTAGCTATCGTTTCCTCTAAACTGCTCGGGTTGGGTTGTCTGCTTTGCTTGACCAGCTCTCATTGTTTGGACAGTGCTAATAGCAGATTCCACTGTCGACTGAGACACGTTAAGCCCCATATAGTTGAGACCAAGTGTGAGGAGTAGGGCGACGAGACCACCTCCACCGCCCAGCAACAAACCAGACGATACCCCCCTCCTATCCTCTACATCACCAGTGCTGACAATCTCATCCCATCGCGCCACAGTAAATCTATCTCCTGCCTATTGGTACGATTATACCATCCCCCTGATATTTAGCGAGCCGGCACGTGCCCGTAGTGCATACAGGATGACAATTACATCGACGACTTCCTGAAGAGATGCTCCGACGACAGCGGGTATCCTCCCAGTTGCCGCCAATAGCATCAAAAAGATGCTGAGGCCAATACCAATCAATACACTTCTCTTGGCAACTGATACGGTATGACGTGCAATTTTTATTGCGCTAACGAGACGCGATAATTGGTCGACCATGATGACGACATCTGCTGATTCACTCGCCGCGGTTGCCCCCCGTGCACCCATCGCGATACCGACATCACTCGCCGCCAGTACCGGTGCATCATTGACGCCATCTCCTGTCATCATAATCGGCCGAGGCTCAAAATCTCTTACAGCGGCAACCTTATCCTTGGGTAGACAATCCGCTCGTACGTCGGTCATTCCTAGTTCAGCTGCAATAGCGTTTGCCGTTTCTGAGTGATCCCCCGTCAACATCACCACGTGCTTAACACCAAGCTGCCTTAATTGACGCAGCGTCTCAGCAGCATCCTGCCTCACTGTATCCTTATAGATAATTACTCCGAGGAGCTTATTGCTGCGAGCAACATAAGTCGCCGTACCTGGATATTCTGGTAATGAACTTGCCGGCACGCCATGCTCTACTAGGAAGTTACGCCTACCAACCACAATCTTTCGATGACCAATGGTGCACAAAATCCCGCCGCCGCTTACCTCTGAGATACCAGTTGCCGATCTGATTTCGACCAAACAACGTGTTGCTTCCATTTGTATGGCGCGTGCTGTGACGTGGCCGGACTGTTGTTCAGCACTTGCCGCGATCGCCAGCACCTCCTCTTTGTTTGTTGTTTTCTGCGGAATGATTTCTACCAACTCTAGCTCACCTTTTGTCAATGTACCGGTTTTGTCAAATGCCGCAGATCGAACTGTACTCAGCCGCTCAATACTGCTACCATTCTTCATAATTATTCCTTGTTTGGCGGCCCTGCTCATGCCACTAATGAAGGCAACCGGTGCCGCAAGGAGCAGTGGACAGGGTGTTGCGACTACCAAAACTTCTGCAAAACGGCGGGCATCTCCCGATAGCATCCAAGCAATCAAGGCGATCCCAATAGCGGCAAAGGTGAAGGGAACGGCATACCTATCGGCGAGCCGTACGAAAGGAGCCTTTGATTCGCTAGCCGCTTGCACTAGCGCTACGATCTGTGCATACTGACTATCGCTCGCACTCCGCTCGACCTTAATAGTGATAGGTGATTCGCCATTTACTGAACCGCTCAGCACGTTCTCTCCCTTTCCCATAGCAACGGGCTCACTTTCGCCAGTGATAGACGACTCATCAAGCATTGAGTTCCCCGATACAATAACTCCATCGACCGGAACAACCTCGCCTGGACGCACTACAATCGTATCATTGGGCTGGACAGTCGTGACTGCGACATCACCGGTTGAACCATCAACCATTTGTTTGTGCGCGACCGTAGGCGCTCGAGTAATCAATGCCGATAGTTCACTTCGAGCTCTGGCGTTCGCAAAGGACTCAAGCGCCTCTCCGCCGACCATCATAATAACAATAACGATAGTTGCCCAATACTCACCGACCATAAGAGTACTCACGATCGCCATGACAGCAAGAATATCTACACCATAGCGACCTGCCATGATGTCTCTTATCATTCCCACGGCGAGAACGAGCGCTACCCCTAGACTATACCATGTAATTGCCGCTTCACCGAGCGCAGCACGGCCAGCTAGATGAAGAAATCCGGCCGCAACAAGCACGCTAAGTGCGGCAATCAGAGCTGCCTGACGTCGGAATTCTGTAAGCAACGTCATTCTTTCTCGCCTTGCGTTTCGGCTTGAGACTCTCCCCGCATCGCAATCACTTCGTTTTCTGACCGAAATACCTCTTCAACCTGACTGAGAGAGAGGCTAATGGTGCTCCCCGGTCCGACCAAACCACTCAACATTTGCTTGGCGACAGTACTCTCTACGGCCTTTTGAACAACTCGGCGCATCGGTCGGGCCCCAAGACGGGGATCGTATCCTTTTTCCACCAGAAATCGTTTTGCCTCATCACTCACTTCAACGCTTATTTTTTGTAAGGCAAGTGTTTTATTTACGTTTGCGAGGATGAGGTCAAATACTTGGAGCAACTCGTCTTTTGTGAACGGTCGAAATACGACGATCTCATCGAAACGGTTGAGAAACTCAGGCCGAAACTGTCGCGTATTTATTAGCTCATCGATAAGTTGTTCTTCAAACTGCTCAAGTTGATAGCCACGCCCAATATATTCCCTAATGCGCTCTGCTCCTGCGTTGCTAGTAGCAATGATGATGGCATCGCGGAAGCTCACCTCGCGATTCTTGATGTCACGGAGTATTCCTTCATCAAGTAGCTGTAGTAATGTCGTGAGTACTTCGGGCGCAGCTTTTTCGATCTCGTCAAGTAAAACGACGCTAAATGGCTGTTTCATGACTTCTGCGGTAAGACTGCTCGGATCATCGGCGCCGTCGGCGATCAATCGGCTAACGTCTTCGGCTCTGACATATTCATTGAGATCAATTCGAATCATCCGCTCCTCGCCATTGAAATACACTGCCGCCAGGGCTTTGCTCAACTCAGTTTTGCCAACTCCGGTTGGTCCCAAAAACAAGAATGTTCCAATGGGTCTGTTTTGATTACGCACACCCGCTCTCGCTCGCCTCAATGCATCGCTTACTACAGACACAGCACGTGATTGATTCACCATACGCTCATGGATGAGGGTCTCCATGTTTAGCAATCGCTCTCGATCTTCCGTATCACTTGCTACGCTTATCTTTACACCGATAGTTTTTTCGATGGCTTGCTGGACCGAGTTGATGGTTACGATACCTGATTCACTATATGCCGCAGCGGATTCTAGTAGCTTGAGAGCGCGACCAGGCATGGCGAGATCGTGTACATAGCGCTCGCTCAGTCGATATGCCTCTTTCAATGCCTGGTACATATACGTGACATTACGCTGTATCTCCGTAAGTATTAGTTGCTCCTGCATAACGACAAGTGTTTCGTCCTCATCGGCAGGTTCAACGTTAATTCGATTGAGAGCATTGATAAGTGAGGGATTTCGCTGGCCTATCTTCAGGAATCGCTGCTCATCCATCGACAATATCACCCGCAGACGTCCTGCATCGAGGATCGGTAACAAGACATTTGTAAGATCAACCGATCCCATACCCTCCTCAAAAAATAACTGTGCGTTATCGAGGCAGACAATAATGTTTTTTGCGCTATAAGCCTCACCAAGAACACGCATGATAAGGCTTTCTAGCTCGCCCCTCCCCGGAGCTGCCGCTATCAACGAAGCCGAATCAAGGATAAATACCTGTCTAAACTTGAGGGTATCTGGCAGTTTCGCCGACGCATCGAGCAGCCGTTCGGCAAAAGCGTGAATGATAGTTGTTTTTCCTGCCCCAGCAACGCCGACAAGTGCTGCATTTTGTCGACCGCCCGTGCCAAATGTTTCTATAAGCTGATCGATAGCCCGCGTATGAGAGTCGATGTCAACTGTCAATAGTCCACTGCCGTTTCCTATTTGCTCACTGATATTCTGCCCAAACTTTGTAAGTAGTGGAATATAGCCAAACGTCCAGTCTCGTCCGATGCCGCCCGTTCGCCTTGCGCGTGAATGCTTCTGGACCAGTTTGCGCAAATGATCTTGCCAGCGTACGCCATCATCGAGATCCTCGTCATCGAGATGAATCTGTGCAAGAATATCCTGGTACGCCGGGAACGATCTTATCAAGGCTACCGCAAGTACGCTGCCACTCAGGTGATCAATACCGTTTTGTTTTCTCACTGACTCTGCTTGCTTCCAAAATTCAGCGGTATCCTTCTCTTCTTTTGAGGCAATCTGCTGAAGCAACCTTGGCGTCAGTCCGAGGCGTACTCCCATAAAAAGGCCGCTGTTGACTTGGCCCACCGCCGTCGCTATATCAAAAGGGGTGGGACGTTTTGGGAGACGACCCAAGATATCAGAGGAAAGCCAGGCTTCTACTCCCCCGTGGTGTGCTGAGGGAATATGACGGAGACCGTGAAGATACCACCAAACTAGCATGGCTGGCACGGCTACCAAACCAATGCACGTCCATCCTAGCGGAGACGCGAGAAATAGAAGTAATACACCAAGGGCAAAGAGCATGGCTCCGATGACCATGATAGTGATGATGGGCGCACCTTCGAGCCGCACCCTAAGGCGCGCTTCAGCGGCACGCGAGTGGTAATAGTCAAATGTTAAGTCTTCCATGGAATCCACCCCGCGAGTGTCATCACAACCCCAATTGCCGGTAACAGTGGGACGATCGACCATATCAGCATCAATATAATCCCGAGTAGCACTGTTATTAGAAGTGCAATTGCACCAACAACAATCATGACGAGGCGTACAAAGGCGCCAATGGTACGTGACAGGAGGCGATCAAACCAAGCACGAATTTGTACGCCAAGCGGACCGCGTATTGAGCCTGCTGAAATCTGCCGGAACGGCGAGAATAAGGTGCGGACCAAAAGATCAATCGAAAAATAATCATAGGTACTGGCAATTCGTTCTCGCAACAAAAGAAGCTGCTGCTTCCACCCAGCCCCGTACCACCATGTGAGAAAGCTCACCATAAGCATATCCTCATTGTACCGTAATCTGGTAGCTTAGGCTATAATGAACCTATGTCTACTCCACTTGTCACCTTCCTGGGAAAAGGAGTCCAGCGACTTGCTCGACTTCGGGGGGGTGGTTCGGCGCTCCCTGGACTCTTCATGGAAAAGATCGATCCGACGTTCATTCGCCGAACCCTTGCTCAACTACCGATGGGTGTTGTGCTCGTGAGCGGCACAAACGGAAAAACGACGACGACAAAAATGGTGGTGGAGCTCCTCGAAAGTCAAGGTCTGCGCGTGTTTACCAACCGTACCGGCAGTAATTTCATGAGGGGCGTCGCAGCGGCTCTCCTGCCCGAAGTAGATCATCGAGGAAGATTATCCGCCGATATTGCCGTATTAGAACTCGACGAAGCACACGCTGTTCGATTCGTTGATTCCATCGCACCAGAATACTGCCTACTATTAAATGTGATGCGAGACCAGCTTGACCGTTTCGGCGAAATCGATAGCACCGCACAATTACTAAAGCAGATTGCTCAAAGAACGACTCGCGGTATTGTGCTCAACCGTGATGATCCTCGTCTCGCTAGCGAGACGTTCAGAAAAGACCTTGTCGTCCCCATCACAACCTATGGGGTAAGCCCGTCGCTATCACACCTTTTTCCTTCTGATGATGCATTACGCCACGATTCTACTCATGCTGGTTCCCATCTCCAGTTAGATGATACCTGTCTCTTGAAAGTCGACAAGCAAATAGCGACAATTGCCTATGCAGGACAAGAGCGGACAGTCACGCTCAAACTAAAAGGAATCTACAATGTCCTGAACTCAGTTGCCGCTATCGCGCTTGTACGGAGCGTAATGGGTACATCGCTGAATGAAAAAGCGATGTTGAGCTCGTTGGAGCACGTCCTGCCAGCGTTTGGACGTGGCGAAAGTGTCTTTGTAGACGGGACAGAGTGTGAATTGGTACTCGTAAAGAACCCCGGAGGGTTTCGGCTAAGCCTTTCGTCATTTGATCCAAATGGCTACAAGACTATGATCGCCGTAAACGATAATTACGCGGACGGACGCGATATGAGCTGGCTGTGGGATGTTGACTTTGATAGCCTCAGGCAGCATGGAGTCGCGATGGTTAGTGGTATCCGCGCCTACGACATGGCGCTTCGGCTCCAATACGATGAGGTAGAGCCGTCGCGGGTTGAACCAAATCTTGCGCTCGCGCTCGATGCATTTCTCGCAAATCACAAGACCTTACCAAAACGCATTTACTGCACCTATACAGCGATGCTCTCGCTCCGAAGAGAACTAGCAAAACGCACTGCCGTGGAGAAGGTTTTATGAGTAAAGGTACGCTTGTCATCGTCCAACTTTACCCAAAAAACATGAACATATACGGGGACTGGGGAAACACACTTACCCTTAAGCGTCGAATTGAATGGCATGGCTATGATGCTAAACTTGTCGCCTATAACCCCGGTGACACATTTCCCGAAGAAGTTGACATCATCGTTGGTGGTGGCGGGCAAGATAGCGGACAAGCTGCAATCGGCGATGATCTGAGATCAGTTGGGCCAGAGCTGATTCGGCTCGCAGATGATAACGTACCCATGCTTATGATCTGCGGCCTCTACCAACTTTTTGGGCACTTTTTCAAAACGCGTGAAGGAGTGATCATCAAGGGCATAGGACTGCTCGATATCGAGACGGTAGGTGGAGACGAACGAATGATTGGTAATATTATTACTTCGAGTGACGAGTTTGGCGACATCGTTGGGTATGAAAACCATAGCGGAAAAACCACACTAGGTCCTTTGGCTCAACCGCTCGGTACTGTTCGTAAAGGTGCTGGCAACAACGGACAGGATGCACTTGAAGGTGCGCGCTATAAAAATGTTATCGGTACGTATTTACACGGTTCGCTGCTGCCAAAAAACCCCGCTGTCGCTGATTGGCTCATCGAAAAAGCTGCCTGCCGCAGGTTTGGCTCGTTTTCTCCATCTGTCATCGATGACCGTTTTGCATCTGAGGCACGACGTATTGCAATCAACCGCCCGCGATAGTGTTTGCTCTATTTTCAGCCAAATCTGTTTGGTTATAGCACCTTTGTTATAATGATGAGATGGCTAATTCAGTATCACAGAAGTCTGGGAGGTTAGTCGCACTCGACTACTTACGTGGCTACTTCGTCATCGTCATTATCCTCGATCACCTGTGGCGCTATCCAAGCGCGTTTTCATTGGTGACCGGCGAAGCATCGCTTTGGGTAACCGCTGCAGAAGGATTTGTTATTATCAGTGGATTTCTCATCGGGTATATTCGTGGATTCAAGGGGTTAAAACTTTCATACCTTACCGTTGCGCTAAAGCTTATTTCAAGGGCTGCGGTTCTCTACCTCTCTATGATTGCTGCCAGTCTACTGTATATCTATATCGAGTGGTCCGACAAGGTACCGTCTATGCCCTACACCCCCATTGGCACTGAGACAAAACGGAACTGGAATATTGTCCTAGAACAGACAGTTAATCTCTCCCACCCCCATACTTGGGTTCATTTCTTAGCACTGTATACAATATTTTTGCTTGCCTCAGTTATTATGGTCGGGCTGCTACGTCGTCGCCTTCCTTGGCTTGTTTGCGGACTAACAATTTTACTCTATATTTTTGGTCAAATAACAGAAATTGAGTGGTTAAAATGGCAAATTATATTCTTTGTACCAAGCATTGCTGGATTTTATTTTGAGTCAATAAAAAAATGGTGGAAAACATTATTGAGCGAACAAAGACGGGCATGGAGTATTCTACTGTATGTTGCAGGATGTTCTACGCTCATGATTTCAATCGTTTTCGTAAACTTTCACTCACTCCTACCAACATCAATAAACGAGCCTATAGCACAGCTCTTTGCCATCGAATCTTTTTCACCTGCTCGTGTTATCCTAGCATTACTTTGGTTTGTTATGTTCGCAATGCTGTTTTCGCGTTTTAGCGCAGCTATTCCTCGTTCAACACATGGCGTGCTAGCGTACATAGGCACCCATTCTCTCAGCGCCTACCTCGTTCACGGATTGATTATTTGTGCTATCAACTTCTTCCTGCCACCATCTAGTGGTATTCTCGCAAATACTCTCTATGGTATTATCGCAGTCGCAGCCGTCACCTTATTCATCCGACTTCCCGTCATACGCTCACTTCTGCCACGCTAAGGTTCAAGTTGTATCTTGGCAGCACGAAGTCCTGATTTGTCATTGGGAAGAGCGGGCGCGTGTAACTCTTCGATGACTTTCCATTTACCGCTGACGGGTAGGTCGGGTTTTCCGTAGACGCTCCAGTCGCTTAGCCACCAGATAACACCACCGTGTTCCTGGGCAAATGTTGCGACATTTTGGACCTTGCGATAGTCACTAGCGCGCATCATGTCAAACGAGCCCCAAGGAACCTTGTCGGCTTCTTGATAGTACATAGGATGCTCATCTGTTTGATAGTAGTGTGCCTCATAGTATCGAAATGCCGAGACCACAACTGGTGCGCTACCCGCCTTTGATTGTGCCGCCTGAACAGTCCATCTTAGCTGCAGTAAGTCACCATTGTTCTTGTTATAATTTCCCGTCTGGTACACACTGACAATGCCAAATATCATCGCACCTATAGTCAACACGGACACGACGATTGTTTGCTTCAAAGCGATCTTGGATTGCAACAATATTCCTAGTGTTACACCTATTAGCGCCGACCAGTACAGAATTGCGACCAGTAGGTATCGTTCAACATATGAAGGCCGCAGCGGCGGAAGTGAGAGTAAAAGAAGCATGATCGTTGGAACAAATGCCAAGGAGGCAATCAACCAAAAAAGTTGTTTTTGATACGGGCTAAGCACCCGGTAGGCTTTCGGGCTGAGCCAGCAGAGACCGGCCGCGATTAGGATAGCGATAGTAGCGAGAAGTGGCGTCATCTCCCACGTCTCACGGTAATACAACAGATTTGTATAAAGATTCACGGGGGACAGTAGCGTGATAGGCTTTATCCAAAAACCGCCGCCTTGTATCCCGAACATCTGATGAAGCATGGTGGGAAGCCATGGCAAAAAGAGCACGATTGCCAATGCATGCGCCCATAACCATTCTTTGGAGAAAAACCGTCGCACTCTGTCTTTACGGGACTCGCTCCGTATAATACTACTGCGCCAGATCCAGTGGGCAATCCACGCGAGTGCCGTGTAATAGTGGGTCCACATACCAAGTGAAACGAGAACTCCATAGTATACCCACCGCCTCTTAGTCGGCTTTTTAAGTTGGAGGGCGAGCACGTAGGTAGCAGTAGCAACAATTGCCATAACCATTCCGTACATGCGCGCTTCCTCGCTATAGCGAATCAACATCGGGGAAAGGCTAGCGACAACGATTGCAGAACCGGCAACCCATCGACTAAATCCCTGGCGTACAAGCAAATAGACAAACACAAGCGCAATACCAATGCACACGAGACTAAAACTCCTGAGTCCTAGTTCAGAGGTACCAAACACTGTGGTCCAGGCCTTGAGGAGCCAATAATAAAGTGGCGGGTGCACATCTGCCGCTGTGAACTTTGCAACTTCACCATAATCATACCGGATGAGATAGGCACTAAACGCCTCGTCAAACCATATGGACCAGCGCGTGATATTGCCAAGCGCAAGTACCGAAAATCCCGTGAGAATACTTCCTAAAAGCCACCAGTCTCTCTTGGTAAATGATTCGATATTTCGTGCTGTATGACGAGAAAGAAATGCTTTTAGTTGTTTCATAGTACGTATTCTAGTGATATTATCCGATATATTCAACTAACTCCTAGGAAATCCTCGCTTTTTCCGCTATACTATCTGTACACATCGGGGTGTGGCGCAGTTGATAGCGCGCTCGGTTTGGGACCGAGAGGTCGAAGGTTTGAGTCCTTTCACCCCGACCACAAGTAGTTGAGCTCGTCCTTTGGACGTGCTTTTTTATCTGCTATCATACATGTTATGGGGACAACCGAAAAACGACCCGTATATGCTAACGCGTTTGGCGCTTTTGGGTACGTCTTGCTCATATTTTCTTGGCTGTGGTCGGCGCTTATCATCGGATATTCGTCGTTATCGACAAAAAACATCACCTGGCTCATCCCCAAAAATGCCGATCAGCCTATCGGTACCTCTGAGCCTTCATCGCTGGTATCCGGCCCAGTTGCCATAACAATCGGTCTTGTCGTTACGGTCATCATCGTAGCGGCTACCTTGTATCTATTCATCGCCCTCCCAAGATCTGTCGGCAAGAGAGGCTCGATGGTCACCCGCAAAGCTGCTTCGCTCATTATTCCGATCGTAACCCACCATCAGCTACTGCCGGAACCGCGCCGCGTCTTTCTCACCTCGCGCATTATGGTGGTCCTCAAATCAATTGCCTGCCTTTTGCCGATAACCGCATTATTTGTATTCCCAAACACGACGACATTGTCTCATGAGGTAGTGCTCATATGCTCATTATTTTTTAGTCTTCTTGCAGTAGCTTTCTTCGTCCTCCAATACGCTCTCGCACGTCTTTTGCACATTCCTTGTGAGCTCTTGTGGTAGGAGACTAGTAACCATACTGCATCTGCGCTACAATACGCAGTATAAACAGTAAAAATAAATACTATGAATAATAAACAATTTACTCGACAGCTTATGGGCCTTACGGCTGTCTCTATTGCTATCATGAGTGGACTGGTTATTCATTTTCAACTGTTCCCCGGGATGCAATCCAAGCACCCTCTTGTCCCTACAAAGCCTATCGACAGGAGCCAATCGATCGGTGGTGAACCGGAAAAAAAGACGTCGCAACATACCCCCTCAATATCCTCTGCCCCCGCACCAGACACGTCTCCCCAATCTCAATCAAAAACAATACTCCCGTCAGGTGATGTCTCACCTCGACAGACGGCGATTGCTGCTACTATTGCTCATGAATACACCTACCACGCACTTGCCTCTCCAAATGATCCGTATTATTCATCATCGTGGGCATTACAACATACAGGAGCAGCTGGTGCTTGGACCATTTCGACCGGTACGCCTATGGTCATTGCTATCGTCGACACGGGATTTGCACTTTCTCATGAAGACCTCCGGATTCAGTGGTATCAAAATCCAGGTGAAAATGGCTTTACACAGTCTGGAGACCGTTGTTGGACTGGCGTCCCCCAAAATAAATCCACAAATTCTTGCGACGATGATGCGAATGGCTACATCGATGATTGGCGCGGCTGGAGTTTTGCAAACAAAAGCAATTCACCTCAAGCGGGTACCACTAATCCAGCAGGCAGCGGTGTATCACATGGAACCGCAGTCGCTGGCATCGCTGGTGCTGCTACTAATAACGGTATCGGGGTGGCATCATACAACTGGAATGTAAAACTGATGCCCTTGCAGGCCCTTTCTGATAACGGTTCTGGGGTGACGAGCGATATTGCTGCAGCTATCTACTACGCAGTCGATAATGGTGCGTCAGTTATCAATCTCAGTCTCGGCGGAAGCGCGGACGATCCCGCACTAAAAGCCGCAGTACTCTACGCATACCAGCACAATGTCGTCATCGTTGCAGCTGCGGGTAACTGTGGAACTGGTACAGAATCAGGATGCGACCCCTCAAAACCTGGACAGATGCTTTATCCCGCCCTTTATGACCATGTTATTAGTGTGGGAGCGACAGATGTCAACGATGCTCGGGCGAGTTTTAGCAGTTATGGTCCAGCTCTTGATGTTGTGGCTCCTGGATCCGGCAATATCACCTCAACGCTTATCGATACTTCATCGGCACCTATCAATATGACAAATGCCTATTCAGCTAGCCTCTACGGAACATCATTTGCATCGCCGATGGTAGCGAGCATTGTATCGCTTATAAAATCAATCCGCCCCAACGCAACAGTAGAGGATATTACCGCCCTTGTTGATGGTTCAGCGCAAAAAGTCAGCGGTATGTCGGGATCGATCTACACCCTCCAATACGGTCACGGCCTTATCAACGCAACAAGCGCCTCAACAATCGCGGCTAGCCTGAGTCCCACCGCGACTACAGTCAAACTTGGTCAAACAGGGAGTGTTCACTCAGAGCATAGTTTTAATACCGCCGATACCCTCGCTAGCTCCTGTACCGTCTCGCCTTTCAGCTACTGTACCGTGCGTATTCATAGTGTATCGCTTGGGTATGACCGCTACCTCCCCTATACCAAGACTGACTCAAGTGGAACAACAAGTTGGTCGTGGCCAGGTAATATTATATCGGCCTCCGAAGCCTGGGATGTATCTGGCCAGCAGGGCGGATCGTTTTCTCCCTACTATCCTCTCGTGGCGAAATAGCTTTTCTTGCTCATGCTTGTTATACTGGAAAAGATAACTTGGATTTTTGAATGTTAAAGATAAAGAAACGCCGCTCAATCGGTATACCCCGTATTGCCCTACTGGGCACAGCCCTTCTTCTGTTGAGTGGTGGTCTGTACCTCTTGCTACTTGTTGCTTCGCCCTCACTCGCACCACTTATCACGATGAAACCCATAGAGGTACGCTCTCTCCCCGCACCCCAAGCAACCGACAATCGTGTCATCATCCCAAAAATTGGAGTAAATATTCCCTATGACAAGGGGGCGGCTTCGCTTAACGAGGGTGCAGAATGGCGTTACCCAGAGCGAGGGAATCCTGAAAAGGGTGGAAACTTCATTATCGCTGCTCATCGCTTTAGCATTCAACCTACACCTCAGGGAACGATCGAGAAATCACCTTTCTATCATATTGATAAGCTTGCCGTTGGGGACAAAATTGTTAT
Source organism: Saccharimonas aalborgensis (SeqCode) (assembly GCA_049288955.1). GTDB lineage: Bacteria > Patescibacteriota > Saccharimonadia > Saccharimonadales > Saccharimonadaceae > Saccharimonas > Saccharimonas aalborgensis_A. The sequence goes on from JBAQIS010000006.1 coordinate 34,115, forward strand.
CGACTATATCGGGACACGATACGGCTACGAAATTGAAAAAATATTTACTGTCAAACCAACGCAAGTCGAAATTGAAGCACCCTCAACCGACGCAAAGTTAACGCTCTATACCTGTGAGCTCGATGGTTCAGATGCGGGCAGGGTCGTGGTCGTCGCCAAGCCTCTCGGCAAAGTCGCTCTCTAACTATTCTCTCGTGCCGGCACCAAACACCTGTTCCCTATAACCACGCTCACCACGAGCCCAGGCGAGAGCAGTCTGTGAATAATGACGCTCACCGGCAACTATCATATCTACCATCACTACATCAAACATCTCAATCTCTCGTTTATCTATCTTGGCACCTTCTAGTACTTCAGCTGCTACAGTTGCCTGAAACACAAACTGATAGGTGTGGGCATACTCACTTACTCGATCAACAACCATGACAAACTCAAGCTCATCTTCGCTCAGTTGTATGTTTACTTCCTCAAGGCATTCACGAACTGCTGCAGCCCGCGGAGTCTCCCGTGTATCAATAATTCCGCCAGGAAATGACCAATAGTCCTTGTAAGTTGCTTTCAAAACCAGCACTTTACCATCTACGGTGCGAAGGGCGACTGTCGCGCTCGAGACGCGGTGTTCCAGGGTGGTAAGCCGTTGTCTAGTTTCTTCGTCTGAGTAGCGGTGCATACTACTTTGCAAACTCGATAGCACGCGTCTCACGAATGACGTTTACCTTGATCGTACCCGGATATTGCATAGTACTTTCGATTTTTGTCGCGATATCGCGTGCCAACTTGATTGCACTTAGGTCATCGATACTTTCTGGCCTGACGATCACACGAACTTCCCGTCCCGCGCTAATTGCATACGCCTTATCAATCCCCTTAAATCCAGTAGCAATGTTCTCGAGATCACGCATGCGCTCAGCAAAGTTCTCAGCACTGATATTTCGCGCACCCGGTCGCGCTGCGCTGATTGCGTCGCAAACACGCACCACGAGTGCTTCAGGAGTTGTGGCTTCGATATCGTCGTGATGGGCTTCGATGGCGTGAACAATCTCATCACTCATACCTGCCTTACGGGCTAACTCGGCGCCAATGTGATGGTGCTTGCCTTCAACCTTATGCGTCACAGCCTTGCCGATATCGTGAAGTAGTGTAGCAATCTTAGTTACGCGTACATTTGCACCAATTTCATCGGCAATCAAACCGGCCATGTGCGCCATTTCGGTGCTGTGCATTAGAACGTTTTGGCCATAGCTAGTACGGAACTTCAGCTCACCAAGAAGCTTGAGAAGATCCTTTGGTATTCCGGCAACACCTACTTCACGAGCAGCATCCTCACCGGCACGAATGACTTCTTTTTCAATCTGTTTTTCGGCTTTTTCAAAGACTTCCTCGATGCGACCCGGATGGATACGACCGTCTTTCATCAGCATTTCAAGGCCCATACGAGCAACTTGGCGACGAATCGGATCAAAGCTGGATAAGATTACCATGCCAGGCGTGTCATCGACCAAAAAGTCAACTCCAGTGGCGCGTTGCATAGCCTGAATATTCCGGCCTTCCTTGCCGATGATGCGCCCTTTCATCTCGTCATCAGTCAATTTCACGGCGGTGACAGTTCGCTCAGCAGTCACTTCACTCGCCATTCGTTCCATGGCAGAAAGTATCACTAGTTGAGCCTTTTCCTCGGCATCATCGGTGGCTTCCTTTTGTAGCTTTGCAACAAGTCCAAGCAAATCATCCTTTATATCTCGCTCCGTCATCTGGAGCAGCTTCTCCGCTGCATCTTTCTTTTTGAGCCCAGCGATCTTTTCAAGCTTCTCTTGCTGTTTTGTACGAATCTCACGAATCTCGGTCTTAAGAGATTCGACTTCATCCTCTTGTTTGCGTAATCTCTCGCTACGCTTGTCTAGCTCATCAAGTTTGTTGTCAAGTGAGCTCTCCCTATCAGCCAACCGCGACTCTACCTTCTGTATTTCACGTCGCCGTTCTTGCTCAATTTTGAGCGCCTCGTCTTTTGCCTGCAGAACAATCTCGCTGGCCTTGCGTTCGGCACGAGCAATCTCCTTCTCTGCTTTATGTTTACTACTGGTTGCTTGGGATTTATCGTACACAAACTTACCGCCCACACCAGCAAGTACGCCTACGGCAGCCATGATGATTTCTATCACCATAATAGGTCCTTTCTTTCAGGCTAGCTTAGTACGGATATCAATGTTTAAAAACGTCAATGTCGAATCAAACTAGTCTGCAAATTCAAACGTTAAAAAATAATCAGTGAGCTATGGTAAAACCTAGCTATTCTTTATTGTACCGCCTTGACTCCCGCTTCGGCAAGAATGAGTTTACTTACGTGGTGAAGTGACGTGCGCCTCGCCGCCGTACTCTGGCAGCACAATACCATCGTTTTCACCACTCGCCAATCTCTTTCGACAGATAGCCTGCCAAGCATCACCAGTCGCTCCCACAATGGGGATGTTCTTACTATGCGCCAGTGTGTTTAACACCGTCAAACCAATGCGTAGCCCAGTAAAACTACCAGGACCCCGATAGACGCCGATGCCTGTGATATCATCCCAGTCTTTTGAGTGTGCCCTGAGAGTTGACTGAAGGTAGCCAAGCATTTGCTTTGCTAATTCGCGTCCTGCATCCCAATAAGTATCTGAGACAATCGTCTCACCCTCAAGCAGCAGAAGTTGACAGGTAAACCCAGCGCTATTCCACAGCACTATCATGTCAATCTCTCGATGATATTCTCGCTATGTGGTCCACTTGCTTTGATAATTACCTCACGCTCCTCACCCATGAGCGTATTGAGTGTTATTTGCAATCTATCAGAGGGAAGTACGTCACTAATAATTTCAGACCACTCGATGATCGTAATTGTTTGGGGGTCGTTAATTGAGTCTTGAAGCTCACTTCTCATTACACCAGCATCGCTGAGTCGATAAAAATCATAATGCGCAAGTAATCTTCCAGATTCCGTCATATACACTCGACTAATAGTATAGGAGGGGCTTTGAACCTCATCCTCAATCCCAAGTGCGTGTGCAAATCCTTTTGCGAAGGTAGTTTTTCCGGCTCCAATGTCGCCTATCAACTCAATTACTTCACCACCAGTGCAAAGTGCACCGATACGTGCTCCTAATTTTTCCATAGCCTCCGATGTAGGGATCTCGAGTTCCATATGTCGTTCAGTATACCATATTGACACTAGCGCATGGTGTCATTATCAGATACAATAACATAAGCGATATGCGTATTTCTGATGATACATTAGATAAGATATTGAGCGGCGATACGACGGTAAGTGCCGAGCAACTTGCACCCCTTAAAGAAGAGGCAATCCGTTCCGCGCGACCCCTCCAAGATCTTGTGCTTGAGGCAAAGGTCGTCGATGAGCCAACTCTTACGCAATTATTCGCCAAGTATGCAGATATTCCGTACGTCGTTATCGATCCAAAAGAAATTAGTTCTGAGATACTGGCAAAGATACCTGAGCGTATCGCTAGACAATACAATGCTGTCATATTCAAGATTGATCCCGATGGTCTCGTGCACCTGGCCATGGACGACCCCGATGACGTCCAAGCAGTTAGCTTTATCCAAAAAGAGATTGGCGAAAACGTAAAGATATACGTCGCACCTCACGATAATATCCTCCAATGCCTCGAGAACTATCGAGGTGATGTTAACGAGGAGTTGAACGAGGTTATCGATGTGCAGCGCGAAGATGACGGCTCGACCCAACAGGTTACCGAGGCCGAGGTAGCTGAAGATTCCCCTATCGCACAGACGGTCAACCTCCTTCTCGAGTACGCTATCCGCTCACAAGCCTCAGATATTCATATCGAGCCCCGCGAAGAGTACGTCCAGATCCGCTATCGTATTGATGGCGTTCTCAAAGAAGTTAACCGCTTACCACGAAATGTTTTGGGCGCTCTTGTGAGCCGCATTAAGATTCTGTCAAACCTAAAAATCGATGAGCGCCGCGTCCCCCAGGACGGCCGTTTCAAGATTAAAATCGCTGGCAAACAATACGCCCTGCGTGTCAGTACCCTCCCCATTGCTGATGGCGAAAAGGTGGTGATGCGTATTCTCGACGAATCAAACCAAGCGGTGACACTGAGAGATCTTGGCTACTGGGGACACTCTCTCGATGTCATCAACGAGGCGCTGACCGAACCAAATGGTATGGTACTCATCACTGGTCCGACGGGGAGTGGTAAATCGACCAGCCTCTTTAGCATTCTCACCTACCTCAATAAACCGGACGTAAACATTTCGACTATTGAAGACCCAGTAGAATACAAGATCCCAGGGGTCAACCAGACTCAAACCAACCCAAAAGCCGGTATGACCTTTGCAAACGGACTACGTGCACTGCTTCGCCAGGATCCCAATGTGATTATGGTAGGAGAGATTCGTGATGGCGAAACAGCTAACCTCGCGGTACAGGCGGCATTGACTGGTCACCTTGTATTTAGTACCCTTCATACCAACAATGCAGCCACCTGTTTGCCCCGATTACTCGATATGGAAATCGAACCCTTCCTGATTGCTAGTACAGTTAAGGCGGTCGTGGGACAACGTCTTGTACGCAAACTTTGTCTCTTTTGCCGACAACAGTACGTTCCAGAGAAACAAGAGGTTTCCCAATTTGTCGAACTATTTAACCTGCGGGATGATCAATCATTTTCACATATCCATGAGTTGGAGGAGCAAGCAATTTCTCAGGAGCTTGGTGGTAATACTCCAGCCGGAACTACTAAGACAACCATCACAGCGCTCTGGCGCGCCAATCCAAAGGGGTGCGATGAGTGTGACCACACTGGTTATAAAGGCCGTATCGGTATCTATGAGGTACTTGGCAACACTATCCCGATTCAAAAAATGATCGTCAATAATGCGACAAGCACACAGATTCAAGACCAGGCTATACTTGAGGGAATGACCACGATGCAAACTGACGGTCTCATCAAGGCGATCAGAGGAAATACTACGCTTCAGGAAGTACTACGGGTGACGAAAGAATAATCATGTCACGCTATCAATATGTCGCGGTTAATCAACAGGGTAAAACTTCTTCGGGGTCATTTGAGGCAGTTGATCGCTCGGCTGCCCTCTCTATTCTGGCAAAGCAACAACTTCGCCCCATTAAACTTAAGCAGTCTGACAACAAAGAAGCATTGTTCAGTCTTGGTGATTTCTTTGGCAAAAATAAAGTAAAGAGTGATGACCTCGTGATTTTTACACGTCAATTAAGTGCAATGGTCAGTGCCGGCGTACCCCTACTTCGTGCCATCGCATCTCTCAATCAACACACCACGAGTAAGCCGCTGAAAAAAGTGACGGGCGGCATCATAAAGGACGTAGAGGGTGGAGCTCAGCTTGCCGACGCCCTGGCAAAATATCCCAACACCTTTAGTGATGTGTACGTCAATATGGTGAGAGCGGGGGAATCGGCAGGTATTCTTGATGATATCCTCAAGCGACTTGCGATGCAGCAAGAAAAAAATGCCTCTATTCGAAAAAAGATCAAGAGTGCCATGACCTACCCTATGGTTCTCGTGTTTATCACGGTAGGTGCCTTCTTTGGCTTAATGCTTTTCGTTATTCCACAAATCGGCAAGATTCTCAAAGACTTGGGTGGTCCAGATGCAAAACTTCCAGAGCTCACCCAGTTGATGCTTGCTATCAGCGATTTCATCATAAATTATTGGTATCTTGTTTTCCCTGTCCTTATCGGCGGTATCATATTTTTGATCAGATTTATTAAGACACCCAAGGGCCGCGCTCTATTCCACTATTTCATTCTCAGAGTTCCCCTGGTTAACACAATCATTCGGAAAGTTGCTATCGCTCGCTTTACTCGCACCTTCTCGGCGCTCATGGGTGCTGGGGTTGCGGTACTGGAAGCTATCACGGTTACTTCACATGCTGTTGGCAACGTGGTTTACGAAAAAGCCCTGCTTGACGCTGCAGAGGAAGTAAAAAACGGTAAACAACTTTCAGCTGTTATAGAAAAAGACGAGCTGTTCCCTCCCATTGTCGCCCAAATGCTCTCTGTCGGTGAAGAAACTGGACAAACCGACACCGTCCTCGTGAAAGTTGCAGACTTTTACGAAGAAGAGGTGGACGTCGCCATCGACGGCATTAGCGCTATTATTGAGCCGGTGATGATCGTTCTTATGGGCTCAATGGTGGGACTCATCGCAGCGAGCGTTATGGGGCCAATCGCAAGCCTCTCTCAAAATATCAAGGGTTAATTAGATATCGCTCATGCTATACTAGTATGAGAGTAGTAACGTAGTGGGCCACGATGACAAAATTTCTGTATAAAGATAAGCCTATCATTGGTCTCGACATTAGTCAGACTAGTGTAAAAGTGATGGCGGTTGATCCTAAAAAGTGGCTTGTGTTAGGCTATGGATCACTTGATCTTGACCCTGCTCGTGTACAGACTTCTTTTGAGAATCCCGAGGACACTTACTTGTCTGAAAATATTACAAATCTTCTTAAGGAGAATGTCATTGGCCAGTTAGGGTCAACTCATGCTGTGGTTGGCTTACCAACTGGGAGAACTTATTCGCGCACCTTTACTCTTCCTGCCAGCCAAGAAAAAGCCCTTGCCAGCGCTGTTGAAATCGAGGTCGAACAATATATCTCAATCCCTATCGGCTCACTGTACGTTGATTACGAGATAATCGAACGTACCAAAGATATTATTACTATCGTGATGGCTGCAGTACCTCGGGCCCTTGTTGATAGTTGCCTCCATGCGGCGCAACAAGCTGGGCTTGAGCCGTTACTCATTGAACCTAGTATCAATGCCGTGGCGCGCGTCATCCAAGCAACCGAAGAAGGTCACTTGTCTACTCTGATCGTGGACATCGGTCCCGCAAGCACAGACATTGCAGTTTTGGACAGTGGAGCTATTCGTGTAACAGGCAGTGTCGGCATCGGTGGAAATACCTTTACTCTCGATATTGCAAAAAAACTCGATGTAGCTCTCGAAAACGCACATCAACTTAAGGTTCTCAATGGGTTAAACATGGGGCCCCGACAAGCAAAGATAACGGCGGCACTCAAACCAAATCTCAACCGCATTGCGACCGAGATTCGCCGGGTCGTTCGATATTATAATGAACGTATCAACGATAATCAAAAAATTGAGCAAGTCCTCGTTGTGGGTGGCGGGAGCAATGTACCGGGGATTGGTGAATATTTCACTAACGAGCTCGTTATGCCCGCCCGTGTGGCCAGCCCCTGGCAGAAGCTTGATTTTGGCAGCCTCCAGCAACCAAACAAGCAGTTCAGGCCACGCTATATATCAGTGGCGGGTCTTGCTAGTGTGAACAAGGAGAATATCTGGCGATGATTAACCTCCTTCCGCCGCTATATCACCGCCAACTCATTGCTTCACGTACCAACGCATTACTTGTTCGTTACGTCATGCTGTCATTAATTCTTATCGTTGTCATGATTGCCGAAATGAGTGCAGTTTACCTGTTTTTATCAAATTCAAAAGCGCAAAGCGAAGCTGTCATAAGCGAAAACGATCAGAAAGCAGCAAAGTATAGTGAAGTGCAGAAACAAGCAGAACAATTTAGAACTGATCTTGTGACTGCAAAAACCATTCTTGACAAGCAAGTTCCCTACACAAAGATTTTCCGCATGGTCGCTGATCTAATGCCGGACGGCGTTATCCTCAATCATCTCACCATCAATCCCTCTACCTTTGGCACACCCACAAACCTTGATATCCGAGCACGCACCTATCAAGCAGCGATCGCCTTCCATACGACCCTCAACAATTCAAACGTACTATCAAATGTTAGCTTTCAGACCGTCTCGTTTGATTCGCAGGATACAACTGGATACCCTTACTCTTCTACGCTTAGTGTCACCTTTAAGAAAGAGGCACTCGTTGGGGAGATCGACTAGATGATTGGCCATTTGTCAGCGACTCGACTACGAACAGCACTGATCGCCGCGCTTATACTTCTTGGTCTTGGAGGCATTGGTATATTCATGTTTGGATACAGGCTACTCGGCACGGTCGCACAAGAGAGTAGTGATGCAAATCAAAAAGTAAACGAGACTAGTAAAAATCTAGAGAACATCATACAGATACAACGTGACCTATCGACCAATAAGATTGCGATACAGCGCGCTTCACTCATCGCCGCCGAGAGCCGTAACTATAACTATCAAAACCAAATCATCCAGGACCTTAGCACATACGCTAGCAAGTCGGGTATCATCATATCAGACTTCAACTTTATGAACGGAAAGACCAGTGGTGGCGCTATCCAGGGGAATGCAGTGGGGGCAAGCGGGGGTTCACTTAAATCAATTATGGTAGCGGTTAGCATAAAAAGTCCGGTCGAATACAATAAGTTACTCGATTTCGTCTATCTTATCGAAAAGAGTCTCACAAAAATGCGCATATCAACCATCAGCCTTTCTCGCTCAACAGATGGAAACTCTCCTCCTGGGAGCGTGTCGTGTGATGTCTTTAACATCGAGGTATATGTACGCTAATGAAAAGCTCACTTTCTTTTTCCGGACTTGGCAGCGCAATCGCTCGCTTTCTCCATCGCTTTCATGTCATACTTTTTGTGCTCGTAACAATAGGAAGCCTCGCCGTGGCGACGCTTTTCCTCAATGAACTCATCTCGAGACCTGCCTCGAGCTCTGGTAGCTCGGCAGTGGGGAAATTTGACGATGCAACGATCAAGCGCATCTTGCTCTACCGCACCGCCGAAGAACAGGCGTCGCAACAATCAATTCCGCTCAATAGAGGGAAAAGGAATCTTTTTGTTGAAGCACAGTAACTACAAAGGAGTACCGTTGAAATGATTCTGCTTGGCTCTACACTCCTTAACGCTCCCGTAATGAGTATTCAGACGGGTAGCGAACTGGCCCGTACATCAACTGCAATTATTGATCCAAGTAATCTTAGTGTCATAGCGTATGCGGTAACGGGGCCTCTTGTCCATCACTCAAATCAGCTGATCAGAGTTGCAGACGTAAGAGAGTTGAGCAGCATCGGATTGATCATTGACTCCAGTGATGAGTTTGTGATTCCGGAAGATATCATTAAACTGCAGAGTATCTATGAACTTCACTTTGATATTCTGGGGATGCCCGTCATTGATCAAAAGAAAAAGAAACTGGGCAAAGTAATCGACTATACGGTCGAAACTGGTGGGTTTGTTGTCCAGCAGCTGACGGTCAAACGACCACTCCTTCGAAGCCTCAATGATACGGAGCTGCTTATTCATCGTTCTCAGATTGTTGAGATTAACAATCATGAGATTGTTGTCCACTCAGAAGTGTCGGTTCCGGAGCCAAAACGACACGAAGTTTCCGGTAGTTATGTCAACCCGTTTCGCGGTAGTGCGAAACCAGCTCCAGAATCAGTCAACCAATCCAATCGCTAAACGTATATCATCATAGCGGAACCCCTGTCTTAGCAGATACTGTGCTAGTTTTTGATCGTCAGCGTACCGAGAGCGTTTTTTTGCAATGAGCTTTTGTAACTCCGTAGCATCATCACGAAGGTTCTCTGCTATCATCCGCTCAACAATGTCTGTTTCTACCCCCTTTGACCTTAGTTCTACTTTAAGTTTGCGTAGGGAAGTACCTTTCCCTACGTTTCTATTCTCAAACCACCAACGCGCAAACTGCTCATCATCGACGTAATGCTTATGTTGTAGTTTTTCCAACACCCTTGGCACGAGGGCAGGGGAGTAGCCGAGACGCTCTCTCAATTCTCCGCTTCTATTTTTGTATCTCGTAGCGATCGTTTTACGACGTAGGTAATCACGGACTTCGCGCACACTGTGCGGTCGCATCAGGCAATATTCTAATGCCCGAGCATAGAGCTTGCCAAATTGACTCTCGATCTCGAGTTCAGCTACTTCGTCATTCCCTAGCTCCCTGCCAACTCTGACATTCAGATCGGTGATCTGCGAGACATCCAAACTGAACCGATACTTGCCGTCAATACTTACATTGACTCGATCAGGATTTCTCACCTGAGACGAAAGGCTTGTTACTTTCAATTTCCCTTTTCTCCCGCTATTTCAACGCAAGGAAACCACTATTCTTGCTCGCTCGAAACCTTTTCACGTACTTTCTTCTCGATTTCAGCAAGTACAGCAGGATTTTCTTTGAGGTATTTTTTTGTTTGTTCCCGCCCCTGGCCAATCTTTGCGTCGGCATAATCGAACCACGCTCCGGATTTGCCAACAATACCGTGCTGGACACCCAGATCTAATACATCGCCAGTTTTTGAGATACCCTCGTTATACATGATGTCAAACTCTGCAACACGAAATGGCGGTGCAATCTTGTTCTTGACGATCTTTACCTTGGTACGGTTACCGATAATCTCTTCACCTTCTTTGATCTGTCCAGTTCGACGAATGTCAGCTCGAACCGACGCATAAAACTTGAGCGCATTACCACCTGTCGTTGTCTCTGGGTTACCAAACATAACGCCGATCTTCATGCGAATTTGGTTGATAAAGATAACCGTCGCCTTTGACTTATTGATGATGCCTGTTAGCTTTCGAAGCGCCTGACTCATGAGCCGTGCCTGGAGGCCCATATGACTGTCACCCATATCGCCGTCAATCTCAGCCTGCGGCACAAGAGCTGCGACGGAGTCAACGACAATAAGATCGACAGCATTTGAACGAACGAGCGTCTCAACTATTTCCAGTGCCTGCTCCCCGTTATCAGGCTGGCTGACGAGGAGGTTGTCGGTATCCACTCCAAGCTTCTTCGCATAGGAGGGATCGAGTGCATGCTCGGCATCAATAAATGCCGCAGTGCCGCCTTGTTTTTGAATTTCAGCGATAGCATGCAGTGTCAGAGTGGTCTTGCCCGAGCTTTCAGGACCATATACCTCAATAATACGGCCCTTTGGATAGCCGCCGCCGAGAGCAATGTCAAGGCTGAGACTGCCGCTCGACAATAGTTCAACGTCAACCTTTTTTGCCTCACCCAATTTCATAATAGACCCATCACCAAATTGCTTAGTGATTTGATCCATCGCGAGACCAAGCGCCTTTAACTTACCCTCGTTGGCAACTGGTTTTTCGGCCAATGTTTTACTGTCAGACTGTTTTGCCATAAAACTCCCTCTTTTTTACTCTCCTAATTATACCTCAGCAACCAAAGAGTTTGCTATAATGAAGTCAATGAAATCGATCAGACAAACCAGAGGGTTTACCGTCATTGAGCTGGTAGTCGCAGTTGTGCTTATCGGTATTGCTGGCTGGCTTTTTTATAGTGAGCGATTGAATGCCGATGCTATTCAGCGCGACTCTGCCCGTAAAATTGCTATTAACGCCATGTACTACAATCTTGAGGAAGTCTATTACGCAAAAAATAACTACTACCCTACCTCCATTGACAGTAAGGTTTTGCGGGCTATGGACCCTGGACTATTCACTGACCCTACCGGAACTTCAGTCGGTGAACTGGGCGCTAACTATACGTACGATGGGACCAATTGCACGCCTGACGGGAAGTGTTCAGGATACACGCTAAAATCAATCATGGAGCGTGAGGCAGATTACGTCAAAAAGAATCGCGCAACCAAGCAATAAGATTCTTCTTTACCGTCTCTATTTTCCAACCGGTCGACCGTTTTTGAAAGCTTCTACAGCATCTTTTAGGCTTGATGCGGCCTCTTTTGGAGCATGTACGTAGCTAAATATGTAGGGTACTTCGTCGTCCTTTGTGCCTACCTGTACGACACCATAGTTGAATATCTCTTGTATAATTCCCGTCTGACGATAGCTCACCTCTACGACATCACCAAGCCCCACCGATTTAACATTGCTTGAAAAAAGCGACAGCTGCGTCTTTTCTATGATACTTTCGTTGGTCAAGAAAAAAAGATTGTTGACGTATACCCAGTAAAGAATATAAAGTCCCGTTGCTATACCGACACAGAGTAGTGCGCCGATAAGCAGTATAATGTTGTAATCAATGCTAGTAGGTAAGCGCATGCTGCTCGATACCTGAGGATAAAGAATTGCCCCTGCAACAACCAGCGAAATAAAGATGACTGACATGATAACTGGGGCAAGCATTCCTATCATATTCCGCCGAACCGAGAGAATAACGAACTCGTGTTCGCTTAGATCAAGCTGCGGGTACCGCCTGACTGACTTATCGTGCTTCTCCTGTAACTCTGGTGAAATCTCTTGCTTAAGCGGTTCAAGAGGTCGAGTGAGGTGAACAATGGTTGGCGGCACGACAGGTTGGCTTGTAACGTCCGTCTCCTCATCTGCTGCTGGATGAGCGTAGAGAGGCTGACCGTCGGCGCCGTAGGCAACTGGCTTATCATAGTTCACCGGCTCGTCATTCATGAGCTTATTATACTATATGGTCACGTATTTTCTACTTGTTTGCCAAGATGCTGATAGGCACGCTGCGTAACCCTTCTACCCCTTGGAGTTCGTTCGATAAAACCAATTTTTAGTAAGTACGGTTCATAGAAATCCTCAATTGTCGTGGGCTCGTCGCCCGTAAGTGCTGCTATGGTAGTAAGGCCGACGGGGTTATCGCCATAGGCGTCAATGATGACTGAGATCATGTGGCGATCGGCTGGATCAAGCCCTTGTTCGTCAATCTCTAATAGCTCGAGTGCTTGGGTGGTCATAGAAAGATCGATTATTCCGTCACCATTCACGTCGGCATAGTCGCGGACACGTTTGAGCAAACGGTTGGCAATTCGCGGTGTGAGGCGTGCACGAGTACTTAATAGTACTGCTGCTTCCTCCTGGATCTTGCTACCAAGGATACCCGCAGAGCGCCTGAGGATCTCGGTGATTTCTTGGTGATTATAGAACTCAAGGCGGTAGAGATGCCCGAAGCGGTCACGAAGTGGTGCGGCAAGCGCTCCCGTCCTTGTAGTAGCGCCGATGACGGTAAATCGAGGTAAATCAAGCCGAATACTTCGAGCGGCCGGGCCTTTTCCAATGACAATATCAAGTTTGAAATCCTCCATCGCCGCATAGAGAACTTCCTCAACGGTACGACTAAGGCGGTGAATCTCGTCAATAAACAAAATATCTCCATCCTGTAAATTAGTGAGAATGCTCGCGAGGTCACCAGCTCGTTCAATAGCAGGCCCAGAACTTATGCGTATCGTTGCTCCCATCTCGTTAGCAATCACTGTTGCCATCGTTGTTTTCCCAAGACCCGGAGGGCCATAGAGCAAAATATGGTCGATAGGCTCACCGCGCTTTTTTGCTGCCGCGATACTGAGTTTGAGATTCTTTTTTAGCCGCTCTTGACCGATATATTCAGAAAACCGCTGCGGGCGCAGTGTCACTTCGATCTGCTGATCTTCGTCATTATCACTTAGAGTTGTCTCTACAATTCGCTCAATAGCCATGTATCTATAGTAACAGGTCTCGTGAAGGCTTTGTGGTATTATGGGAGTCGATATGGTCAAGATATACGACCCGGCTCCGATCTATGACTCCCTGACGCCAGGAATTACTGAGTGGAATGATGCTCGACCCAAGATTGCTCGGGTCTTAGAGTTGCCACCAAAAATATATTCAGATAAGTATGTGATCAACAAATTAATGCTTGCGAGAGCTGATCGTGAGATCCCCGACCGAGACTGGCGAGAAATCGGACAGCATGTCGTCGACATGATTCGACGCTACCCCTTTCTCATGAACAGTCATTACCGGGTTAATGGTACCTTGATGCCGTCAGGCGAGACGTTTGATTGTCTGGTGGGCAATCATCAAATCGATGACTTTCCTGCTCTGTTTGGCCTTGGTGAATTCGAGGGCCATGAGTTACGTGGCATGATTAATGGACGACAAGTTTATGATCCAGACAAACCTTACCAAGTATTCTGCGAATCGGTTGGCCTAGCAAAGCCCTGGCCCGATGTCTAGTGATTTTTGAGAGCTTGTCTCACGCGCTCGCTCGTGGGTAGTGTAGTATCGATCCCTTCAAGTGCCCGAGTCGCATCACTCAATGTGTAGCCGAGTGCGATGAGCGCCTCTAGTGCTTCATCACTCGTAGGCAATTCAGTCTGTACTCCACCGCGTTTTGCGTACACAATTGGCGTCCCGACTTTATCTGACAAGTCAACTACCACGCGTTCTGCGGTTTTTTTACCGACACCACTTGCACCTGCTATATAGGAGCTATCAGCGTTAGCAATCGCATTGCGCACATGCTCAGCTTCGCCGAGACTGAGAATTGCTAACGCGGCCTTTGGGCCAACTCCCTGTACAGTAATCAACATCTCAAACAACTTTTTTGCCGTCAGGCTACTAAATCCAAAGAGTTCTTCGGCCTGCTCACGAATATGGTGGTAGGTATACAACTTCGCCCTTTGATTGAGCGTAAAGGCATCAAAATCAGCTAGCGTCACCGTTACTTCATACCCCACTCCCCCGACATCAACAATCAGAGCATTCCCAAACTTCTCAGCGATAGTTCCCTCAACATGTGCAATCATACGATCAATTATGTCATACTTTGTTGCAGTTTGCGGTATCGCTGGTATATCTTGTTCCGTCAAGTTGGGATTGATATATCGTGACAACCTGTCCAATTGATGTGTCGCAGGCCTGTATTTTATTAGCGCCAGGATCCTGATGACAGTTTGCTGTGTCGGTCGAGTATTGGTAGGTCGTATAGGTCGCTGCGTCAATCGATACGATGGTGCCATTTGATAAATCACAGACCTGCATCTTTGGCGCTATGCAGTTTGTCGTATCTTTAGACTGTTTGGTCGTATCAAATGCCGTCTCATCGATACTAATCACTTTCCCACTGCTAAGTTCACAGACACTGATCATGGTTGGTTCAGCATTACACGTCTCAGTCGGGAGGGCGCCTGACATAAAGTATTCCGTATAGGTATTTGGACCAGACTTTTCGGCTAAGCCACCATTCTTTGTACAAACCGACTTCTGGACGATACTACTCGGCATGGTAAATGCTTTGTCAGGGATAGTAACCAGGAGTTTTTTCATGGTATTTCTCCAAATCGGTCCCGCCATGTCTGACCCGCCGCTACGCATCACTGAGTTATCGTTGTTGCCCACCCACACGCCGACAACGTAGTCCTCTGTGTAGCCGATTGTCCACGCGTCACGATTATCGTTCGTGGTTCCCGTCTTGACCGCAACGGTACGACCTGGCACTGTGAGGCTTGACCCAAATATAGGTGCACGAGCCGAATTGTCAGAGAGGATGCTCGATATCAAGTATGCGCCTTCCTTACTGATCGCCTGACGCACCACTGCGGAGCTTGACTCTACCTTACCGCCAAACTTATCGTTTATTTCTTTGATGAGGGTTAGCCTACTGTATTGCTTACCGCCATTGGCAAATGCTGCATAGGCATTTGCCATTTGCTCGAGAGGGACCTCAGCCGAACCAAGCGCAAGAGAAAGGCCATAGTTTTTGTCCTTGCTGACTGCTGAGATACCTAAGTTATTTGCTGCAACAATTGATTTATCAATCGAATATTTTTGCATCACCTCAACACTTGGGATGTTGAGCGACTGGCTAATTGCTCTGCGTACCGAAATATCACCACGCTCTTTTTTGTCGGCATCGAGTGGCGTATAGTCACCACCAAATGTCGTCTTTACGTCGTGAAGAATTGTTGCTGGCGTAATGACACCATCGGCAAGCGCATATGAATAATAAATCGCCTTAAAGGTCGATGCAGGTTGCCGCGCGGTTGTCACCATATTGACCTTACCCCACTGGGGATTGTTGTAGTCTGCGCTCCCGATCAGTGCACGAACTTCTCCCGTTTTTGGATCAATGACAATACCACTTGCATTGCTTCCTCCCATAGCAGTGATGTGACCCATCCCCGCATTGAGACTTTCCTGTAGTGTCTGCTGAGTTGATAGATCGAGGGTTGTTTTTACCTGGTAGCCCGAGCGCATTACTTTTTCGTAGCCGTATTTTTCGCTTAATTCAGCGATGACCATTTCTGCAAAATGCGGTGCTACTGAGTTCACTTGGCTCGCACCTGCCCCATACTTGAGCTCCTCGGCCAGAGCAGCAGACTTTTGCTCCTCGGTGATATAACCATTCGTTACCATACGACTTAATACAGTCGTTTGTTGACGTTTTGCATACTGCGCGTTCCCGCTGATGGGCGAATACGCACTTGGCGCGGGCAATAGGCCTATAAGCATTGCGCTTTCGGCAAGATCGAGGTCACTAGGCGACTTGTTGAAATAAACTCGAGCAGCCTCCTCGATACCAAACGCATTCTCACCGAAATACACGGAGTTAAGATACATGTCAAGGATTTGATCTTTGGTATAGGTCTGCTCAATGGCAATTGACATGGTCAACTCTTGATATTTACGAAATATACTTCGCTCATCACTGAGGAGAGTATTTTTTGCGAGCTGTTGGGTGATCGTGGACCCACCGCCAACTCCGGTAAACAAGGCTCGAACTGTACTGAGCAAATTGAAGCCGCCGTGTTTATAGAAATCCTTGTCTTCACTCGCTATCAGGGCGTGTTTAACGTTATCTGATATTTGTGATAACGGCACCAAGGCACGATGCTCAGCTCGGCCGACACTATAAAACGTCTTACCGTTGATATCAGTGAGAACGATACCGGTGTTGTTTCGGTTCATGAGCCGTTCCTGATCGGCGATATCATGAGCATACATAACGTACGTAATGATCGGCGTCGCGATCAAAAAAATAAGTAGCGGGGAGAGCAAGACTAAAGTTTTCTTGCGCCAGCTTAAGTTACGAAACCAGGCAAAACGACCCTTATGGCGCGCTCCTGACCGCTTGGGATGAGATGCTTTTTTTATACTTGAAAGGTTGGCATACCGACCCATCCGCGCTGGTGGTTTTTTTGTTTGCATAGTTCCATTATACGCGGTTTATAGTCGATTCATAACTGCACACATGAGGGCTGCGGCGAGAGCATCTGCACAATCGTCAGGCTTTGGTGTCTCAACAAGATTGAGGTGTAGACGCACCATTTCCTGCATTTGCTTTTTTGTCGCGCGGCCATACCCCGTTATGGTCTGTTTTATCTGGAGAGGGGTGTACTCTTCGATGCTCAGGCCCGCCTGTTGTCCAGCCAACATGGCGACACCGCGTGCATGCGAAACGCTCATCGCCGTTGTCACGTTTTGATTAAAAAACAGTTTCTCTATCGCCATTAGTTGCGGCTTCGTCTCTTCAATAATTCCTTGTAGGCTCGTATATATTTCCTCGAGCCGCTCAGCAAGCGGAGTATGCGGAGGAGTTGTGATAGCCCCGGCGGTAACAAGCACGGTCTTTCCTGCGGTAACTTCGATAACTCCGAAGCCCATGATTCCTGTACCAGGATCGATACCGATTATTCTCATAGTGAAGCTATCCTTGTCATTATTAGTTACAGCGAAATGGCGGTTGCTGTTACTCTCGTACTCAGTATAGCGCGTATCACCGTCGATGACGAAGAGTGAGTCGGACGCGCTGTACCACACTGCCAATTTCCTGACGCCATTCCCACAGTCCATACCCAAGAGCGATGGTGGCAATACCAGCAATCGTAACCCACGTTGTCCATGGTGTGGAAATAGCCTGAATCGGCTGTACAGCAAAGGGTACGACGGGCATCTCTGTGACCTTTATTTTTCGACATCGATTCGTTTCAGGATTTCTCTCCCACCCGTCGTCACATGCTTGAAGTATGTCGTCAGTACTTGCAATCTTCTTACACCGGCCAGTTTCTGGATTACGGAACTGATCATCTGCGCAAGGTTTCAGCGCACTTGAAACCGTTGCGACAATCGACCGACAACGTCCCGTCTCCTCACTACGATACTGACCGTCTCTACAGGGGGCAGGGACAGTCGCCTGGATGAGATTGCGACATCGGTTTGTTTCTGTACTGCGATACTGGTTGTCGCCACACGGTACAAGTCCGGTATCGAGTGCCGGCACATCAATCATGACTTCCGGCGGCAGTTGGTTATTTCTCTGGGTTGGCGATGGCAACGTCGCCTTCCACGTGTGGTCATACGAGTCGATTCCCCACGAGAGACCGCTATATTTCGCGAGAGTCATATCGGGATACTGGACTACGCCATACTGCACAATGCCAAAATAATCCTCAATCCACACGTACTTCCCTGTTGCAACAAGTGAAAGTGGGTGCAGGTCATCACGTAGATGTATCGTAAGAAAATCGTGAGCATTGAGAATCAACTCATCGTCAGGAGTCATGACCGACTGTTGCCAGTTGAAGGCATTTGTGAGTGACGCCGTGTCGCCATAGCTGCCGACGCGAAGCCGATACTGGGTAAGATTAAGAGATTTATCAGAGGTGTTTTCGACCTTTATATAGTCGCCGCATCGTAGGTCTATATCAGAAGCAGTGCCCGGAGCGCAATCGACTGGGTTGGGATGTATCTCTGTAACGGTAAGCCCGCCCGCATCGCGTGGTGGCCGGTAGAGAACTGTTCCCTCAACAACAAGTGCCGATGTTTTCTTCACAAAATCAGTCGCGAAATCACCCGTTTGCTTCAGCGTTACATTGCCTCGCTGCTTATGTTGCGCCCACAGGTAGTTGTCTTTTGGATTACTATTTCCCGCCATGGGCGGAATGTTTATTGACTGAGTGATGGTTTGCTGTCTCGATACGACAAGTGTCGAGATGTTTCCTGGCGTCGCCGTTTGGGATGTCGCAAAGGGAACTGCTCCTCTGATGAGCGTCGTATCGTACGCAAACGTAATGTAGTGACGTGATAGCAGCCAACCGGATGGTAGGCTGATTTCCCTACGCCCTCCCACGGAGTCAATCGTCGTTATTGTGACCGCCCCCATATCGACTGCAACACTTGACTGGTTAAACAGCTCTGCGACCTCAAGTCGATCGCCCGTCGAAAAAGCGGTTAGTATCACATCTGGCGTTGACGCTACAGCTAGTGGAGGTGTTTGGGTTACAACGCTCGGAACAGTAATCGAGGCCGTATCTATACTGGCCTCCGCAAATGTAACACCAGGCAGCATCACTACTGCACAAAGTATCACCAGCAACACGCGCGGTATATTCTTTCTCCCCACAATACCCCTCCAACAACTAATTCTCACTTAGGTATAGCGGAGAGGTATCGCACCATGCAACCATGAGCACGACAAAAATGTATATTTTACATCAACTCTCGTCGTCAATATCTACTTGGATATCGGCATTGGTATGAACGTTAACAACATCATCCAGCTCTTCGAGAGCGTCCAACACTTTCAGTAATTTACGTGCGATATCCGGGTCGACGATCGGCACCGTGACATTTGGTACATACTGCAGTTCTGCATCAAGCACTGGCAAACCACTCTGGGCTATCGTTGCTCTACTATGTGCCAAGTCTTTCATGTCAGTATAGACAAGTATTTCGTCGTCTTCCTCAACGGCATCCTCTGCACCCGCGTCGAGCACCGTCATGAGAGCCGACTCATCGCTCGCGCCAACCCGAATTACGCCTTTTCGGGTAAACTGAAACGCAACACTGCCAGCGTCAGCCATGGTGCCACCATTCTTTGTTATTGCTGTTCTGACTTCGGGGTAAGTACGGTTTTTGTTATCAGTTGCCGTTTCCACAATAATACCGACGCCACCAGGACCATAGCCCTCATAAGTGACCTCTTCAAGCGCCGCTGCACTCTTGTCGGCAACACGATCTATCGCACGCTGGATATTGCTCATTGGCATATTGGCTGCCTTTGCCTTTTCGATAGCAAGTGCGAGTGCTGCATTCATCGTCGGGTCAACACCAGCGCGAGCAGCAATGGCAATTTGGTTACCAATACGCGTAAAAATAGCGCCGCGTTTCGCATCATTTGCTCCTTTATCGCGTTTGATTTTTGACCATTTGCTGTGACCGGACATCGCACCTCTCCACACTTTTTTAGTAGCTGATTTACCTACTATAACAGATGTAGCGCTTCTATTCTACTACTGATGCCTTGCGTAATTGATAACCGGTACGTCTCTGCATATACCAACATCCCACAGCGATAACCGTATACCACACACCGACCAGCCACCACGATATGACTCCGCTTACCTGTGCCCACGGCAATGCTGCAAAGTAATGTATAAACCAAATCATCGTGTCGAGAAGAGCCTGAGCAGGATAGCCGACGAAACTTCCTATACCAGGGACCCATGCCCCAATACCCGCAACAGCCGTCAGCAGCATCGCAAGTGGCACAAACGGCAAAATAAGCAGATTTGACAGAGGTGCAACGACAGAGAACTGCCCAAACATTACACCGATAATCGGTGCGGTCATTAGCTGGGCAGCGACCGATTCACCGACAATTTGCCGGATTGTTCCTGGTTGTTTGGTACCAAAAAAATAAGCCTGCAATAGTGGTGCAACAAGCATTACGCCGCCAAAGGCAGCAAAACTCAACTCCCAGCCGATATTCCCCCACGCGTAGCTAGGATCAATCATCACCGTAATTGCCGCTGCGATCACGAGCAGTGTGAAAGGATGAAATGTCCTCCCCACATACCACGCCCAGAGAGCAAGTAGGGATACGATGCCAGCGCGCATCATACTTGGGCTTAATCCGGCAATCCCTGCGAACCCTAGTACTAGTGCAACACCCGTCATCCCAGCAAGATATTTTGATATTTTCTCAAATAGCCTCCTGCCAAGACGCACCAATATCGTGAGGTTATACCCGCTTGCGACGACGATATGTGTCAAGCCAGCAATCTTTAGCGCCTCTGCCAAATCACTAGGCAAGCTATTCTTTTGTCCAAGTAGATACCCACTTCCCAGACTGGCCGCAGGCTCGGAGATCGTCTCGCGAATATTGGTTGCAACCGTATCTCGAACGACGAGAAATGGATCGCCTCCACTACGCCGCGACACGGTATCGAGGCGTGCATCATTTAGTGATGCTGCGAAACTACCAAATCCAGGTGTTAATTTGCCATCGACCGTTATCAAGTCACCTCGCTGAAGTCCGACATTACTCTTTGTTGTTACCCACACATGCCCTACCAGGGCTGTATTGTCAGTCTTGAGCTCACTCAAGTGAATATTCGTCTGACCAAAATGGTTCAGCTCAACATCTTCGGCAATCACTCCACTGATTTTGATATGCTGTCCAAAGAGCGCAGTATAGGTTTCGACAACTGCTCGATCGACACTCCCCCGCCATAAACCGATCATAGCTCCGGCACCAAAGGCAATGATTACAAAGTAGCGTCGATGCTTCCACATACAAAGAGCCAGCACCCCCATACCAGCCACATACCAATACCAATCTGATGCATGAGGCCACCAAAACGCAGCCGTAGCACCAACAACCATCCCCACACACGCTGCCGTGAGATGCCAAGTCGGATGGACTGTATCGCGTAGCCGTTGAAACATACCAGTATACTATCACACCACATTGGTTCGGGAGATGGCGCTGCCACTATCATTTGCTATGGCTAGCCTATACCAGTTGACAATCGCCTCTGTAAAATGGTATATTCTTGAAGACCACGAGACCCGTAGCTCAGCCTAATTGAGCAGTCGAGCACCTGCATTTTGAAAGCAGTCCGGGCCGCGCGCACCTTCCGTACCCCCATATATATGGGCCCATAGCTCAGCCGGTTAGAGCACCTGCCTTTTAAGCAGGGTGTCGTGAGTTCAAGCCTCACTGGGCCCTCCATAGTAAAACGACCTACGTATTTGTAGGTCGTTTTACTATTTGCCTTTAGTATTCTCGCCTCGCCCGTGATTTACTTTGTGAGAAAGTAGGATGTCGACAATGGCAAGTACCAGACACACTGTGATAATAATTTTTTCATAGGAAATTAACTGCGTTATATACTGCTTGCTTGATTCATCGAGGACCACCGCGTTAGCAAATGCACCATACGTCAACATAACTGCTAGAAGCGCAAATATACTACTTCCAACCACACGACGATGATGAGCATGAACTCTCGGTGAGCGTGACATAACAAGAACTGCGGGTAATAACGTTAATACAATTGCCACGATACTCTCCAGCGGCGGACGAATAATAATCACCCCGGCACCCGCAACAAGTGGCGTCAAGCTGTCGGTCCATAGTTTTGCCAACACTGCACCGGCGGCGAGTGTTACGCCCGCAACACCAAATCGCCTACGAAATAGGTAAGCTATGATAAATAGAAACAGAAAGTAAAGAAGTAGGACAATGAGGAAACTCATGCCATCAGTATAGCACTAGCATAACCCTGAAGGTTGCCCTTACGCTCCTACTTTGTCTTTTTTGGGACGGCGTTTGGCATTTTGCTCGATATATTCGAGGATACGCTCAGCGACATTGCGGCCAGTAATCTGTTCTGGAGTTTTGATACTGGCACTCGAGTTGACCTCAAGAACGAGCGGACCGCGCTCACTTCGCATCATATCGACGCCACAGACCGCCAACCCCATTGACTTCGCTGCTTTCACCGCCGTTTTTCGCTCTTCGTCAGTTAACTTTACCGCCTTGCCCACACCGCCTTGATGTGTGTTGCTCCTGAAATCATCATCAAGACTCTGGCGTTTGATACTTGCAACGACACGCCCACCAACCACGAGAGCACGGATATCAGTTCCGGCCGATTCTTTGACAAACTCCTGCACCAAAAAGTTCACACCCTCGACATAAAAGGCCTGCATTACGGCTTTGGCAGCTTTTTGCGTTTCAGCCAGTACCACACCATTGCCATGCGTGCCGCGAGCCACCTTGATAATCAGTGGCGCGCCACCTGCGAGTTCGACAACATCTTCAAAATTGGCAGTATCGCGTGCAAAGACCGTTTTTGGAATACCTACGCCCGCCCTTGCCATAACCTGATAGGCGCGTAGTTTGTCGCGCGATCGATTGATTGCGATCGAACTCGCCGTCGTAAATGATCCTTGATTTTCAAACTGACGCAAAATTGCCGTACCGTATTTTGTGACGCTTTGGGCAATTCTCGGTATCACTGCATCATAATGATCGAGTGTCTTTCCTTCGTAACGAATAACTGGGTGGTCTTTTTCGATCGACACATAGCATTGGCTATAGGAAATAATATCAACGTCATGCCCTCGCTTCCGAGCCTCTTCAAAGAGACGCTGTGTCGAGTAGTTGGTTGGTTCATTAGACAAAATAGCAATTTTCATAAGTTTCGCTCCTCTTCGTCATCGGGCAATCCCTTGCCAATACGCACATCCACAGTATACTCTCCTTCACGCAAAAAACGTCGTCCTATCAGCACTGGATACCGTAGCTTACTTCGATCAGCAAGTGTCAACCGACAGCGACGCGTTTCACCGTTGATGGTCATCAGAGGAAAGATGACGTAGCGCAGTTGTACCCCATTGGCATTCTTTACTTCAGTCGTGTCAAACTCTTGAGTGTGATGTAGTTCGCCAGTGTAGCCCTGAACACCAAGGTGAAAAAGGATAAATTCCAATTCACCGTTACGGAGTTCTACCTTACTACAGTCAATCGAGGAGCTATAGGCACCGGTGTCGACCTTTGCCGGAATGTCGCGAAGACCATAGTCAGCAAAGTCAACTCGTTCCGCCCTTCCCAATACTTTCGTCATTGTTTTCTCCTCTCTCTTTTAGCGATATCGACTAAAAACGCTGCGAGAGTTTCCTGGTAATAGATCGCCTCCTCGCCCCGCGCTCGGTCAAGTGTACCCGGCAGAGCATTGACTTCAAATAATACCCATCCGTTCTCTGTCAGCCCGAAATCTGCCGAATAAAAACGCTCAGAGCCCAACGATGATAGCCGTGCATCAATTTGGCGGCTGAGCTGGACTAAGGCTTCCGGTATGTTAGATCGGTCAATCAGACACGTCTCGCCACCATAGCCAATATTTGATTTGTACTCTCCGTCGGGCGGAGTTCGAAGCGTTGCGATGACAGGCTCACCGTTTTTGAGCACCACGCGAAAATCATGCCTGCCCGTGGCAATGCCAGGGATACCGCGTTCTGTTTCAACATATTGCTGAACCTGCCAAGGAAAATCTTTCCCATATTTCGTCACACTAAACTCATTTTTTGGCCCTACATACACGCCAGTTCCTGAGTTGCCGTAGAGTGTCTTAACGACAATGTGCGTACCAGGTATATCATCAAATGCTTCTTTCGACTCAGCGACTGTGTAGACAAGCCGTGATTTTGGATGGAAGTCTTCGAGTAACTGGTACGCGGCGTGTTTATCACTGCAGAGTTGACGAAATGCGAGTGTATTTACCTGGAGCAAACGATCGCCTTCGGGCACATCAAAAAAATCTTTGACATACAGCATATCAACCTTGATACGACCACGTTTCTCAAAACGATACCCACTACCATCATGTACCTGTACCCAGTGTTTCGTAAAAACACCATTTCCTTTGTGCGTCGACTGACCCATCAAAATCGCAACATAGCCGCCCAGCTCATTTATGCGGTCAATCAGTTCATGATATGCCTGTTTGTAATGAGCTGCCTTAAATACAAAAGTTTCGATATCGCGATGCTCACGAAAAAGCCCGATAACAGGTTGGTTATTCTGGCTCGCTGGTACTTGTTTCATATCGCAATAGTTTCCTGATAGCAATTTACCAAATTATAGCATTTTTTCATCTATAAGTCAATTTTTGTATCTCTTTTTACGATCATTCCTTCAGATGAAGAAAGCTTTGGCGGCTCAACCACAGCTTCCTTCATCGCCGTAACAATATCATCAAAAAACTCCTCTAGTGTAAGACCTACCCAATCAATGGCTCCTCGATCGGGTTGTGTTAATAGACCAAACTCATGTAACCGCGCCTGAGTGGCTAGATCGAGACTGTCAATTTGACCAGCTCTGACTAAACCCTCTATGGAAGCATCGCGTAAATCTTCAAGCAACACGCCCTCTAACGCATACTCCATTGGCACCGTGTTCTTTCGGTTAAACCGATTGAGGCGTAATACCCTATCTGCTGCCTCAACCGCAAATACGCGCGTATCATTTGTCACATTGTCCTGGCATTTAACCTCATAAAATGCCTTAGCTGCATCCGCAATCGTTCCACCAGCTCGAAGTGCTTGAAGCGCGCGAAGATAGGTTGGTGCTGCGACAGGTTTTGCTTCACCAAATAGAACACGTTCTGAGGCCCGCTGGCGTGCGTTCGCACCACCTTCCCTTAGCACTCCCGAACCTCCTGCAGCAAAATATTTGATGTAACGAATCTTTTTACCTAGTTCTCTATCTGTCAACACTTGGTCAATATGTGTTAATTCATGACTACCCCCAACACTAAGGATACGAAAAAGCGAGGTTGGCAGATTGGGCGTGCGAAATGAACAATCTGACCCGATAACAGTAAAGGTAGATTTTGTGGGGTCTTCGACAACCTGAAACCCGCCATCGTGAGGGGGTTTTTTTCTTTCCGGCGCCCACTCTTGCCAGGGGACACTACTGAGAACTCCTGCCCGCTTCAGAATATTTTCAAAGCCTTGCCTGACACGCTCTTTCGGAAGATACGCTGCCCTCAAGGCTGCAACTTGCTCGGGTGTGAAAAATGGTTTTTCGTATACGGGTTCTTGAGTTCCATGGGCTGTAAGGATCTTTTCTTCTACCTCACCTGATAAGCTATCGAGTCCTATGTTCATACCGGTGCGCATACGATCAAGCTTACTGAAGAGTTCGTCACTCCCCCCATTGGCAACGACTTGACCCAACTTTCCGTGCATTGCGCTCAATGCGCGTTCTCGTAGGTTCTCATCCCCTGAGATTTCTGCCTGTTCCGATATATAGTTGAGCAATGAGGTGTTGGAACTTAGCAGCATATTGAGTTTTCGAATATACAAGTCTACCATTGTGACTTTTGCATCTCCGACGATTGTTCCAGCATCAGATTCGGGACGTCGCAAATCGAACAGACATGTTCTTGCTCTAGCCAGCAGCGGCGCAGTGCGAAGTACCTCCTCTGGGTTCAGTACGATCGACTTTACATCGAGCCATTCCTCATCAATCGCGCTTCCTTTTACCAATGAACTAGCCATACGATCCTTAAATTGCCGTAAGCTATGTGCCGCTAATTTACGCATATCCGCAGATGCAAGCGACTGGTTCGACGCTGTAGTCGCAAGCCAAACATACACTTCTTGATGAGATTGAAAAGGTGGGATAGTTATACCTGTTTCTGTAACGACTCGTGCAGCCTGCTCGCCGATAAAAGCAGCCGCAAAAAATTGTGGTGCCTGCGCATCTTCATTTGATGAATCAAGAAATAAATTTTCAATAGTCAGGCCCTCAATGACTTCCTTATCACCAATCGTCTGCTCAAATGCGTATACTTCTTTTTTATCATTTTCAGTTAAAGGACGCTCTGGAGGCCTCACTAATACCTCAACGAGCTCACGTACTACGTTGACATCTCTGTCCCTATAAATATCACGATATGTTGGTTTTTCAGACATTGCTGCGCCTAGCTGTTACTATCGTATCCTACGATATTTGTTCTAGCTAAACAAGCCTCGTTTGGCCGCTCCGTCAAATTGCTCAAGCAACTCACGCTGTTTTTTGCTTAACTTGGTTGGAGTGTCCACAATGATACTGACAATATGTGCGCCGCGTGATTCACTCCGTAGGTGTGGCACGCCGTGTCCCGAGAGTTTAAAGTCTGTCCCGCTCTGTGTCCCAGCTGGCACTTTCATGGTGACTGTTCCGTCCACGGTCTCAATATCTATTTCACAGCCAAGTGTGGCCTGTACAAAACTAATGTGCTCTTCACTCAAGATAAGGTCACCCTCACGCGTGAACTTTTTGTGAGCCTTGACCCGAATATGTACATACAGATCGCCCTTGCTGCCGCCGCCAATTGCCTCACCATGACCTTTCAGACGAATGGTAGCCCCATCGTCAATTCCCGCTGGTATTTTTACGGTGATCGTTTGTTCACGTCGCTCCGTGCCGGTACCACGACAGCGCGTGCAAGCTTTTTCGGGCACCTTGCCTTTACCTTTACAATCATTACAGGTAACCGCCTGCTGGATAGCACCGAACATGGTATTCACAACGCGAATCTGTTGTCCAGCGCCCTTACATGTCTCGCAATTTTTCACACTATAGCCGGGTTCGACCGTGGATCCCTTACAATGAGTACATTCGTCGTCAAGAACAAGGTTTATTTTTTCTTCTTTACCAAACACTGCCTCCTCAAAGGAAAGTGTTAGCCTAGTCTCCACATCTCGCCCGCGCGATGGACCATACGTTTGTTGCGGACCGCCCCCGAAGAACTGACTAAAGATATCACCAAATGCACCGTTACCTCCAAAATCAAAGTGAACATCCTGACCGTTGAAATTGAATCCCTCAAACGGATTACCGCCGTTCCCACCGCCACCCGCGCCACCAACGCCAGCGTGACCAAACTGATCGTAGCGTTGGCGTTTTTGTTTATCTTTGAGCACCTCGTAGGCTTCATTGATTTCTTTGAACTTCGCCTCGTCACCACCCTCTTTGTCTGGGTGGTGCTTTACGGCAGCCTTACGGAAGGCTTTCTTGATCTCATCATCACTAGCGCTTTTGTCGACGCCAAGAACTTCATAATAATCACGTTTTGTCATACTGTATGTAGTATACGAAATTAGCACTCAGTATGCAAGAGTGCTAATTAGAAATGTTCACGGATATGTTTAAAACTATATTCCCATGTCGCATCTGTTTTCTTATGAGGATTAAAGATACCTTGAGGGTCAAACAACTCTTTAATTTCTCGCATATAGCCGAGCACACTTGGTGTATACATTTGTTCCAGCCATGGACCGCGTACTAAGCCGTCGTTATGCTCACCACTTACACTCCCACCGTAACTAATTACGAGAGTATTCACTTCCTTCATCGCTGGCTCGAACTTCGCTCGCTCCGCAGGATCTTCGATTTTCATGAGGGGAATCACGTGGAAATTACCATCGCCTAAGTGTCCGGCAATGGTTGCAAGGAGGTTGTACTTCTTTATAATCCCGCGCAGCTGAGGCAGAAATTCACTCAGTCGAGCTGGCGGCACGACAAGATCATCAATGAAGGGTGCTGTATGTTTTTCCTTTACCTTGCTACGAAGCAGGTTGAAGCTCTCACGACGCATGAGCCAAAACTTACGACTCGCTGCTTCGGTATCATCCTCCTCCATATAGCTAAACTTGAAGCGTGAGAGATCTTTTTTTGCGGTATGGATTTTTTGTTTTACTTCGTCAACGCTATCCCCAGTGAACTCGATGAGTAGTATCATCTTTGGCACACCGCGTAGCAGCGCGAGTCCATCTGGGATAAGCTGCAAACACATAATCACCCAAGTGATGAAACCAAGTCGCTTGATAAACGCGAAAATAAACTTAAAACTGAGCCACAACGTATTATCGTCGAAGCATTCAAACGTAGCAGGCTTGTGAGCCAGTACGGCGGGAATAAGCTCACCTAGGTTGTCAATATCTCGCATATAACAAACCAGTGTACCGGCATGAGTGGGCTTTGGCACTAGTTTAATGGTCGCCTCAGTCATAATGCCCAGCGTTCCCTGCGCCCCCACAAACAGCTTTGTCATATCAAATATGCCGGTGTCTCTATTCCATACATTCCAGAGGTGATAGCCCGTGGCATCTTTTGTCACTTTTGGAGCTGCTGCCTGTATCTCATCGTAGTGCTGATCGAGCAACTCAAACGTCCTCTGATATAAGTGCGCTTCGTAGTCACCCTGATTCATTTTTGCGTTTAGCTCATCTCGGTTAAGGGGACGCATCGTGTACTCATTACCGTCACCGAGCACTACTTTCATTTCTGATACATAGCGATCGGTCTTACCAAACTGAAGCGACTTCTCGCCACCTGAGTTGTTGTTTACTATTCCACCCATGCCTGCCAACTCGCGACTAGCCGGGTAACTTGGCAAAATACTTCCATATTTGAGCGTCTCTACTTCAAAATCTTTATACATCATACCCGGCTCAACACGTGCCGACTCGGCTGAAACATCGTAGACGTTTACCATGTATTTGCTGGTATCGATGATAATAGAGTCATTGATAGCGGCGCCCGACATGTCAGTACCGCGAGACCTTGCAGTGACACTCAAACTGAGATCATCTGCTTTGTGCTGGGCAACAAAAGAAACAACTGATTTTATATCGCCCGCATGCTTTGGGAAAACAATTACTTCTGGTCGTAGCTCAAATAAGCTGGCATCATGACTATAAAACTCTCTGGCCTGATCGCTGGCATCAACATCACCCTCAATAATACTCGAAAGCTCACCCTTTAGGTCCATATCTGTATGGTACTGGTTTACGCCTAAAAGCACAAGTGAATTGGGGTACTATTGTCGCTCTAGCATGCGATCAGTCTCATCGGCAATCTCATGACCAATAATCTCCTCGATCAGGTCTTCGATAGTAACGATACCGATAATGTGATCGTCTTTTTCGACTGGTATCAGATGTGACCGCACTGAAAAGAAGTGCCGCAATAGCGTATCGAGCGCTGTTCGGCTACCGACCATTTTTGTCTTGTGTAAACGAAACGCGTGAACCGGTAGCGGATTCTCATCAAAATCAACGTCTACCATGTCTTTCATAAGGAGTACGCCAAAACAATGTGTTCGCTCGCGATCAAAAATAGGGATACGGCTATAGCCGTGCGCTTTGATATCGTCAACAGTATCAGCATCAAGGATTGCATCGTAGCGAAGCCAATACACGTCCTTGATTGGTCTCATAATGTCTTTAATTTGCTTCTCACTCATGAGCAGGGCACTCTTGATAATCTCTACCTCATCGTCGTCGAGCTCACTTGCCCCGTCGTCAGCATGCTCACCGATCAGAAGCCCAAGCTCATCCCTCGAATGAAGGTGAAGTTGTTCGTGACCCACCAATTTGTCCAAGAGCATCTGCAAAGGTTTTGAGACCGGGTACGTAAGCCAAATCGTAAACCACAAGAAGGGTGACAGAAACGAACAAAACTTGAGTGCGCGTTTCACGAAAATAGCTTGCGGCACAACCTCGCCAAAGATGACGATGAGAAGTGTGCTGACTATACCGGCAATCAATCCCCCTGTATGATGCTCGAGGATAAGAGCACTCGTAGAAACAACCGCTACGTTAGCAAGTAAAATAGCAGATAAGGAAAGATGGCTGTTTTTCCTGAGCGGGTATACTCTTGCCGCGTCGACATTACCGAGCCGTCGTTTTCGACCCAAGTCAGTCCGCGAAAGCGACATAAGTGCAATATTGAGTCCCGAGTAAATGCCCGAGAGACCAACAAGGAGTAATACCTCAAGAACGATGATGAACGTGTCCATTTGTATAGTAATGAATTATACCATACATTGCCAATCAGCTCTATTCTTTTCCCATAGGCTCGCTTCATTATCTCTATACAAACGTGAGGTATTGCACACAACACCTCACCCGACTATCTTTCACACAACAACTACTTTTCGTCGACAACTTCGCCTTCGACTGGCTCTTCCTTGTTCGACTTCTTACTATCCGAAGATGTAGCCTCGTCCTCGTTTTTGTCCTCAGCAGCTTGCTGATACATTTTGGCACCGATCGGCATGATAGCATCGTTCAAGGCTTTTGTTGCAGCCTCTAGTTCATCTTTATCGGTTGCTTCCTTGTGCTTTTCAGCCTCTGCGACAGCTCCCTCGATGGCTTTTTTGTCATCATCGGAAATTTTGTCTTTGAACTCATCGGGCATTTTCTTCGCTTGGTAAATAGCGTTTTCAAGCTGATTTTTTGCGTCGATTGTCTCACGCTTTTTCTTATCTTCGTCAGCGTGCAATTCTGCCTCTTTTTGCGCCTTCTCGATATCTTCTTTGCTCATGTTACCGGAGTTTTGAATGGTGATGGACTGCTCTTTACCCGTGCCCTTGTCCTTTGCGGTGACATTAAGGATACCGTTGGCATCAATGTTGAAGGTAACTTCAATCTGTGGCATCCCGCGTGGTGCCGGTGCAATCCCATCGAGGATGAATCGTCCGAGACTCTTGTTGTCCTGAGCAAACTCCCGCTCACCCTGCAACACATGGATTTCTACCTGTGGCTGATTGTCGCTGGCTGTAGAGAATACCTCGCTCTTACTCGTTGGAACTGTGGTATTTCGTTCGATCAACTTCGTTGACACCCCGCCCATAGTTTCAATACCGAGGCTAAGTGGTGTCACGTCGAGGAGTAGTACGTCCTTGACATCTCCGGCAAGAACTCCACCCTGAATAGCAGCTCCAATAGCGACCACTTCGTCAGGATTAACACCCTGCATTGGGTCTTTACCAAATAGTTTTTTGACCCTCTCCACGACAGCAGGCATACGAGTCATACCACCTACCATCACCACTTCATTGATATCACCCTTTGATAATTTGGCGTCTTTGAGAGCCTTTTCAACTGGCCCATCAAGCCGATCAAGCAGTGAAGCCACAAGCTCTTCGAGCTTAGCACGGCTCAATTTGAGCTCAAAGTGCTTTGGACCGTCAGCATCTGCCGTAATGAATGGGATATTGACTTCGTACTCTGTGACGGTCGAGAGCTCTTTCTTGGCCTTCTCAGCCTCATCCTTGAGACGCTGCATGGCAGCGTTATCTTTGCGTAGGTCAATCCCATCAGTCTTTTTAAATTCGTCGATAAAGTAATTAACAATCGTGTTGTCAAAGTCCTCACCACCAAGATGGGTATCGCCGTTAGTGCTCTTGACTTCGAATACGCCGTCACCAAGCTCGAGGATCGAGACGTCGAAGGTACCACCACCCAGGTCGAATACCACGATTTTTTCTTCCTTGCCCTTTTCTAGTCCGTAGGCAAGCGCGGCGGCCGTTGGTTCATTGATAATACGCTTGACTTCTAGCCCAGCAATTTTCCCAGCGTCTTTTGTTGCTTGGCGCTGACTGTCGTCAAAATAAGCTGGAACAGTAATGACCGCTTCGGTGACTTTCTCACCCAAAAAGGCCTCAGCATCAGCTTTGATCTTGCTGAGGATCATCGCCGAAACTTCTTCAGGAGTATACTCTTTGCCTGCCATCTTTACACCAACACCGCTCTGATGCTTTACAATCTCAAACGGCATGATATCGATGTCTTTTTGGACTTCTTTATCCTCAAACTTGCGGCCGATTAGACGCTTAATACCATAGATGGTGTTCTTGGCATTGGTCACGCGCTGACGTTGAGCAACCTGACCCACCAGTCGCTCACCACCTTTGTTGACGGCGACCACACTTGGCGTGGTGCGGTTCCCCTCGGCGTTGGCGATAACCTCTGGTTTGCCTGCTACCAGGTAGGCAAACGCGGAGTTTGTTGTTCCAAGATCGATTCCAATAATTTTTCCCATGTAAGTATTCCTTTCGTTTACAGTTATACAGCTGGATCAAAGTCCTGGCAATCTCTCGCATGGACTGCCAATATCTCCATTTTAGACGAATTGGCACTCTCGTGTCAAGAGTGCCAATCGACAAAATAACAGGGGTAATGAAAAATATGAGATAAAATCTCATATTCTCATGTTCGTAGTACTAGAACAGTTACTTACGTGTCACTTTGACCATCGCCTCACGTAGTGGCGAGCCGTTGTAGATGTACCCAGCCTGCAGCTCCTCGGCAACAACTTCTGTGTCACCTTCCGCCTCTTCATCAAACTGCACCGCGTGGTGAACATCAGGATTAAATGCTGTACCAGCCTTCGCGTCTATACGCTGTACATTCATTGCACTGAGCGACGCTTCAAGGTTTTTCGTCAGTGCCGTAACACCCTGCACCCATGGATGGCTTGCAAGGTCAGTGGGCGTATGTGCGACAGCACGCTCGATCGTATCGACAATGGGTAATAGTTTCATGATCATTCGTGCTTCACCATTATTCTGCGCAGCAACTTTTTCCTGATCTACACGCTTGCGGTAGTTCTCGAAGTCGGCGCGAATTCGCTGAAGATCAGCAGTTAATTCAGCTATTTGTTCGTCTTGTTTCGTCTTTTTTGCGTTCATTATCTATCCTTTTACAGTACATCTTCTAACATTGCGCCCGTTCGTTTCACTAGTGTCATGGTACGAGCGTAGTTTTGCCTGGTCGGACCAATAACACCGATATAGCTTTTGTCACTATAGGGCGAGCGGAACTTACTAATAATTAGGGTCGCACCGCTGGTTTTACCGATAGGGTTTTCGCCACCGATAAACACATTGAGGGGTTGGTTCGGCGAGGCCTCACGAAGCCATGGTTCAATATTGTCGAGTAATCGAGCCACCGCCTGCACATGCCGGCCCTCCGCAAATTCTGGCTGGCTAAATAAATTACCCATTCCGTTCATGTACAACTGGGCACCAATGGTCGCAAAGCCGAGATTTCCTGTAAGCTCAACAAGGCTATCAACTGCGCTGCGGATCGCCCGATCAGCATGTGAAGCCTGCGCATTGACGTGTGCTTCAATCGCTCTCGCACTGCGATCAACACTACTCGGTAGCTCGCTCATCTGGGCATCGGTAATACTATTGACGTAGAGTCGATATCCCCTATCTGTTGGCACACGACCGGCGCTCGTGTGCGGCGCAGCGATGAGTCCCAATTCCTCCAGCCTTGCCATCTCACTGCGAATCGTTGCGCTACTCACAGCAAAAAGCTTGGCAAGCGTGACGCTGCCAACGGGTACTGCGATTTCAGCATACTGCTCAATGATCGCTCCTAGGATTGCTTCTTGACGTCTTGTAAGCTGCATACCAAGAGTATATCACACTGCTAGCACTCTATCAATGTGAGTGCCAATCATCTGCGTATGGTTGGTATGGTTTTCGCTCTAGATACTAAGTCGCAACCGAATCAATACTTGCGGCAACTTCTGTAGCACCATCCCACACAGTAACTGTCGCGGCAACTTCTGTAGCACCATCCCACACGCTTACTGTAATCGTCGAAGGAACGAAAGGTCCTATTGGCGCATCACCAATAGCAAGCTCATCGACTGCAAACTGTGCACTTGTTACGGCTGCATTTAGCCCCGCCAGAAAGTTACCAAGCGGGCTAGTACCCGCAGTACATGCCCCACTTAAACTCTCTGATGGTGTCATACCCTCTAGATTTGCCCCGTGGTAGATATCAAGTGACTGAGTCGAGTTTGCCCTGTCAACAAACCACTCAAGACGGACCCAGCTCCCAACTGTCCACAAATAGCTTGAGGTCGCAACTGTCGAAAATCCGTCGCGCAGCAGAATACCTCCTGACGACCCTACGGCGAGTGTCGCACAGGTAGTATTTCCTGAACTGTCGCGCGCCACTGCAAAGGCAGCGTTTGACGCATTCGTGCCAACTCGATTCACATACGCGCGCCAGTGTGCTGAGCCTGCCGGAGAAGGAAGGTTCTGTCGCACCGTCGATGCTACGCCGCCATTCTCACTCAGCATCGCAGCTTGACCATGCAGCACATATGCGGTTGTATAGAGGGGATTTGTATTTACAATACCATCAATACCAGGTTCATTACCTGTGTTTACATAGCCAGTGGTTTGGCCGTCAAAATGTGCGTTGCGTAAAATAGCCACCGGCTAGGCCTTCCGGACAATTACAGTGCCCGCGGGCAAGCCTGTCGGTACGGGGTCGGCAGCCGCAAGTACAATAGTGTGCGCACCAGGAGTTGTCGAGCCACCAGCAAGACCAATCACTGGTAAGCCGTCTTTATCTAACGCATATACCACTCGCCCAGATCCACCATAGCGGTCGTTCCATTCGGTCAAATTAGCGACCTGACCCCCCGACTGCAATCCGTTTACCTTGAGCGGTACTTCACCTTGTTTTGATGCCGCTGCCCTGGGGACACCATTCTCATTCAGCCAAAATACGCGAACTGGCGAGCCACTGGCGCTTGACTGTACAAATAACGGCTCATTATCACTAGTGAGCGCAGTATAATTAATATGTAATTTCTGCCACCAACCCTGGCTGGGCCCATTCGACGTGATTGTCACATTTTTATCAACCTTGTTCGGCACGGTTGGAAGCGCGGCCGTACCAGATAAGTCACCAGCGAGCTGCACGATGCCTTTTGAAGTCGTCGTAGCATCAGGGGCAGTTGCCGGTAGATTGAAATAGCCCTTGGATCCGGTACCATCGGTGCCGTAATATTTGTCGTTGCCGGGCGTGGCGGCATCTCCCACTAGGGACACTGTTCGATTCGCCGACAAGTCGCCGCCGCCTGTTATTGATTGAGTGCCACTCACTGTGGTCGATGTAGCCACTTTGGCGTTGAGTGCAGTCTGAGTTGCAGATGAGATCGGCTTGTTCGCATCAGAAGTATTATCGACATTATCTAGACCAACGGCCGTTTT
Source organism: Saccharimonas aalborgensis (SeqCode) (assembly GCA_049288955.1). Taxonomy (GTDB): domain Bacteria; phylum Patescibacteriota; class Saccharimonadia; order Saccharimonadales; family Saccharimonadaceae; genus Saccharimonas; species Saccharimonas aalborgensis_A. The sequence continues at coordinate 69,462 of JBAQIS010000006.1, forward strand.
ATCAAGCGCCTGCCAAGACTTGTCGCCGCGATAGTACTGACCCGTGGTACCAGCAGTGATAATCAGCTCCTTGCCGTCCAAGGCCGTCTGGAGGCCAGAAACAGTCGCAATAGCCTGCGAACCCGTATGGTTTGCGCGATTGAGCAGTGTGGCGTCACTACTATTGGCCGTTGCTCCCGTCGCAATCCCATTCAACTTCGATTTATCGGCAGCAGTCATCACGCCAGCATCGGTGACGGTGGCAGCCAGTACGGTGGCGTCGTTGCCTGTGCTACTGACTATCGTGATATCGTTGGCCGTAGTAGTAGTTGATAAGTCGGTGACGCCCGCACCTGGCGTAGCAGCAATCGTGAGTGTGTTCGCTGGATCATTGTATGTCAGCGTCACGTTTGTTCCAGCGACCAAAGTTGCATTCATCACATCTTGCGTCGCCTCAGTGAAATCAGAAATCGCACTGCTAGTATGTGTGTGTGCTACGTCCGCCTTGTTCGCAAGGCCTGGCACCGTAGGGTTTGGGTAGGTACCGGCAAGATCACCGCCAGCCGGACCAATTGGGTTAGAGGAGCCTGCGCTGACAGTAGACCACCGAAATCCACCAGGTGCCAAAGAGTCAAGCGTGAGAAGCTGTCCGTCTGTACCTCCCGTGGTGTTGAGCGCAATCGCACCAACCGCACCACCGGCTATGGCGCTACTGCCCACAGCGTCTGGCGCAAGATGCTGCGCGGTCACAACACCTGGTTTCAATGTACCATCCGAATTATGTACCTGGCCAAGATATTCATTCAATATCGTGCCCCAGTTGCCAGCATCTCCTCCAGGTTGCGGTAAGCGAACCATACGTGCCATCCTCCTGTTATTGTATTCTCAGTTTATTATACCATAAGCGTCAAGCACACAATACTCTTCGTAACCACTATGCGTAGCTACACCGGTGCGCCGACTGCGGCACCACGACCGCTGTCGCCAGTGTAGATGTACCCGTCTAGCCCAACGCCAAGTGTGCGAGTCGAAGAACAAGCGGCGGCGTAGAATGCATCGCCAACTTCAGTGAATACTGGTGTGGCAGCGCGAGGATCAAGGCAGCGCCAGAGTTTGCCCGATGTATCATGAACAAAGAGCCAGCCTTCCGAACTCATAGCGAGCGGTCCAACCGTTACACCGGGGAGCGGCTGATCGACGACGGCATTTGCCGTCGACGTCGCCGTGTCAGCATTCGATATACGATAAAACGTACCATCGGTATTTCGAACATATACATACGCAGGGTCAATTGGATCTGCCCGCACTGAATCCCACGTAGCATACTCGGCGTTTGCCGTATGGATTTTTGTCCAGGTTATGCCAGCATCGTTTGAGCGCCACAGTCCCGTGCCGCTATCGCCGTGAGCATAGACACGTGAGCCATACCAGGAGAAGCTGGCATTATTGATATTCGTCGAAGAGAAGGGCCCACCAGTAATCTGTGCCCAGGCACCGGTGCCGACCTTACGCCACATCCCCCCGACAGGATTCACAGGGCTGGACGCGCTTCCCGCGATCGTCACTAGTACAACCCGTTGATTTGAGGCGTTGCGTCCAACCGTCAGCCCTGGCGCGTCATTGTACACGGGCAAGTTCTCATCGACCCACGTACCGCCGCTGTATGGGCTCGTGTTGCTCGCAATCGCGCCAATATTGTTGTTATTGTTGCGCGGGCTGGTGTTGAGAAATAGCGTGCCATCAACGGGGTCAAATGCCACCACATCACCCTTAATATCGCTTGCAGCTGGAAAGTCTGCGGGGTGGTGCAAGACCGTGGTGCCGTGGTCAGTAGAGGTAAGACAGACATGGTCACCATTTGACCAGGCAACACGACTAGCCACCAAGGGGTCGGGTGCAACATTTTTATTGACTGTCACCATAAGCCCATTATGTGCTGGCTGCCACGTCCAGGTACCTGTCGCAAGCGTCCCCATCCAGACGCCGCCGCGCCCCGCTATAATCAACTGGTCGGTTCTGTCTGGGTCTACCGCGAGGTGAGCCGCACACCATTGAAGTGTCTGGGCGAAATTCTGATAACTTTGATCGCGAAACCACGAAAGCACCGAGAGACCGTATACCGTATAATCAACCGTGGAGTTTGCGGCGATAGAGATTGCCGTCCAGTTCGCACCACCGTCAGCCGAGCGCATGATATCTTTGCGCCGCTTTGGCGCAGTGTTGTCCTGGACTCCCTGCACCGCGCCGGCGTAGAGAATGATATTGGCGCCCGATTTATACCCCGTAACTGAGACCCATTTTGGATCACTCGAAGCCGTACCAGTATCGATACCATTGTTTAAGGCTGTCCACGTCCCACCACTGTAGCGAAATATACCCGAATGAAGTCCCGCAACGTAGAGCCGAGACGTGCCACTGTCATCAAGCATAAATAAGTCTTCTACGTACTGTACCGTACTCGAACTCGCCGTCGGCGGATAGTCAGCCATTTTTGTAAACGTCATGGCGCCTCGCGCATTGGTACTGCGGTAAACGCCACTCGACGCGCTGTCGCCGTCGTCAGAAACGGCTGCGTAAAGAACATCGGGATTATTTGGATCAGACGCGATTGCCCGAACGCTTTTACCCGAAAGTGCTGTTGAAGTAATCCATGTACCGCTGTCACGACGCTGCACACCCTGGGTGGCGGTGCCTACCCATAGATATTTGGTCGCGCCACTGTTGTCTTGCGCCATCATGTTACCAGTTGGTCGTGGCAGTTCAACGCCATAGAGACGACGCGGAAGATTTGCACCGTTGGCGTCTTGATCGTAATTTGCAGGCTCACTTATACCAGACCACGTCACGCCCCAGTTGGTACTTCGGTACAAGCCTTGATCGGCCGCGGCAAAACACTCACCTGGTGTCGTGTCTGACCACATCACCGCCGCCATGTTCATGCCAACATTACCTACAGGATTCCACGATTGACCCTTGTCATCGCTATAGTGAATACCCGATATATCTGCCGCAAGTATATAGGGACGCGCACCGTCGCCTGCCCGTACAAACGGACTCACCGCCACTGCATTTTGAAACCCTCCACCGCCAATCCCCGAGCTCGCAAACGAGTAACTCGACGGTATACTCCCGCCCGCTGTCCGTGCTGCCCTCTGTAGACGCCGTGATGCAATTGCCATTGCTCACTATTATAGCGTATTCTTTTCCCCGAATATTCAGCGCAAGATGACCTGAAGGAATCATTCACGCGTACAAGCCTAGAAAGTCGTACCGACCATCCACAGGCGGCAACCGAACCCATGCACCCATCCCACTGCTACTGGACCTTCCATAAACCGACGCCGCTACCTTGTTGAGTAACAGCGATGACAGTCCCGTCGTAATTTCGTGCCATACCGTGCGGCGCCTGGAAGCCGAGCCTGTACCCTCGATCGTAAACTGAGGCCCAATCCTCAGCAACACCGGGCGCCCATGAAGCCGCAAGCGTTGGGTTGGTGACATGCAGAAAGCGTGGACCCTCACAACCGTTCAACGGATAGATGTTGTTGTTTGCGGTACCAGACATACCGATCGTCCCAACAACGACAGAGCCATCGTATGGTAACCACGCCATAGGACCAGGAATCTCACCAGGATATTTTGCAGCGAACGTCGTATCTGTCGCGTTTGCTGTGCCAACGTTGTTTGGTGCTGTCGAGGCATTGTCCATATACCACACGCCGTTAGCAGTTGCTATCCAGAGACGATTATTTGCCGTATCAATGTCAATGTATCCACAGCCATCTTTGCCAACAGTGTAAGCCCAGCTATCCATAAATATACAGGTTGCCGTACTGACCGTACCTGTCCCAGAAATCGTAACCCGCCAGACGCGACTCGTTGAACGGTCCATGACGTAGACGACATTACGACTTTGATCGGCCCACATCTGAGCATTCTCGTACGATGTTGCAGTAGTAAAGGGATCGACCGTGTCACTTGCAGCCATAACCTGATGCCAGGCAACGCCATTATCGTTTGTCCACCACATGCCCTTGGCACCCTGGGTGCCGACAATAAGGGTTCTTGTCGATCCGGCACCACCGTTGTTATATACACATACCCCGCAGGACGGTTGGCCCACCGCCGTAGATGCGCCGGCGCCAGTATTGAGATTATAGTCCGTAAGATCTGTCGAGCTTGATGCAGTACTTGAGATAAGGCGAGCATACGATAAACCAAAGAGTGAATTGGCATCACTGACCGGTGGCGAGGTCGTGCCAGATGTTGCGCCACCCCCTATAAAACATTCACCCGTTTTCATATCTTCAAATGAAATGTTGGTGTTCAGTGGATGAGACAGTGTCGCGTCCAGTATACCCAAGCCTTCCGAGCTAAACGCGTCTAGCGTACGTGCCAACGGCCAATCGCCACACGTTGTTGTCATGATGCTCGTTCGGCCGGAACCACGAAACCAGTAAACGCTTGAGTGATCGGCTGAGCCAAAAATACGTGTTGGGCTCCAGGTCACACCATAATCATTACTGACATATGTAATGCCACGAGAACTGGCAAACAGACGACTCGGATCCGTCTTTGCGGTGCTAAATGCAGAAACGGCAGCCGTATTGTTTTGACCTGGCGTGTTTGCGCCGGGCAACCAATACCTATGCGCAGCGCCAGCCTGTCCAAGGATTTGCTCGGTCCATGCATTTACCCCAGACTGGACCGTCCACACCACATCTGTCCATGGCGTCACCGACGCCGCGTTCCACGTTCCTCGCCACACCGTGTCAATATCCCATGTGCCGACCAGGAGAACACACGTCGCACCGTTGTTAGTTACACCTCCAGAAAACCAATTTTGACCGATGGAAGGCGCCCCGCTCGCTGCCGCAACATTCGTCAAGCCAATGGCGCCCGCAGAGGCGGAAAACGCATTGATGGAAAACCCTACGTAGCCAGCCGCACACACAACCGTAACTGCTTGCGCCCCTACCGTGGAAGCTTGAATATATGCCATCGCCTCAACGTTCGAGGGTGCTCCGGTGATAGTTGTCGTGCTCAGCGTCGGGCTTGCTGCGGTATCGTTGGCATTCGTACAAAGCCGTGGTTTTATGGGACTATTTGAATCGTATGTCGAGAGAATGATCCTGCTATAGTTATTCGCGCTGTCATTTGGTGCATAGCATGCCATCTGTAGACACTTGATATATATACCCGCCGTGCCGCTATACTGAAGCTGTTCAACAGCGGTAAGGTCGCTGTTGCGCATCTTGATACGCCAAGCACCATCGGTTACGGTCGCGACATGGATAAATGTATAGCCAGGGACCGTTGTCTCGTCGATTTCAATCGTTCTTCCGTAGTGCCGAGGATATATACCGCTGGGCGCCCCTTGCGACGGTGATAGATTGGTGTTATTCCCACCGTTAAATACTAGGGTCGTAGGTGAAGCAACGCCGTCAAGACGCTTCCAAGCAGTTGCTGTCGCAGGACTATCAACATTTTCCGCTACATACACGCCACTAGCCGCAGCAGTACCATCGCCACAGGTCATAAAAAGCCTACCCTTAACTATGCGGGAAAACTTTACACCGTCCGCCTGACGTGCCCTCGTGTGATTTAACCCGAGCGAATGCAGATAGCTCGTGGCCATGCCGTCGCTACTGATCCGAACCCATCCCGTATCTGTAGCCGACGCCGTCAGGTCCTTGTCAAACGGCGAAACATCAGTCGCTGCTTGGCCACCGCCACCCGGAAAAGCGGTGGTAAACGACATCGGTGACACTGAAGCTCCACCCGTATAACTTACGCGTTGTAAACGCCTCGTAAACATACACTTAAGTATACCCGTTCTCGGCGTTCACGACAATCACGGGTACCTCGGAACTATTGAGTTAGTGAGCGCTTCGATATAACTTGCTCACTATGAGGCGCTTAGTTCACACACAATTCGATACCACGCTACAGCACTGGATTGAAGTCCATCTGCCCCGACCAGTAGGCAATCGTTTCTGCGGTTTGCAGTTCCCAGCGAGCATAACCGGTGTTCGTCACCGAGCAGTCACTGTTGGGATTCCAGTAGTTTATCCAGCCAAATCGATGTGCCCGACAATAGTCAACAACGTCTTTGATGGCTGCTGTATGCTCGGTTCCCGTCATCATCGTGCCGATCACGTCGGTGTTGTTTCCCTTAACCACGCCATAGTTTTGGGCAATCGCAAACTCTGGCACCACCGGCTGAAGCCCCGTCGCCTGCGCCCATTCGACCAACATGCCGCACAACTCTGGTCCGGTCATGGGTGCCAGTCTTCTCTCATCGGAATAAATATCTGCACCGATAAACATCCTCTCAAAACGCTGGCCGCCGTCATAGCCCGGCCATAAATATTGGTCATCAATCGGAGTGCGATTTGGCCAGAAAAGATTTTTCATCAAATAGCATAGGTCACCGTAGGGGTGCGCTGACCGTGCGGCATCCATGGCAGTATACACGTCACAATAATACGAGGGCTGCGCCTCCGCCACGCCAGTATGGCCATAATACTGAGGTTCTTGGAAATAGACCACGACCCACGGCCGGTTGAGGCCACCGAAGTACGACAGCGCAGCGTTGAAATCGACTATGTCCTGGGTGGGATCAGCCAAATTCCACTTTTTATGACACAATACCGGCCATTTGGCACCACCGCCATTGTTTTTATACATATTGAGCGCCGTCGCAATCCCGTTGCCAAAATCGTAAAACTTCATGAAATATGATGCGGAACCGAAGCGAGATGCGTACACAAGCCGAGCGTCGTTCGGTGTGTGGAATTGCTCCCAGTCAATCTTATTACTGGCCGTCACAATCTGGTCGGTTGCATTAACAACCAGACTTACCCGACCAGTGTCCCAATGCACTTTCGACCAATCTATGCCGTTATTGCTAACATCATAGCCGACATAAGTAGCGGGAAAATTATATCCACCATACTGTGTTCTGAACAAGCGACGAGATGCAATGCTCATACTTCTATCATACACTCTGCTTGCCAAGAAGAGCACTAGTGTTGATTATTTTAAACTATGTGCTATAATAAAAATAAATATTCAATGGGAGCGTACACGACATGTTTCAAGCCAATAAAACAAAAGTATTTTTTTACTCATCATTACATTGATTGCTGGTGTCGTGACATCGTGGGATTCTTCTCGAGCAGCCTCGGCTGGGAGCCTGTACACCTACAATCTTCGCGGCGCTAGCGCGGTCATCACCAATACCGCAAATACCAATTCTTCCGTATCACTTCAGCTCAGTGGCGACTGGTCAAGCACAGCTACTGGTATCAACTTCGCGGGAGATCTGGTGTCTAAACGATCGGTGGGCTATGCAAAACCTACCTCGGGCTATACACTCAACATTCCAGCAACCCAGGCCGTCGGGAACGTCGCCGAATTCACCTACCAGCTACCAGAAGGAGCCACATGCTACCCTGATTCGGTCAACATTACCCAGATAGGTCGTTTTGCAAGCAGCACCAGCCAGGTAAAAATTCAACTAAGTAAGTGTAGCGTCAGTCAAACCCAGGTTTTCCCCGAATGCCGTATCGCCGGTACGGCGACACCTGCTAAAACCTACGCGGTGACGGGCAGCCAAGCGCTGCAAGCTGGCCAAGCCTACCGAGTCTACTGCCTCAAGGCTGCCGATCCTGCGAGTGGCCAGGCAAATCTGACAATGAAAACTGTGCGACTTGATCCAGTCAATGGCAACCAGGTAATAACCGACACGTTCTCAATCCCGAAAACAGGCCTTATCCAATCGACAACCTATCTCAGTGTCGCCAACAAGTACCCATTGGGCACACAGGCAAGCAACACCGATCAATTTACCGGAACTGTCTCGGCAGTCTCTTACTGTTCAGGCGCGACATCGGCGGAAGTTGAATCATGCCTTACAAACGAACTTGGTACCATAGTTGTTGAGCCGCCGACTACAGCAGTCGACGAGATCAAATACGCCTTTGGTAATACACCGGACAGCGTTGTGTTCAGCTGGCGCGGCAGCGAAAATCAGTTGTTTTACGGTGTTGACAGTGGCTATGGCAATGTCGTCGCTGCTACCCAAAGCACCGTCACACCAGTCGATATCGCCGGCCCATTTATGGAAGCATCGATCACCGGACTCGTACCAGGGGCAACCTACCACTACAAGATCGGCGAGGGCGGTGCCGACACGACGTTCCGCGCCGCGCCAAGCACGACTGACAGCTTCAAGGTCGTGAGTGTCGGCGATACCATCGCCTCAACCTGCCGCACGTACCAAACAACCATGAACCAGCTTATCCGCGACCAACAGCCCTACTTCATGATCCACGGCGGAGACATGGCAATTGCTAACGAATGTGGCGTTCCAGCCGTTCATCAATTCTATCTCGACCTCGAACCACTTTCTCGACAAGCCGCCTTTATGCCGGTGTGGGGCAATCACGAATACGGCAAACCGACCTCAAATGCGCCAGCTGGCACGCCCCAGGACACGCTCGCAAACTACAAAGGCCGTTCATTTATCCCGAACGCCCAAATTGTGCCCGACGACACGCTGACAAATACGTCTAACCCTGGCTGCGGAAGCGAGGTGAGCAGCACTGTCAACACCTGCTACGGCAAAGACTGGGGTTGGTTTGTCGCTGGCCGCGTTCTGTTTATCAGCTACCCTGAGACATGGCCCAGTGCCATCACCGACTGGCAAACAAAAGTGACGCCGCTTATGCAACAAGCCCAAGATAACCCCGACATCGACTTTATCGTCACCTACGGGCACCGGCCTGCCATCAGCAGCACTGGATGGACGCCACCAAGCGGCTACACCTCTGTCTTTAGCGCTCTCGGCAACACATTTAGCCCAAGCGCACGACCCGATGGCAAATACGTGCTCAATATCGCTCAGCACCGCCACAACCTCGAAGCAATTCCGAACTACTACGGTGTCACCCATATCGTCAACGGTGGTGGTGGCCAAGGTCTGATCAACTTCCAAACTCCTGTGGCCGGCTCTGCCTTCCGCATGAAACACCTCGGGTTTACCACCCTGGACTACTACGCTCAAGCCCATAGCCTGACACTGGCGATGATATGCGGGGCGGACACTAGCAGCCAGTCAACTAGTTGTGTTGCCGGCAGCACGCTGTACACACAAACTTTTACTCGACCATAACTACCGATCTTTCAATAGGACATGCTGGCTCATACGTACACAGGCGATATACATTACACTACGGCAAATCCACGCCAAGCTAACCTAAAAATTGTTGCCAACAAGCGAGCCGTACCACGTCGTACCGCCATCAACTGTCTCGAACACAAAAATGTCTACTTTATTTGCAGTCTGCGTAAGCGCAGGCGCTACCCCACCAGCCCATTTCAGTGTCGTGCTTGAGGGCCACGTCACCGCCTTCAGCGTTGTGCCCTGCTTGACATACAACGTACACGAGACTGCACGACCAGGATTTGATCCGAGAGCCGCAAATGAAAACGTGACACCGGTACCCGTTCCCGTCAGTGTCACAAAAAACACATTTCCATTCGTAACATTGATCGAGTACGTACCCGAAGCACTCGCAGTGACGACTTTTTCAAGTCCACCCCGATCAACCGCTGCTGCTTTATTAATGACAGGTACGTTTGCCCAGTACGCACCCTGCCTGATAAATAGGTCATCTGTGACCGGATTACTCAGACTTGTGTCTGAGGCTGCGTTAATTGTACCACCAACTCCTGGGCTCCCCATGGCTATTCACTCCTCTTCTGCATTAGCCTACACCACATACCAGTTTGTTCCATCGCTCTCATAATCGGCACTTGACCAGCCCGCATTGAGTGTTGCCTGAGTTGGCTCACCACCGTCAAGTGATCCCCCATTCGGTGTTGTGATCAAAATTGAGTTACCTGCGTTGGCAGCTCTTTTCACGCGTACTCGACCACCCGAAACCGGTGCGGGCAACTGGACAGTGACCGAGCCGCCGCTTGGATTAGCAATAACCCAATCTCCGCTCGCCGCAGCAACTGTGCCACTTGTTGGGTACAGATAGTTCCACGATAGGCTCGCACTAACCGGTGCCCACTTTACGCCAGTTGCCTGAGCACTGTCCGCGGTCAGCACATAGTTGTTGGTGCCTACTCCAAGACGCGTTGTGCCACTCGTGTTTCTGATGATCAGATCACCCTTAGTCGTGGTTGGGTCAGCAAAACCAGCGCTCTGGCTTGCCCACGCCAAACTTGTTCCATTCCATGACAAAACCTGGTTAGATGACGGCGCAACGGGAGTAGCAATTTTTGCCTCTGTTACCGCGTCATTGGCAATTTTGGCATTCGTGACACTCGAATCGGCCAACTTTGCGGTCGTGACATTGACATCGGCAAGCTTTACGGTCGTCACGCTAGCATCTGCAAGCTCAGAGCTACCCACACTGCCATCAACGATTTTAGTACCGTCAACACTGTTGGCCGCTAGCTTCACTAGGGTAATATTGCCGTCAGTAATCTTAATCGTCGTCACGGCGTTGGTCGCCAACTCTGCTGCACCAACAACACCAGCGGCAAGCTGAGCATTGCTCGCCGTACCACTTAGGTCACCGCCCATAGTAGGGTCGGCGACAGTGGGTAATTGGGCAGAAGGCACTTTACCGGTAGCGTCAAGTGACGCTACACCGTTAGCAGCACCACGCGCAGTCGTGTTGATCTTGCCTGCCATTTGGGTATTAATCTGAGTTTGGGTATAGTAGCGAGCATCGCCTCGGACAGTGTTAAGATACTGCGGATGGTCATCATCTCCGAGACCCGTCAGCAGACCGTGATCGGTTGTCGTTCCCGCACTCCCGGCAGCTGGCACCCAGGTTCCTGTGCCCGATTGGTAGGTAAGAACATCACCGTTTGTGGGGCCGACAGCGTTGACATCACTAAGGTCATCAAGTGCGGTGCTTACGGCGCTCGGTGCGGCCCACTCAAGATCGACACCATTCCATGACAGCAAGTTATTAGTTGCAGGGCTATTAGCAATGTTAAGCTTGTCCTCGCTCACTGAATCACCCGCAAGAACGGCATTTGTCACCGCACCAGGCGTCATCTTAGATGAGGTAATACTTCCATCTGCCAGTTCCGGGGTGCCCACTACACCTGTTTCAATCTGAATATTACTTACGGTACCCGACACATCGCCGCCTACCGGCGGATCTCCAGCTACCGTATTGAGCTTCGTTCGAACAGCGGGTGCAAGTTGCGACTCAACAATGGTATCATCGGCAATCTTGCCACTTGTAATTGCCTGGGGTGCGAGCGTCGATGAGGTCACAGACCCGTCTTTAAGCCCTCCGTCTACATTATGCGCCTGGAGTAGGAACTGGTTTAGTATATCTCCCCAGCTTCCAGTGTCACCCCCAGGTATTGGTAATCGTGGCATACCTATTCCTCCCTTAGTTCGAATCTGAACTATTCGTTTACTGCATTATACCGCATACGGTAACTCAATGCAAAGACCCTCGCCCCAGAATCCACACATCTTACTATATATTATCAATATTGAGGTGCATCAACCATTCCCTATGAACTAAACGCCCAAGGACTTGCCACCGTACACACTTGCACCATACCCAGCTGCAGATACCTGTTTACCGGTTGTCGACAGTTGTCCAAGTGATCGTATAATGGAGCTGGCTCCACTTGCGAGCAGGAGACCGATTGCAATATGTTTGAGAAAATCTCGACGATCCATTGGTTTCTCAAGCAGTGCATTGACGGATTGTGGAATTTTCATTTTTTTCCTTTTTTATTTTTATCCAGTATTGTTATAGCCACTATTATATAGCCATAAGCGCATAAATACAAGTGCAATTTATATTATTTTTTCTTCTATCCGGGTCTAGAGAGAAGGTGGCGAGTCGGTGAAATAATCCCGTCGACTGATCGATTCCTGCTGCTTTGCAAAATAGTAACTGTGCTGAGTTCTCGCTGGAGACTAGGCATAGCTCTTTTCGGAACTACAGATTGACGATGTTGGGATGGCTCAGGCCGGTGTTGATATTGACGTCGAAAACCGTCGATTAGTTTCACATCCGGGTTATGTGCCGCCGGCCTCAATACTACTTTTGACATCGATTGATTGGGGGAGGCAGGCCTCACCGTAAGATCAGTAGTATTCAACGTAGCCCGGGAATGTCCCGAGGAGAGTTTTGCCGGAATGAGCGCGGCCACAACCTCTGGACTGTTTTGCCTAGGGGCCACACGAGCTTTGCGATTACGAAGCCATATAGTGATGATACCAATTTGGTACATTACTACCATAGGAGAAGCAAGCAAAGTTTGATTAAGAGCGTCTGGTGTAGGAGAGATCACTGCTGCAACAACAAATGATCCGACTATCATGTGTCTCTGATAATTCATCAGCTTATTTGGCGTGAGGGGTGTCACACCGTTGATGATTAGCATCAGTAGTGGCAGCTGAAACAGGACGGCCCCCGCCAGGAGATATGTCATAACGAAAGAAAAATACGAATCAATCGTCAGCATTGGATTGATGTGATTAAGGTCAAAACTTGTCAAGAAGTACAACGAGGCAGGTAGGCTCACGTAATACGCGAAGGCCGCACCAGCCACTGCCAAGAACATCGACGCCAGCGTATACTGAAGAGCAGTACGCATATGTATTTTCTTTACCGCAGGCATGATAAAGCGATAAACATGAAAAATAATGATCGGTAGCGAGCCCATCAGCCCGACATAAAGACAAACCTTGATGATAAAGCTGAATGCGCCACCCGGCGTAAGATAGACGAGCTCCTGACCCTCCTTGAGTGGCGCCATGATGAACGCAGCGATTTTGTCAAAAAAAGGGTAAGCTACTCCTGCAACCATAATAAATACGAACACTGTAGAAAACAGCCGACCTTGCAACTCGCGCAGATGATCTACGAAAGTCGGCAAGGTCGTGGAATGGTCGTTTTGAAGATTATTTGCTCTTTGGCTTGTTGTCTTCATCATCCTTCATGGCACCCTTGAGTTCTTTTGCAGACTGTCCGATGCTACGTGCTAATTCAGGAAGCTTTTTCGCGCCGAACAAAAGCAGCAGAATGACAAGTATTACGATTAATTCCATTGGTCCAATTGTGGGCATTATGCTAGGTCTCCCCCTTGATTTATTCTTTCCTAGGTATTATTATACTGGTAATGCATAAGAATGCAAGAAAGATATGGTACTTATGAGTTTATCATTCCTCGTTCGGTTTGCCGTTACCTATGACTGCCAGGCATACGGTACTAGTGCGTATAGCAACAATGACCCCTGCACAACTGGAAACGGGTTGGCTGGTACTGGTACCGATGTATACATCGCCCTAGCCTTAGGGGTTGTTCTCGTTCTTGCTGGTATAGTCGCTATCGTGAAACTACGCCGAAAAAACACAAAGAATAAATAGACACTCCGTTCTACTCAGGGCAAATAGCGCACCAGCTAATTGCAGTCGCTCAATTGTTTTGCAGGTTTCACCAAGACACGATATACTGATATGTCTATATGGAAAATAATTTCGAAGATGCTATTCCGCTCATCAGTAAGTGGCTAGGGGCTGGTTCCATAAACATATTTGGACGACAGTATGCCGGCAAAGATACACAGTGCGAGAAACTCGCAGAGATTTTTGGTGGAGTGGTGCTAGGTGGCGGTGACATTCTCCGACATGGCCAAACGCCACAGCATGTCCTCGATGCTATCAACTCAGGCGCACTCTCTCCTACCGAGGAGTACAAAGCGATTGTCACACCATACCTTTCTCGGGATGAATTCGCCGGAAAACCACTCTTTCTGAGCAGCGTTGGACGCATGGAAGGCGAAGAGGAAGCAATTTTGGCTGCCACTAAGCAAAGTGGACATGAGATCAAGGCAGTTATTTTCCTCGATATTGATGAGTCAACTACCTGGAAACGGTTTCATGAAGCAAAAATTCACGGTACGCGCGAAGATCGTACTGATGATGATGAAGAAGGCCTAAAAAAACGGCTTAACCTCTATGAGGAGTTTACGATTCCTGTCATCAATAGGTATCGCGACTTAGGTCTGCTAATTCATATCGATGGCACTCCTAGTATCGAGCAAGTCGATGCCGCTATCTTACGAGCACTCCTAGAGCGCGCCACAAGCTCTTAATCACGTTTCAGCATTACCATAAAGGCCTCGCTTGGTATATCAACCTTCCCAAAGCGCTTCATACGTTTTTTGCCTCGTGCCTGTTTGGCGAGTAGCTTCTTTTTTCGACTTACATCACCGCCGTAGAGGTATCCGGTCACGTCTTTGCGATACGCCCCCAGTGTTTCGCGCGCAATGAAGCGAGCGCCAATAGCTGCTTGCAGTGCAACTTCAAAGCTTTGACGAGGCACAACATCTTTTAGTTTTGCTACTATTTCCCTGCCAAGCGTCTGAGCCTCGCTGCGGTGCGCCATCACTGACAATGAGTCGACTATTTCTCCCGCAATATAGAAATCAACACGTACCAAGTCCTCGACGCGATAATTGGCAAGTTCATAATTAAAGCTGCCATAGCCACTAGTAACGCTTTTGAGCTGATCGTAAAAATCAGTCAAGAGGTTCGCTAGTGGTGCCTCAAAACTGACAAGCGCTCTTTTGTCGATATAGCTCAGATTTGTTTGTCTACCGCGTTTTGTCACTATTAGCTGGATGACCGTTCCTACAAACTCCTGTGGGACGACAATCTCTCCCTTTATCCACGGCTCACGGATTTCACGAATCTTTGCAGGGTCTGGCAGACTACTAGCGCTCTTTATGTCAAGTTCTTCACCACTTGTCAGTGTTACCTGATAGTCGGTACTCGGATTTGTTACGACAAGATCCAGATCATATTCTCGCTCAAGTCGCTCGCGGATGATATCCATATGAAGCAAGCCCAGAAACCCGATACGCACACCGTAGCCGAGAACCGGTGAATTCTCCGGCTCGAACTGAAGGGCACTATCACTCAGACTCAATTTCTCAATCGCGTCTTTGAGATCCTGATAGTCCTCGTTACTCACTGGGAAGAAGCCAGCGTAGACAAACGGTTTAACGTGTTTATATCCCGGCAGCGCAATGACTGTTTCGGGAGACTCTCGTTTTTCGATGACGATCGTATCCCCTACCCGTGCATCACGCGTTGTTTTGAGGTTAGTCACGATATAGCCGATTTGACCTGTAGAGAGCGTGCTATCTGCAACCATCGTCGGACTCAAGTGACCAACCTCCAGTGCTATGCCCTGCGCAGATGTACCAAGCATACTGATCTTATCGTTTTTTTGTATCTCGCCGTCAACAACGCGTACGTATAAAATAACCCCTCTATAGTCATCGTAGTAACTATCAAAAATCAGCGCGCGAGTCCCAGTATCTACCGACCCTATCGGTGGTGGCACACGATCTATTACCGCCCGCAACACTTGATCAACATTTTCACCGGTTTTGGCACTGATCTTGATAATATCTGATTCGTTGCAACCTAGCAGGTTTATCACCTCCTTGGAAACTCGTGTCACGTCGGCCGCCGGCAAATCGACTTTATTGAGAACTGGTATAATAACCAGTTCTTGTTCGAGCGCAAGATAAACGTTTGCGAGCGTTTGCGCTTGTATTCCCTGACTTGCATCGACGACCAAAATTGCACCTTCACACGCCTGTAAACTCCGTGACACCTCGTAGCTAAAGTCGACGTGCCCTGGCGTATCGATCAGATTGAGATCATGCCCCTCCCACTTCATCCTAACGGGAGCAAGCTTGATCGTAATCCCTTTTTCGCGCTCGAGTTCCATACTATCGAGCAGCTGGCTCTTCATTTCGCGTTTGGTTACGGTGCCGGTAAGCTCCATCATGCGATCAGCAAGTGTGGACTTTCCATGATCAATATGCGCAATGATACAGAAATTACGAATGCTATGAGTATTCATTTCCTGCGTACCGAACCAAAGAAAATCTGTTGCAAGCGCCGTACCACTGGATCGGCCTCAACCAAATGAAACCATTTGCTTATCCATATATAAACGCTAAAACTGACAAAAGCAATTATCATAAACTTCGGGAATGTCGAGATAAAGTTTTGGTCGTTATTGCGAAGTGGTAAGAGCGTAACGGTAAGGTAGGTTATGAGCGACATACTACCCGTCGCAATAGACATCTTACCCACCGCACCCACAAATGCACGCGTAAAAAACCCGGGCATGCGCCGCCCAATGATGCAAAATAGGATAACAACCTCGATAAGTGCCATGAGTGACTGTGCATATGCGAGACCATATACACCCCACCCAAATACTTGCGTAAATACGACAGCTAAAATGATATTGAGACCAATCGAAAAAATTGACACATAGAGTGGCGTCTTGGTGTCTTGCTGTGCATAGAATGCTCTGGCGGCAATGTGGTAAATTGTCCGAAACAAAATCGCCACAACGAGAACGCCAAGTAAGCCTGATATCAGCGGAAAACCACCATTTTTGATAAAGTTGACGACGTACCCTCGAGCAAAAAAGGTGACTGCGGCAGTCGGCAGTGCTAACCATATGATGACACGCAGAATAGATCGCAGCTCTGACATAAAGAGGTCATTTCTGCCTTGGTTGAGACGTTCAGCCATTTTTGGAAACGCCGCGTTACTAATGGCAACACCAATGAGATTCACCGGCATAAGCGACAGTGCCGATGCCTGTTGATACGCACGGATCGTTCCGTCAGCCATATGTGATGCAAGATTAGTCTCGACAAAGCCGTTGACATAATCAATCCCTTGGTCAAGCGATCGTGCCGGCAGCAGTCTCAGCACCTGACGAAACCCTTTGTTTTTCCAGCTGATCTTGAAGTGATAATCAAATCCAACTCCTAATAGACCGATAGCACTTACGACAAGCTGCATAATAGCTCCAAGTACCACCCCAAGTGCGACTCCCATGATTCCGCCTTCAAAGACTTGATAGCCAAAGATGGTAATGCCATTCGTAAAGAACAGCGCACCGATAATAATTCCTATATTGTAGATAGTGGGTGCAAGCGCATAAAACATATAGCGTCCCACTGCTTGCTGCATACTGGCAATCACCGTCGCGATCGCAAAGAGGAAGGGATTGACCGCAATCACACGCATCATACTGACCGCTAGCGCATGACCCGACTCATCAAGTCCTGGACTGATAATGTACACCAGCTGACTGGCAAATATCATAATGAGAATACTCGCTACAAGAGTAATGAGGGCCATGAAGTTGATCATCGAGGAGCTCAACTCCCACGCAGATTTTTTGTTACCTGTATCAAGCCGCTGGTTAAACACCGGTATAAATGAAACGCCGAGCGCTCCGGAAACAAGGATGAAAAACATGAAGTCAGGAATAGTAAATGCGACCGTATAGGCGTCGATTCCTACGCGGTAACTATCGAGGTACAGCCCATTCAATAAACGATCACGGTAGAGACCAAGGAGTGACGAGAGGAGTGTTGAGCTTGCAAGCAAAATTGCAGCCCACTTTACAGACATTTTGCGATTGGCAAGATTGACCATTGAGCGCATTCGGTTTTGTGCCATAGGCCATCTTTCAAACTCCTAGTGGAGTTTTGCCTCCGCAGGCAACGTAGCATCTGCCATCAATTTGGTTGCCTCGTCTTCTTCCAATGTTTCAGACTCAATCAGCGCGTCTTTTAGCTTTTCGAGGATATCGCGATTTGCATGGAGCACCTCCTCGGCACGATGACTCGCTTCTTTGATAAGCGCTTCTACTTCACGGTCAATTTGCTGGGCTGTTGCATCGCTATACGGACGTTCGTGAGTAATCTTATCAAACACCATGCCACCGGCGTCTTCATGAAAGACCTGGTCACGCAGTGTGGTCCCCATCCCTTGCTCGATCACCATGTCACGCGCAATCTCAGTCGCTTTGCGAAGATCGCTCCCCGCTCCGGTCGTCACACCATCGGCTCCATAAATAAGCTTTTCGGCAACCCGACCGCCCATAGCACGAGCGAGGATATCCTTAAACTCATACACATTCGTATAACTCTTGTCTTCTGGGGGTAGAAACCACGTCACTCCTCCAGTTCCACCACGCGGAATGATCGTCACTTTGTGGACAGGATCGCTATCCGGAAGCACATGCCCGACAATTGCATGACCGGCTTCATGATACGCGGTCATCTCTTTTTCTTGCTCGTTCATCACCTTTGCTTTTCGCTCAGGACCGATAGCAACCTTTTCAAATGCTTCGGTGAGGTCTTTGTTGCTAACACGTTTGGCATTGCGTCGTGCCGCGATAATCGCTGCCTCGTTGGCGATGTTTGCCAAGTCCGCGCCCGAAGAACCCGCTGTCTTTGCTGCGAGTTTATCGAGGTTTACCGTATCGTCAGCGGGCTTATTTTTGAAATGCACCTTCAAGATAGCCTCGCGGTCTTTTCGCTCCGGCAAACTAATGGTTGTGCGGCGGTCGAAGCGACCAGGACGGAGAAGCGCCGGGTCGAGAACATCAGCACGGTTAGTGGCTGCCAGGACGATGACGTTTGTACCGGTTTCAAATCCATCCATTTCGACGAGGATTTGATTGAGTGTTTGCTCACGCTCATCGTGACCGCCACCCATACCGCTGCCACGTTTTCGTCCTACTGCATCAATTTCATCAATAAAGATGATCGAAGGAGCGTTCTTTTTGGCTTTTTGGAACAGATCGCGCACCCTGCTCGCACCAACACCGACAAACATTTCCACAAACTCACTTCCTGAGATACTAAAGAACGGTACATTCGCTTCACCCGCTACTGCACGCGCTAGCATTGTTTTTCCCGTCCCAGGGTTACCTATCAGCAAAACTCCTTTTGGAATCTTGGCACCAAGACTCTCGTATTTTTTTGGGTGTTTCAAAAAATCAACCACTTCTTCCAAATCTTGCTTGGCATTGTCATTTCCAGCGATATCACTGAAGACAACTCGTTCTTTGTCAAGACCGTATAATTTTGCCTTACTCTTTCCAAAGCCCATGGCTTGGTTATTTTGGCCCTGTGCTTGACGCATCATGAACATAAAGAAGGCTGCAATCAAGATAATCGGCACGACAAGTGTCGCAATATTCCAAAGTGTATTACCAGTCTCAGATGCAGGTGAATCACTGAGCGTCGTCTTGGTAGTATCGACTTTATTTTCCTTGATGAGCGTACTGATACCGCCAGTGAGATAGGATTTTTCGGTTGGCTTATCTTGCCCCTTCAGGGTAATTTGTAGTTCATTGCCCGAGCCTTGGATTTTTGCAACATCACCATTATTTGCACGCCGAATCACGTCAGATATATCAACATCTTTCATGCCGGTGTGTGGCGAAGTGATGGCCCAGACGGTCAATACGCCAAGGATCATGAGAGACCAAAAAAGTCCCAGCCGGACCAAATTACTTACTTTACCTGTAGGGGGTTTTGCCATGAATTAACTCATCCTTTTTACTGTCTGATTAAACTTATGTGAGTATCTCTGGTCAATTATACTACCCGGACTTCAAAATATCGAGTCTTGCACACAATTTCCACCCCCTTTGCTACTTGGTGACATGATCCCGACCTGGCTGTCTTTACAAACAGAAGCGCGGCCTCAGCCTGCGGTCGTGTCGGTCTATAGCCGCTTAATCGCTCAACTACCGTTGCTATCAGCTCTCCTGCCGTAGCAGTATCAAGTTGAATCATAAAATGACGTGACGTGAGATCAGTTGTATGGTAGCGCCTTTCCTCACTTTCAACGTCTTTCTTCAATTGAATCTGCTTCGCCCGCAAGCTCATCAGCGCAGCTTTGTCCAGTTTCTTCCCCTGCAATGCGAGCATACGGCGAAGGCGATTTCTCTGGTAAATATTACTAGCGTTGGTTGAGTCCTCTACCCACTCTAGTCGATGCTTAAGCGCGTAGCAGTACAGCTGCGACTTTGAGAGTTCGATAAAAGGCCGCAAGATAGTAGGGCGATTCAGTACTGCCAACCCCCTCCAGCCAGTGCCGCGCCATAGATTTAGTGCGATAGTCTCTATCGCATCATCTTGGTGGTGAGCTGTCACGACCGTTGCACGGTGAATAGCCGCTTGCTGAAATAAGAAATCATAGCGGGCATTCCTCGCCTCCTCCTCACTCGCGTTCGGACCGAGCGAAAGCTGAGTCGATACATACGGCAAGTGATATTGCTTAGCGAGCTCCCTTACAAAACGTTCATCGGCTGCGCTGTCTGAACGTATTCCATGATCGACATGCGCAACAATCAGCGTTTCCTTCTGCCAGGCTACCATCATGTGTAGCAGGCAAACGCTATCTATACCACCACTGATTGCCAACAAAAGTGGGGGAGTGTCCGGCGCTACTTCAATTGCCACGCATAGCTCCTAATACATATCAACTCTGAGCTCAAGGATATCGATCAGATCGGTAAGTCGAGTCGCGTAGAAGTAGCGAGCGACGTCCTTGCTATCAACCGTGTAGCTATTGTCACTTCCCGCTTCCTTCAGACGCTTGTTATACTCTTTGAGTGCAGGTACAAAATGACGCTCCTTATTCTTATAGAAATCAAAGGCCAACTTTACATCCCGATCCTTCCACACGTTCAGCCTCTCTAGCTCAGTGGTTTTGTCTTCGAGCTTTTGGATCGCTTTGTCGGCTTTTGACTGATCATCACTATAAACCAGCTCATTAGTGGCTATAGCATTGATCTCTTTTGCTACATCCAGTGCTTTCTGATATTCAGCCTTTGGTGGGCGGCCACTGAGCAATATGTACGCCACGGCACCGCCAATCGCCAGAAGTAACACAAGACTACCTGCCACGATGCTGATAATGAGCTTTTTGCGCGAGCGCCGTGCTTCAGGCTGCGTTTGCTTAAGTGCGTTCACTTGGTACAGTGGTCGCTCGCGCGTCACTTGTTTCTTTTTTGCTGTCGAACGAGGTGATTTTGCTGCACTATCATCCATGGGGACTCCTTTTTTCTGCTTTAATATGCGTATGCCACTTTGCGCACCAGTATAGCAAAGTCGGGCATCTTTTTGCATGTGTATAGTAGTAAGTGCTACAATACAACCAGAAGTTCTAATGGAGGTTATTATTATGAGTGAATCGACGAAACCACAGGGACATATTACTCTCACGTATCTCGGTGCCGTCGTGTCGGTTCTGTTAGCGCTCACAGCGTCAAGCAGTGTTATCGCGAATCTGATGGCCATGTGGTCAAACACGGGAATGGGAATGTATATGGCATCATTGGGATCAGCATTGCTCTTGGGGAGTGACCTCTACACGAGCACAATTTCAAGCGCCGTTGCAGCTGGAGTCTTTGCATTCCTTGCTTTTTGGCTGTACAAAAAGACAACCAAGGACATTGTCTCGCAACCCGAATACGTCCACCGTGCACCCTACGCATTCGTAACCAATACCTTCGTCGGCATCCTTGCGCTTGCTGTCATCTTGCTCGCCAGCAGCCTCGTATCCATCTTGATCTCTTCGCTGATGTTAATCGGTACGGGTGCAGACATTAGCCAGATGTACTTGCAACGATTTTTGCCACAGCTCCTTGGGCTTGGGTTCGTTGGCTTTATCGGTTACTGCGCCTACAAGATTTACCGCGGCAAAAACATGAGCAAGCTCATGACGCTGGTTCTCATGGGTGTTGCCGGTGCGTTGCTTGTCGCGACACTCATCACCGTTCCTATTAAGGCACATACTGGCTCAAGCAACTCTTCGTCGAGTAGCCGCAGCAGCAACTACAGTAGCCTTTACGACTACTAAAGTAAGTATTTCAAAATCCCCGCTCATTCTACTAATGAGCGGGGATTTTCGTCATCCATCTACGTAGCGCCAACGTCGTGAAGTGGGATGCGATCGGAGTCTGTTTCAGCATATATTTCTGCACACCCGTTGCCAGCCCTAATGTAAAGTTCTGGCAAGTGATATCGATTTTTACGCTGTAGATTGTATAGTACGTCATATGCCCGCTCTGAAAGCGCAAGACTCAGATTTGGTTTCAGAAATGTACTACGCCATCCGTGACCCAAAGAGTTAATACCAACGGTAAGAAGAAAAGCATCCGCAGTATAGGACTCTGACGCCGCCCCAGAAATAGCCACTGCGGCACGTGGCAACATATACTCCTGCACTGCTTTTCCTTCAAGGACGCTTGGTGTTAGTAACACGGGTCTATTGGGATCACGCATATAGTCTCTAAGGTTCTTATAAATGTCTCGCTGCAACATTCCTCTTACCCCCTCCAGAGCCGTTCCGCCTCTTACGTACAGAATATCGCGCTGAGAAGCGTCTATATCTGGAATATCTATCGTGCGAGCGTGCGTAGGGAGTACTTGGAGCAGATACGGATACTTTCCGTCACCTGGGTCGCTTATCTCGATAATACATTCACCGTTGCCTCCCACGAGCGGCGTCTGTGTTACATCAGTATAAAATCTCACCAGTCTATCAATATCCGGCACCCCAGCACGGCTGCCACTAAAGAAATCGTCTTCGTGCAGCACCTGCTCGCCGTCGACAACCGTAAATGATTGCCGTCCCCTCGTGAGTCTTCCTATATAGTAGCGTCCCGGTTTCATCGTATCACCCGCAACATAGAAATTATCGCCCTCTACTGCTCTCCAGTACGATAGCGCATGTTGTCGCGCAAAGTTATCATCACGCCACAAGTCACTCCCCTTAACTCCTCGAGCCTCTTTAACGTAACTATACCATTGATCCGCTAATATGATTCCTCTTGCTCCGAGCGCTGTTCTATCCGCCGTAAGTGACTCGTATGTCCTCTCAGGATCGTCCAGCTTTGCCGCGTAGGCACGTAACTCCACCTCATTATAGTATCTTGATCTTGTATCAATACTTACTTTGAGCCCAGAATGATAAAGCTCGTCTGGTCCTTCACTACGTGCGACAAAACCATTTTTCGATCGTAGCGCATCCTCCAGTGTCTCGTAAATCGTAGGCACCCTAAATCCGAGTGCCGCCATAGCTTGACCAATTTCCTGCTTTGGCCGCGTAGGTGAATGACCTAGGTAGTCAATGATAGGCTGCGTCTGCGGTTGGTCTTCTGGTGTAATCATGTATTCCCGGATTGAGGAGTTATTTGCCTTATTCTATATTAACCACATAGTTTATATCTGTTTTATTTTCTGCTCACTACTGTCCCAATAACGAACGGTTGCCCTTGTACCGTCACTCCTTACCCACGCACGGCGTTTTGTGAAAGGATCATCTCCGTGTAGTTGCTTATATGCTGTCTCGGTCAGACCAACTGTTACGCCTGGCTTGAACATCATACTCCGACCCGAATGTGCAGGTGCTGCTTTGCCGAGTTCTCTGAGAAACGTATTGGGCGTCAAATAATCACCGCCTTTCGACGGGAAAAGTGCTGTCGCATGTGAGACAGCGTACTCATATTGACCCTCGCTATCATACAATCCATATGAAAATGGCCCTCCATGATAATCCTGATGTGACGGATTGCGAGTGAGTATATCAAATTCAATACCCTCTTTCGGTGTCACACCCCGCACATACAAAATACCATCCTGTGAGTTTGTAACAGCAAATTCGGCAGTCTGCCGAGGACGGGTGGGCAGCGCCTGGAGAAATACTGGCTCTGTCTCACCGTCATATGCACACTCTACGATATGAGCAACCGACGCATCAAACGGTGCCGCGCCCACCACTTGCTCATAGTACCCCATAAGTTCCTGGACCGGCGGATCGTTCTCGCCTGTATACGAAGCAGGGCGATTGATCTCTCCTTCATCAACGACATAGAACTCTTGCTCATCCACTCTCCCGATATAGAATCGATCCTCCCGCCCATTATCCGGCACCAGGAAATAATTTGCACCTTTTGCTGCCTGCCAATACGACAAACTAGCATCTCGCAGTACTTCGGTATCAAAACCGTGTGATGATTTACCGGTCAATAGCCGATGCCAAGTCGCCACGTGTCCGTAGTGTGCACCAGCCATCCTGGCAATCTTACGAAGTGTCCAATAGGTGCGGTCTGGGTCGTCGATTCCCTTTTGGACCGCCTCAATTTCCTCCCTATGTATTCCCTCACTATCATACGACATGCCAAGTCCCGAATAATACAGCTCACCGGGATGTTCAGACCGAGCAAAGAATCGATCCCCAGATGAGACGGCATCCTGATACGTATCAAAGATACGGGGAACACGAAACCCTAGTGCCGCCATAGCTTGACCAATTTCCTGCTTGGGGCGCATGGGATGACGACCGAGATGCTCGATAATAGAGGGAACGCCAGGAGTAGACTCTGCGGGATATTGAATCATTGTTTTACATATTATAAATTATAATAGTTATTTTGTCTATAGATACGTATACACTCAATACCTCTGCAACAAAAAGATAGGCCCCTGTAGACTGTAATAAGAATCACCTAATTACAGAAAGGAGCCTATCTATGGCTTATTCTACCAATATTTACCTTCCCGCTCTACGAC
>JBAQIS010000007.1:0-57355 GCA_049288955.1 Saccharimonas aalborgensis (SeqCode)
CTCTTATGCTTCATAATAGCCAGTAGATGAGTCATCAGATCAAAAAACACTTGGGGGCGATTGTTCGGCATAATGGTGTCGAGTTCCGCGTTTGGGCGCCATTTGCGAAAAACGTCAAACTCCTTACCCCTTACCTTGGTGTATTTGATGGCAGCAATACCTACGACATGCTCAGCGAAAACGATGGCTACTGGTCGGTATTTGTCAAAGATGCAGAAATCGGCCAAAATTATAAGTTTTTGATCGACACTGGCAATGAACTGCTGACAAAAAATGACCCGCGCGGACGCGCACTCACGGCAAGCGACAATGGCGTATCGGTGGTCGTTGGGTCAGATTTCGACTGGGGCGACGACCTTTTCATGCCAATTCCAAAAGAGCAGCAGATTATCTACGAACTTCATATCGGCACCTTCAATCGCCGCGACCCCGCTACCACCGGCACCTTCTACGATGCAATCGAAAAACTTGACTATCTCCTAGACCTGGGCATCAACATGATCGAGGTCATGCCCGTTACCAGCATGGCGTATAGCAACGGCTGGGGCTACAACGTCACCGACGTATTTTCGATCGAAAATGCCTATGGCGGGCGGCATGGACTCATGGAGTTTGTCAAAGCCTGCCATGCCAGAGGTATCGGTGTCATTATTGACGTGGTGTACAACCATTTCATGAGCGGCGACCTATGGCGTTTCGATGGATGGTATGAAAACGACCGTGGTGGCATCTACTTCTATAACGACTGGCGAGGCGATACTCCCTGGGGTGCACGGCCTGACTACGGAAGAGCCGAGGTGCGACAATTTCTGATCGATAGTATTGTGATGTGGTTTAACGAATACCGCGTTGATGGTCTCAGGCTTGATAGCACGGCTTATATGCGCAACACGCTCGGCTACAATGACGATCCCGCCCATGATGTCGATGGCGCCTGGAGCCTCATGCAGGATATTACTGATGTGGCGCACAGGATACGGCCCGGCTCCATCGTTATCGCAGAAGACACCTCGGGCAATGACTACATAACGAAGCAGCGCCAGGATGGTGGATGTGGGTTTGACGCGCAGTGGGGTATTCCTTTTCCACACGCTATCCGAAAAATGCTCGGACTTGGTACCTCTTGGCCTGATGATCTCGGCGAGCAACTGCTTCGAGCGTATAACGGTGATGTCTTTCAACGCGTTATCTTTAGTGACTCTCACGATACCGCAGCCAATGGCTCAACTCGCATTACCAGCGCTATTTCACCAGAAAATCCCAATAGCACGAGGGTGCGTCAGGACACAATTATTGCGTCAGCAATCACGCTTACGTCACCCGGTATTCCTATGCTACTTCAAGGCCAGGAGTTCTTGCAGGAGGGTGCGTTCACTGATTGGCAAGTGCTCGAATGGGAAAAAACTGAGCAATTCGCCGGCATCGTGAAAGCACACCAAGACATCATCGACCTCCGCAAAAATACCTACGGCAATACAAGTGGGCTACTTGGGCAATCAGTTAGAGTGTTTCATAGAAACGATCAGGGCCAAGTGTTTGGTTATCATCGCTGGAGCCAAGGCGGACCCGGTGACGATGTGCTCGTACTCATCAATTTTAGCGATACCGAATATCACGAGTATCATCTAGGCTTTCCGCGCCCAGGTGAGTGGCGAATACGGTTCAACAGCAGCTGGCAAGGCTATAATAGCGACTTTCCCGAGTTAACTCCGGACAGCGTATCCACCGACGATAGCTGTAATCTCGCCATGGACATCCCGGCACGCAGCGTACTCATTTTGTCACAAGATGCTACTGCTTCTTAATATTCTAGCTCGGCACGTACTGGCCGATGGTCCGATCCGACGTCTCGCCATACTTTATAAGCACGCGTCTTGAAATGGTGCGAACCAAATATCCAGTCAACTTTCGCAAGACGAATCGAAGGAATCCACTCCACTCCGTGTTGCTTGCCTGAGATAGTGAGATGATGACCTGGATCGAGATCGTGAAGCTGCGAGCGACTCACCATGTAGTCAATGGTGGTCCCGCTGGCCATTTCATGAGCGCGCGATGCAATACTGCGAATCAGATCGTGTGGTGCCCGGCCCACAACTGAATGCAACAAACGATTTCGAGCAATACGTGCACTCTGTGATCGGCTTCGCATGGCATTGAAATCCCCCATAACGAGCGTTGGGCAAGCCATCTTTCCGACTGCCATTACAAGGTCTTCGGCTTGCTTGAGACGCATTGCCTCACTATTATCGTCAAGATGGACCCCGATGATTCGCAGTTTTTTGCCCGCAGCGTCACGACACGTTACGTCAAGTGCATTGCGGACTCCCCCAAGTCGAAGCGCTGTCGAGGAAAGCAATGTAAGTCGCGTGAAAATAGCAAGTTCATAGGGGTAATGCTGGTCTTTTGTATGATAGTAGCTGGGATCAGGATCATACGGCACCGTGGCGATCTCGTACCCAAGATAATTCATCGTAACCCGTACGTGTTCCGGCATCGCACCATGCTCACCGAACTCAGGTATGACCACAATATCTGCGTCGAGTTCTTTGATGACCGCAATGCCATCGTGGTCATTGGCACGAATCGTACCGACATGTTCGTCAAACATGCCTTCGGCATTCCACGTCACCACTCTCAGTTTGTTCATTTCATCTTTCCTTTGATTTCAGCGATGAGATCGCGCAGTTCTGCGGCTCGTTCAAACTCGAGATTGGCGCTGGCGAGACTCATCTGTCCCGTCAAGTCTTTTACGAGGCTCGCATACTCGTCTTTCGGTATTTTGTTGAGATTGAGTTTCTTCTCGATTGACTCTTTCTGTGGAATGATGGCGCGAAGACCTTCGTCGATGCTTTTGTCGACACCCCGCGGGGTGATGTCATGTGCTTCATTATATTTTTGCTGAATATCACGTCGACGATTCGTTTCACTAATAGCTCGCTTCATACTATCGGTCATGACATCGCCGTACATAATGACCGTGCCGTCGACATGTCTAGCCGCTCGACCAATTGTCTGTATGAGGCTCCGTTCGCTCCTCAAAAATCCTTCTTTGTCTGCGTCGATGATTGCCACGAGTGATACCTCTGGCAAATCGAGTCCCTCACGAAGTAAGTTAATCCCGACCAGCACATCGTATACCCCCATGCGCAGATCACGCAAAATATCGCCTCGCTCCAATGTATCAATATCGCTGTGGATATAAGCCGTCTTGATACCAAGATCGATGAGATGTGCCGATAGATCCTCGGCCATTCGCTTAGTCAGTGTCGTGACAAGGACGCGCTGCTGCTTCGCAGTTCGTTCACGTATCTCAGCGATCAAATCGTCTATCTGACCTGTGGTCGGGCGTACTTGTATCTCGGGGTCAAGCAACCCTGTCGGTCGAATTACCTGCTGAGCTGGGGCCGGGCTATGCTCCAGCTCGTAGTCCGCTGGTGTTGCCGAGACGTAAATGACTTGATTGATGTGTTTTTCGAACTCATCAAAACGAAGTGGTCGGTTGTCGAGCGCGCTCGGTAGCCGGAAACCGTGTTCGACAAGCACTTCTTTGCGAGCGCGGTCACCATTGAACATACCTCTCACTTGAGGCAGCGTCACATGGCTCTCGTCGACAAAAAGCAAAAAATCATCGGGAAAATAATCGAGCAATGTGGCGGGCTGCTCACCTGGCTCACGATCGGTCAGGTAGCGGCTATAGTTTTCAATTCCCTTAACAAATCCTGTTTCCTCAAGCATTTCAAGATCAAACTTTGTTCGCTGCGACAAGCGCTGTGCTTCGAGATATTTGTCATGCGTCTCAAACCACGCCAGTCGCTCGTCAAACTCTTTTTTGATACCTTCGATTGCTCGTTCTACTTTTTGCTTTGGGGTGACGTAGTGGCTTGAAGGAAAAATCGAAACGGCTTCTGGCTCAGAAATTATTTCGCCAGTAAGCGGATCGATCCTTGTGATACGTTCTACTTCGTCTCCAAAAAATTCTATTCGTACCGCAATATCACTCCCAGCCGGAAAAACATCCACCACATCACCACGTACCCGAAATGTGCCCCGAGCAAAATCTATGTCATTTCGTTTGTACTGAATGTCAGTCAACTGGCGAACAAACTTATCCTGGAGACGCCGTTCTCCGCGCACGATTTTCATCGACATCTCAGCATAATCATCTGGCGAACCGATACCATAGATGCAGCTGACACTCGCCACAATAATGCAATCTCGGCGCGTTAAAAGCGCACTTGTCGCCGCGTGGCGCAAACGATCGATTTCTTCATTGATGGCCGAATCTTTTTCGATGTACGTGTCACTGCTCGCAATATATGCCTCGGGCTGATAATAATCAAAGTAACTGACAAAATAATGCACTTCGTTATCAGGGAAAAACTGCTTGAACTCACTAAATAATTGCGCTGCAAGTGTCTTGTTGTGCGCTAATACGAGCGTCGGTACATTTCGCTTGGCAATGATATTTGCCATGGTGAAAGTTTTGCCACTCCCCGTCACACCGAGAAGCGTTTGCTCATCTTCACCGCCTTCAAGACCCTTTAATAACTGAGCGATTGCCATTGGCTGATCACCTGTCGGCCTATATTTCGATGATAAACGAAACTTATTCACCTTAATATTATAAGTCAGGTTTGATCAGCCGCCAAAAACTTTACACTTATTTTATTATTTCGCACGCAATGAATCAACGAGCTCTTTTGTTGCAGTGAGTCCGCTCGTTTCAACTTGATTGACAGTGCTATTGTTTTCTTCCGAGCAGGGAGCAAAAGATCCGGAACGATAGTAGTAATAGCCATTTATTGGCTTTCCTCCGTTCAGTCTTGGTGAATCAATCTGATCAGATGATTGAGATTCTCTCCACACAACAACTAATGTGCCATTATTTGTTGAGGCGAGTGCACAGTCGCCGCCAAGATTATCAATCGCTTTTGTCGTGAATGCGTACGCATCCTTGCCATTCATACTAATTTTCTTGTATACAAACGCCTTCTCGAAGCTGGGTAGCAACATTTTGACACCCCAATCCTCTAGTACGAGATATTTTGATGTATCTACAGCTAAGAGGTCTGTTTTATTTTGGTCATTTGCTTCATTAAGTGAATTATTTACTGATTGAGAGCTTTGTGTCGATGGATTATCATTTTTTTCATTACTGATTACAAAGTTTTGATAAAATGCTATGCCCAGGGCACACAATAATGCAAATACGAGACAGATAATAATTATAACGTGGGCGCTTCCTTTTTCACACAATCGCGACATATTTGATCCTTATTTATGACATATTTAAACTAGTTATAATTTGGTTAACGAGATGCTAGCGGTATATCATTCTAGTCAAACGTGAATACGGTGGTATTATTTGTAATGTACAGACTGTAAGGCTGTGAAAAGTAATTCAGATTCTTTACTTTTTAGGGCCGATACCGCTTCATCACGAGTTTTATAGGTTGTATCAACGGAGTCATACTTACCGAACTCCGTCTGACCGATATATACCGAGAAGCTTTTGTCATTTGGCATTGACGGCAATGGTGCAAGATTACGTCCTTCAAACATCCCATCCAGTAGTGTCGGACACCCCCTGAGTGATCCAGGACTTTGTAATGCCTTAAGATTCGTTACAAACATCCGAACCGTATAGCCCGATGATGTCTTCATTATCTCTTTTACTGCGTATGCAGAGCTCGATCTATTAGTGCTAGTACCAGGTATACCCTTGAGTTGAGTCGTATGTGTCTCATAAATTTCGTATTGTGATTCACGCTCAGGTTCACACATTATACCGAGCCCACCTATGCCAGACTGTACGTATAGTACCGTGAGACCCTCCGCATTATTTAGATGGTACTTTTCAGCTGTCATCTCTTCTGTATGAGTGGCGTCTATGTGGCTTATCGATACAACTGGACCTCCACGCACAGACCATGTCGATGGGTAGTTAATACATAACTTTTCAAGAGGTAAACAAAATTCCGATAATTCATTTTTTTTATCCGTTGCTGTTTCATCTTTTTTTGCGGGGGTTGCCGATAACTCTTGCTGCTGTGCAGCCTGGGAGCTTTTCATCATAAAATTCTGATAAAACACAATCCCAAGTGTGCCGATGAGGGCAACAAGGAGACAGACAACAATCACTACGTGTGCGCTACCGTGTTGATCATATCTATTGCTCATTTCACTCATGTATCCTGTTTATGCTTCACTATTAGTGTACTCTGCGTAACAATGATTTACAATTATCCTCTCCGCTTGGCATGAATCTCATCGGGGGCTATTTCGTCACGCGCATAATCAACATCATGAAAATCGGCGTAATGTTTATCGAGTGCCTCTACTACCTTTGATACAAGTCGTTTTGGATCGGTGTCGTATATGACATCCTTTGCTCCTGGAGCTTCGATATATTTGAGAAGCGTTGCTGCATAATCAGCAAGTCCACCGCTGCCGAGCAAAATACCGCATACCTTTCGACTTTCGAGGGCGGTCGCAAACTCGTGTAGGCTCCCCATGCGACCACCGACGGTGATAACCGCATCCGCGCTACGCACGAGATGTACATCACGACCGACGTATTCCATACTGGTAAAGTTGATGTAGTCAAACTCTTTGGTAGGTAACCGATAGGTAGCGACGTGTTCTCGGTATGAGCTTGCTGGTGAAAAACCGATCGACACACCTTTGGAGTTTTTTACACTAAAAAAACCTTGCGCCGCATAATGCGGTAACCCTACCGTTGCGCCAGTTAGGAGTGTCTTGCCCGCTTTTGCGATTTCAGCACCGAGCGCATACGCCAGGTCATGTGCTTCCTTCACTGTTTCGCCGGAAGCTGCCCCCGACACGCATATCTGGTATCTCATCCGTGAATCTCCTCTGCCTTATACCACTCAGGTGCTTTTGCTAAATATTCCTCAACCTCTTTTGGACGCAATAATCCGGCCTGTGCTCCTAGTTGCTGGACAACGCTCATGCTATTGATCGGTGCCCATGTCAGTGCGGTCCCAATCGTCTCGCCTCGTGCGAGAGCCGCAACGATAGTTGACGCAAAGGCATCACCAGCGCCAGTTCGATCATACGGTGGAGCCGGATCAGGATAGTTTGGAATCTTGTAGAGCTTCCCGTCATGTGATGCGTATGACCCATTGGGACCATCGGTGATAACAACAATGACCGGGCCCAACGCGTGCAGACCATCTGACAGCTCGCGGAGAGACTCATAAGACTTCCCTGTGACGTCAACTGCTTCTTCACGATTCATCACGACAATATGCGCCCTTTTGTACAACGCGGCTAATTTCTTGACACCCCACTTGAAGTGAAATGTGCCTGGTTGAAACGCTAACTTTATATCAGGATGTTTCTCGAGGTACTCGAGCAAATCTTGGTGCAACGGCCAACTATCAGCACTTATGAGCGATAGGTATATCCAGTCAGGCGTCGTGATCGGCTCGCGCCAACGATATTGGTATGCCTCATTCTTAACCAAGATTGTACGGTCAGCCCCATACCGTAGTACATAGTAGGTGCTGCTCGGAGTATTCTTTTGTACGATTAACGGTTTTGTGTCGATGAATTCATGAGCAAGATATATGAGCGAATCCTTGCCAACTTGATCATCACCAAGCCAGCTCATTAGTCCCACTCTCAGCCCTAACCGAGCGCATGAAACGGCAGCGTTTGGTGATGGCCCGACGCTACGCACGATATCAGCCCGCTCATAGGGCGGTTTACTGCCAAAAGGAATCCGCAACCACTGTTTGTCATCTTTGTCTTTATCAATGCTTGCTTCTTCCTCGAGTAGCTTAATGAACACGTCAGTAAAGATATCACCCACGCACAGAATATATGGGGCTTGTTTACTTTTCTTCTCAAAAACCTTCTGCTCGTGATAGTCACCCAT
The DNA here is from genome assembly GCA_049288955.1 of Saccharimonas aalborgensis (SeqCode). Lineage (GTDB taxonomy): Bacteria > Patescibacteriota > Saccharimonadia > Saccharimonadales > Saccharimonadaceae > Saccharimonas > Saccharimonas aalborgensis_A. Next base: position 7,904 of record JBAQIS010000007.1, read on the forward strand.
ATCGCACGCGCTAAGGCCTCCTTGAGAGACGAGTTCGTTGATCGCAACCTCGTCGTCACCATCAGCCGCCACATAGCGCGCCGCAAGACCGTGTTGTAATTGGCACTGGAGATGTTTGTTTGTACGGAGTTCAAACGTCTGTGAGGTATTTTCGAGTACATCGTCGTGATTGAAAGAAATTGGTTTACCCTCTAGTATGAGTCCGACATCGTCACTGTACGAAAATAACTCGCGGTTGGCCACATGAGCATTGAGCGCTTTGTACAACTCAAGTGCCGTAGTGTCAGCCGGATCAAGACCGATAGAGCGCATAATATGGTGAGCGCGAGCCGTAATGTCGGCGATATAGGCAACGTCAACACCACGGTGACCTGTCATGCTTTCTAGTTGTCGAAGTGATGAACTAAACAGTGGTTCATGCGCATCGAGAAGTTGCTTCAAAAACTTTGCCATAGTTACTCTTTACTCCGTTGATTAAGGGGCTTTTCGTGAATTGGCATTTCGTGCAGCGTGCTATGCTTGTGCAAAATACCAGCCTTGGCGCCTATCTTTGTCACGACCGATGTCGAATTTGCGCTCGCAAATACGATCGACTCGCGCAAGCTTTTGCCCTGTGCCCACTGACTCAAGAAACCACTTGCGAAGGCGTCACCGGCGCCAGTTCGATCGACAACAGGCACATCCTCATACATACCAGCTCGCACTATCGTCTTGCCGTCAGTTGCTACCACACCATTTGGTCCATCGCTCACGATGGCCACTGGTACATAATTGAGGGCATGAAGCGCTAGCTCCTCACAGGTCTCACCTGAAACTAGCATTTGCATCTCTTCTTTGTTTGTACAAAGCACATCGACACCATCAAGGAGAGCTACTAGTTTGTCGTGCTCGGCAAGCTCGGGACCGGCGGGGTTGAGCATCACTTTGACATTGTGTTTTTCAGCCATATCGACTATCTCACGGAGCAATGGCAACCCTCCATCCCCAAGACTTGTTGGGTAGATCCAGTCATAATCACCAATCACGTCAAGGTTGAAGTTATGCCGACCCGTGCGACCAAATGCTCGGCCACGGTGATTAAGAATCGTTCGCTCACCGTTTGTGGCGATCATAATGACAGAGTAGCCTGACTGAAAGTCACGTGCCTGTACTACATGTGTCGTGTTGACCCCCTCGTTATCGAGGTCCTGGAGGATCGACTGGCTCGCAGGGTCTTCGCCCAACCCCCACAGATACGCACTCTCCAGTCCTTGACGAGCGAATGTCACCGCCACATTCGTCGCATTGCCGCCCGTGCAAAAATGAGCATCCTCGACTTCCATCTTGAGACCAAGTGGCAAATGGGTGTACATGTGTTTGCCTTCCTTGTGAGGATCAAACTCATCACTCTTAAGAAACACATCTTGCGTACCCTTACCGATTGCAAGTATTTTCACCACGTCAGCGTACAGCCTTTCCGGCACTCCCAAAGGCAGCGATTTTTTCCTCGACAACTGCCTGAACTGCCTCGTAGACTGTTGGCATCAGTTTCACGACGGCATACTCATCGGGGTTTTCCTCTAGAACTTTGACGAGCGTATCGCGGAATACTATCCGCATATCAGTATTGATGTTAATCTTACTGACCCCTGCTTTGCTGGCTTCCTCGAAGTAATTCAGAGGCGTGCCCGATCCTCCATGCAAGCTAATTTGGCAGTCAATTGTCTCTCTAATACGCGCCAACAAATCAAGATCGAGTTGTTTCGGCACATCATATTTACCATGTAAATTACCTATGGCTGCCGCAAAGGTGTCAATTCCTGTCGCATTGACAAACGCTTTGGCAGTTTCGGGTGTCGAAAAGGTTTTTTTGATTTCTTCGTAATCAATTCCTTCGTGGTGGACATTGCTCCCACCAGCGAAATAGTGTGGCTCACTCTCGACGAGTGCCCCCGTGAACTTTGCATATTCCACGACTTCACGAGTTTTTTGTATGATTTCTTCTTCGGATGCATCGTGATTTGCCTGGGAGATATCAATATGGATGAATTCAAACCCAGCGTCAATTGCCCGCTTACAGGCCTCGACCGAGGGACTGTGGTCGAGGTTTATGTAGATTTCTATGCCATACTCGTCTCGATAGTTATCAACCATATCGCGAATATTCTCGAGACCAAGTGCCTCAACTTCACCGTGACTGACTTCGACGAGTACAGGAGCACTCAGCTTCTGGGCCGCTCGACAAACAGCGATCAATGTCTCTTGGTTATCGATATTAAACGCGCCGACCGCAAATCCCTGCTGGCGACTCCGCTGCATCAAATGACGCGCGCGAATCGTCCGATCACGGATTTCGCTGATTGTCAGTCCCATTGTCTCGCCCCCCCTGTTGAAGTTGTTATGCTTATCTGTTATATAGTATACCACCCCGAAACTTGACAGAAACTATTGACATTTTGCGACAGGTGTGATATATATATTAGCTTTTCGCAATTTTCTGTCCAGACAACAGGGGTGCGAGCAGCGCACCTCAGAAAGTAGGCAATGATGACTGCACTGTTGTTCGCCCTGTTCGCGGTGTCATTCGCGGCACCGGCCATCGCGGCCTTGCTGGTCGGGCTCACCGCTCGAACCCAAAAGGGCGGCTATATCGCGCTGATCATCGTCGAGATGATCATCGGCTTCGCCGTGATCGCCCTGCACAAGGCGGTCTACGACCTGCATCCAAACTGGGACGGTGACGGGCTGGCTGCGATGCCGTACGTCTTCGTCACGCTTATAGGAACGGCCTTCGCCGTCGCCCAGGCGTCAGATTTCATCGACATGAAGGACTGAGGCTCTCTGCCCACTGAAAACGGTTCGCTGAATTGGTTCAATATGAATCAATTCAGCTTGAGCCCTTTCGGTGGGCCGTTTTCATTTAGAAACCTTTTTTGTACTGAGGTACACGTTCGATAAACTCTTTCGTCTTGGCCGCAATGCTCTCGTCATCGAGACCAAAATGCGCCAATACTTCTAGCGGTGCACCGGACTCGCCATAGCGATCTTGCATACCAATCCGCAAAAGCGGTGCCGGCATTTCGTCGCATAGTAGCTCGGCGATAGCACCGCCAAATCCACCAGCAGCCTGAGCATCTTCGCACGTCACTGCACGTCCAGTTTTTTTGACACTCGCAATCAGTGTGTCACGATCGAGCGGTTTTACTGTCGGCACATGCACTACTTCGGCAGAAATCCCGCTATGATGCAGTTTTTCTGCTGCACGAAGCGCAAACGGCGTTTCAATTCCCGTCGAAAAGAGCGTGATATCGGTTCCTTCTCTCAACACATATGCTTTGCCAAGTTCAAACGGCGAATTAGACGTACTAAAGATCGGTGTTTTCTCACGTGCAATACGGAGGTAAGAGGGACTTGGACTTTCGGCAAGAGCACGAGTTGCTTTCTCGGCTTCGATGCTATCGCCCGGACAAACAACCATCATGTTTGGCATAACTCGCATAAGGGCAATATCTTCAAACATTTGATGCGTCGCGCCGTCGGGGCCTACCGTCGAGCCACTGTGGGCACCTACCATTTTCACCGGCAAATCGTTGAGTGCTGCGGTTGTCTTGATTTGTTCCCAGTTACGCCCGGGGCTAAAGGCTGCATAGCTGGCAGCAAACGGTATTTTGCCAGCGCGAGCAAGTCCGGCAGCGACCGTCGCAAGGTTTTGCTCGGCAATACCAATCTCGATATATCTGTCGGGAAATGCTTCGGCAAAGAGATGCATCTGCACGCTCTCAACGAGATCCGCGCACAAACCTACCACCGCAGAATTTGACTCGCCCGCCGCTTTGAGACCCCGCCCAAACCCCGCCCTCGTGGGCTCACTGTCTGGCGTTTCATTGTATATATTCTCGTTTAGTGGGTAATTGCTCATCGGTCCGATCCTCTCGATAGTCTGTAAAATGCTACGATAGCTAATAACAACGAAGCGAATAAGCCAGCCCCATGAATCGTGCGTAGCGTCTCGTCATGCGGTGCCTGTATTTGCGAAACTTGTAGCGACAAGAGAGCAAATATAAAGTAGGCCGCGATCACTACTGCGATACCCGCTATCAGGATGTCGATTGCACGTGATGCCTTCATCACTCGTGCTCCCCGCGGATTCGACCACCCATGGTACGAAGCTCTTTGAGCGCTTCTTTGGCCTGCTCCTTGTTAGGAGGAATGCCGTGCCACTTGTAGTTATACTCCATGAAATCGACATTTTTCCCAGGGATAGTGTGCGTAATGATGACACTCGGACGATTTTCAATTGCCTTTGCCATACCGACCGCGTCGATAATGCTTTCGACGTTGTGGCCATCGATCTCTTGGACATGCCAGCCAAAACTCTCCCACTTGCCACGCAAATCTTCGAGCGGCATGACGTCTTCAGTCGGCCCATCGATCTGGATATTGTTTCGATCGACAAATACGATAAGTTGCGATAACTTATATTTTCCCGCAAACATAGCTGATTCCCAGATGTTACCCTCATCAAGTTCACCATCACCCGTCACGACATAGACCCAGCGATGGTGTTGATGATCGAGATATTGGAGTGCATATGCATACCCAGCACCCTGGCCGATACCGCAGCCGAGTGGCCCACTGGTATTCTCTAGTCCAGGCAATTTAGTTCGCTCGGGATGACCCTGAAGTCTCGTGCCAAGTCGGCGCAGCGTCATCAGCTCATCGACCGGGAAATAGCCTCGATGCGCCATCACCGCATACTGTACGGGCACACAGTGTCCGTTGCTAAGCATAAATATATCTCTGTCTGGATCGTCAGGACGAGTCGGATCGATACTCATGACGTGGAAATAAAGTGTGGTTACGAGATCGGCCAGCCCGAGGGGACCCGCCGAGTGACCGCTCCCCGCGTGTTCAAGCATACGCACGATATCTTTTCGCACTTCATTTGCTTTTGCCTCGAGTTGTGTAATCGTCAATCGCCCACTCATGCTACTTCCTTAAATCACACTATGTTTATTCATTTCACTTTCAAGCTGCGCATAGACCGCTGCCGGGTCACTAGCCTTATTGATCGCTCCACCGACGTTCAGCACGTCGACAGTACCCTGAGCCAAGCTAAAGGCGTTTTCAACGTTGACGCCACCGTCCCACCCTACTTCTACTTCAGGATGGATCATGCGGATAAGCCGGACCTTCTCCAGCTGCATGAGGCTAGCAGTACCCCCGTAATACCCGAGGTTTCCGCAAAACACAAGAACATGATCGGCCGCTTCAATATATGCTTTGACAGTATTGGGCACCGTCGGCTTGAGAAGCGCGACACCGGCTTTGATACCAGCCGCTTTTAGTAGTTGCAGGCTTGGCGTGAGATCCTCCTGCGCTTCAGCATGAAATATAACGGTATGGGGCTTTAGTTCGATCAATGCCTGCACATACTGGCTCGGGTTTGCTACCATGGCGTGCACATCGACTTCCCACTCTTGCGGCCACCACAATTGATTGACACCAACGGTAAAAGAGGGCGCAAACTGGCCGTCCGTCAGGTCAATATGGACACGTTTTGCAAACGGGTGGAGCCGCTCCACAGTTAGGCGATACTCATCTTCGGTTTCACATAAAAGAGCGGGTGCGATAACGGCCATGACTAAAACACATCCAACTCGGCATTTCGCCGCTTATATCGGGCTGCACCAGCAAACGGCGTCGTCAGCCATTCGTCGATCACTTCTTTCCATAGTTCTAGATCATCGCCCGGCGCATCAAGCACGCGTGCCGGCAAGCAGAGGATGTTGCTATTGTTATCGTTACGGCATTCGTGAGCTTCAAACTTGTCCCATATCACTGCCGCTCTGATACCACGGAAACGGTTGGCTGCCATCGCCATACCCTGTCCGCCAGTACAAATCAAGATTGCCCTGGGGTCATCCTCCTCGGCCTCACCCAGTACTTTTGTGGCTGCCATCTGTGCAAATTGCGGGAAATCATCCTGCGGATCGAGTTCCCTGTCGCCAACGTCTTCCCACGTGTAGCCGCGTTTGGTGAGGTACGCTTCGACTTTCTCCTTGAGATAAAAGCCGCCATGATCGGCACCGAGAAACAATTTCATACTGCTAAGTATAAGCGGTATTGTGCTCTCTGTAAAGTAGGTAGCCGTTTAGGGGATTATTCTGTTTTTATGGGTAGTGAAGTGTTGGATCTGTGGGGCATGGACCGCTTTCGGGGGCACTTGACGAAGGGACGACGTGGTATACCACTGAGCTAAATTGTGGCGAACGTCCCTCGAGGCAAAACTTAGAGGCAACGCCAGTCGTTACTAGTACCGGTGCAGGTAGTGAACTGCCGCTCTTTGGGACGGTGATCGGGAACGAACCACCCTGAGAGGTAAACGACGAGATGATATTACTTTGGACGGTACTACATGCTGAGCCGCACGTCAGGACGAAATCGGACTGGTTGAAGTTAGGCCCAGAGATAACAACATTTGAGCCAACTTGACCCTTAATGTGAGCATTATTACCACTATAGACGCATGAGGTATTGTAAGTTGTGCCGCCGCTGACAATGGGCATATATCCGTTGCAGGCGTTCAAAAAGAGTTGTGCATTTTGATCGGCCGTAAGGTTTTGATAGGTTGGAGTCTGCGCCGCATTGGTATACAGTGCCAACGCTACGTTGAGGGGGGGAGCGTACTGCGTATTTGCAATATTTGAGGGGTAACTCCTATTTTCAACATAAAAAAGCTGGAGGTGTTTGAGCGCATCTGTCACTGTGGTCTGTACGGTGCTGTCTGAGGCGCGTTGCTGCACATTGTTATACGCAACCAGTCCGATGATAGCCAAAATACCAATCAAAACCATGACGATGATCAGCTCGATAATCGTAAACGCGGTGGTTCGCCGAGAGTTGTTGGTACGAGTCATACTTATTGACCGCCTGCTACTACCTTTCCGGCATCGGCGACTAATTCAACAAGACGGTTTGAGTATCCCCACTCATTGTCATACCACGCCACAACTTTGACGAGATTTCCCCCGACGACATTGGTGAGTGGCAGATCAACGATAGAACTATGGCTATTGCCTTTGAAATCTGTACTGACCAATTCTTCGGCCGTAACATCAAGAATACCCTGATAAAACGGTGTCGCAGCAGCTTCTCTAAAGGCACTGTTGACTTCATCAACTGTCACATTCCGCTTAACGAGTACCACAAAATCACTCATACTCACTACTGGTGTCGGAACGCGTACTGACAAACCACCGAATTTTCCGTCGAGTGCCGGTAAGGCTTTTGCCGCAGCAATAGAGGCGCCGGTCGTTGTCGGGACAATATTCTCTGCCGCTGCACGCGCTTCACGGAGATCTTTTGCGGGAGCATCTTGAAGCCGCTGGCTCGCAGTATAACTATGAACCGTTGTCATCATAGCTTTTTCGATACCAAATGCCTTCTCGAGCACCGCCATCACCGGGGTGATACAGTTTGTCGTACACGATGCATTTGAGATCACGGCGGTGGAATGCTCAATCTGATCTTCATTCACGCCGAGGACAATGGTATCGGCCCCCTCACCCTTCGCCGGTGCCGAAATGACTACCTTTTTTGCACCAGCATCGATATGCGCTTGGGCCTTGGCCGGATCAACAAAAAATCCCGTCGACTCGATCACTACATCGATGTTATGATCGCGCCATGGAAGTGCCGAGGGTTCTTTCTCCGCCAAAACGGCGATATGTTGCCCATCAACGATGATACCCGTTTCGTCGTGTCCTACCTCGTGGGCGTAGGTTCCGTACGATGAATCATGTTTGAGAAGATGTGCCAGTGTCTTTGTATCCGTAAGGTCGTTGATCGCCACAACTTCCACATCATCACGCTCAAACGCGATTTTAAATGCGTTTCGGCCTATTCTGCCGAATCCGTTGATTGCCACTCTCACTTTGCCCATAGTGTTCCTCGTTGTTTTAGCATTAGCTCTATTATCTCATAGTATATCGCACCGATTCCATTCCTAGTAGATTGACATTAATTATGTTTGATTTTCTAATGGTAAGTTCGATCGCCTTTTGGTATTTTTCTGTATACTGAGTAGTATGGATACGAGCGAGGTGTTGCGGGCGGCCAAAGGACAATACGGCAAACAACAGCTTCTTGTGCTCTCTCGCGCTATTGATTACGCAGCAGAAGTCCATAAGGGCCAACGAAGAAAGAGTGGCGAGGCCTATATCACCCACCCGCTGTCTGTAGCGGTGCTCCTGATCGAATGGGGCATGGATGTCGATTCTGTCATTGCCGGTATACTCCACGACACTGTTGAGGATACCACTGCCACACTCGAACAAATCGAGCACTCGTTTGGAAAAGATGTCGCTTTTTTGGTTGACGGCGTGACAAAGGTAAGCCAGGCCCGTGCCGGTATGCAAAGCCTCGAAAATTACCTACCGCAAACTCGTGATAATCTCACCAAACTTCTCATCGCCGTTGGTCAAGATGTCCGTGTCATCATCATCAAGCTCGCCGATCGTCTGCACAACATGCAGACGTTGCAGTATAAGAGTCAGGAGAAACAAAAAAAGATCGCACGTGAAACGATCGAGGTATTTGCACCACTTGCTGACCGACTCAATATGGGTCGAGTCCGCGTTCAACTGGAAGAGCTCAGTTTTCGCTATCTGTGGCCCAAAGAATTCGAGACTACCAAGCAATTGATGGACAGTCGATTGAGTAAGAGTAAGAAAAAACTTGAGGGCGTGCGTCGAGAGGTCGATGCTTACCTCACTAAAGAAAAGATCCCTCACTCGATAGACGGCCGCGTCAAGAGCGTCTATAGCCTCTACAAAAAACTCAAGCGAGTACCAAATATTGATGATATTTATGATCTCATGGCGTTACGAATTGTGGTGGATGACTTGGCGACGTGTTACCTCGTACTTGGCGAACTCCATAGCCTCTACGAGCCAATGGTCGATCGCATCAAAGATTATATTGCCAAACCAAAACCAAACGGCTACCAATCACTCCATACAACAATTATCACTAAAAACGGTCAACATGTTGAGTTTCAGGTGCGCACACGGGAAATGCATGAATACGCTGAGCGTGGGTTGGCAGCAAGTTTTCACTACAATGAACAAAAATTAACAGAGGCCTATATCCGTGGTAACATGGCAGAGTTGCCGGCCGATCTCCACTGGATTGCCGATCTGCAAAACGCTGCGGCCCAGATAAATGAGGGCAAGGACTTCGACGTCGAAAATCTCAAAGTCGATTTGTTTGGTGATCGTATTTTTGTGTTTTCGCCAAAAGGTGATATTTATGATCTACCAGATGGAGCGTTTCCACTAGATTATGCTTACCGAGTGCACTCCGACCTGGCGGCGCGTGCAAGTGGTTTTATGATCAATGGCAAGATGGAGCCCTTTAGCCATCAGCTTCAGCATGGTGATGTGGTGGAGATTTTGACAAGCAAGGGCGCGAAACCACGTCCCGACTGGCAACAGTACGTACTTACTAGTCATGCCCGCATGAAATTACGCGCCCAACTACGAAAAGGGGGGGTGTTGGGGCGTATCTCAAACGCCGCTTCGATTCTTCACCGCAAGATGCGCAAAAACAAACGATCGTAGTTACTTATTGTTATAGCGCTCAATGCACTCAACGATAATACGCTTGGCTTCCTCGACATCTCCCCAGCCAATCACTCGAGTACTACCAGGCTTCTTGAGATCTTTGTAGTGTGTGAAGTGATGCTCGATTTGCTGTTTCCAGCGTTCACCCAAATCTTCGACGCTACGATACCGATCACTCGTTTGTCGATCGTCGGCAGGACAAACAACAACCTTGTCATCGACTTCACCATCATCCTCAAACTTTAGGACACCAAGGATCCGCGCTTCGAGCCAGATGCCCGTAACGAGCGGCTCGTGACAGACGATCAGCGTATCAAGCTCATCCCCGTCTTCGTCGAGCGTTTGCGGAATAAACCCATAGTTGACTGGTTTGGCAAAAATTTGCGGCTCGACGCGATCAAGGGTAAATGCTGCACGCTCACGATCCCACTCAATTTTTAATGTTGACCCCTCGGGAATCTCAACTACCGTATTAACAACGCCATTATCGACATCTCCCGGGAGAAGCACCTGATTGAAATCAGCCATTTTTTTCCTTTCGCTTAACAAACTGTGTTTTAGTGTACCAGCTTTGAGCGTGCTAGGGTATACTGAGACGATAGAACTATGCCGTCATCTCACCCTTCGCATCTCTTAACTGCCGCAGACTATATCGCCGACGTTACGTCGTCGATCAACCGCGCAAAAACGCGCATAGCAGTTGTAGCGACAACCTTGCATGCCGACGACCCGTTAGCTGAAGCATTGGTCGACGCGCTCTGCGCAGCAGCGACTCGAGGTCTCACAGTATCAGTCTGTATCGATGCCTACACCTATATTGAGCCAAAAGAGTTTTTATTGAAGTCTCCGCGCCGCCACCCAAAACGCGCCTATCGTGCTCTCAAGGTTGAGCGCCGGCTAAAAAAACAAGGTGTCGATTTCCACTGGCTTGGCCGTACTACCAACTTCGCCCTGACGGGTCGAACTCATAGTAAATGGACTATTGTTGATGACTGCGTCTATAGTTTTGGTGGCGTCAACCTCGATCGTGCCAGTTTCGCAAATACTGACTATATGCTCAAGATGGTCGATGCCGTGTTTGCCGATGCCCTCTACAGCGAACACCTCAACCTTATTCGTGCTGATCGCTCAGGGCGAGCCAGCAAGAGCAGGACCCTCACCGTCAGTCCATCGATGACTGTTCTCCTCGATGGAGGAATGCCTGGCAACTCACTTATTTATCGCCGTGCCTGTAGCTTAGCCAAACAAGCTAACGAAATAACGCTCGTATCGCAATTTTGTCCTACCGGTAAGTTAGGTCGCATCTTAAAGCGAAAAAAAGCTACTCTGTATTTTAATCATTGGCGTGAAGCCGAGGTGCTCAACAAAGTTCTCATTCAGGTAAGCATGTTGTTTACGCGCCACAAGACCCTGTACCAAAGAGAGCAGTACTTGCATGCAAAATGTATGATTTTTACTATGTCAAACGGAAGCAAGGTCGCGCTTAGCAGTTCGCATAATTTTGTATATGGCGGCGTGCTGCTCGGTACCCGGGAAATTGCTCTTGAAACAACTGATCGAACCGTCATCCAACAGCTTGAGTCGTTCATTACCCATCACGTTGCCGGCCGCGACTGAATGATACAATGACAGTATGCTAATTATCGGTCATCGCGGAGCAAAAGGTCTCGCACCCGAAAATACGCTTGCCGCATTGCAGGCTGGAGTCGATGCTGGTGCCGACATGCTTGAATGTGACGTACGGCTGACAAAAGACCACCAGTTGGTTATCATTCACGATTCTCGTTTGATGCGTACACACCGTCAGCTCGTTGCCGTGAGCGGACTTACCCTTGCTGAGCTACAGGAGCGAACTCCCGACATGCCAGTTCCAACGCTCAAAGAAGCGCTCAACGCTTACTTTGGGAAAATCATACTCAATATTGAAATCAAAAGTCGCGGAGCAGGCAAAGCAGTCGTGGCACTCCTCGCAAAAGACTACATAACGCGGCCTCAAGACTGGGACACTGTCCTCCTATCTTCTTTCCACGTGGGTGAACTTCGCTCGATACGCCGCGCATCACGGCGAGCCAATATTGCACTACTCCACCGAGAAAACCCCTTTACCTTCATTGCTTTCGAACGCAGTTTACGACTTTCAGCAGTAGGTTTTCATCGATTGACTATAAGCTCATTCGCCCTCGATATTGCTCATCGAATCGGATTGTTTACCTATGTGTATACCGTCAACCGCCCCGAAGCCGCCCTGCGACTCGAAGCCCAAGGGGTGGATGGTATCGTTACCAACTATCCCGATATACTTGTTGAGGTATTAAACAATTCAAACTAGTTTTTTGCGGATGATAGAGCATCGAGATATTCTCGAATATTGAGGGCAGCCGTGGCTCCTTCACCAACCGCACTGGCTACTTGCATTGTCGCCCCACTGCGAACATCGCCGCTGGCAAAGATACCGGGTACAGCCGTCTCGAGATGTTCATTGGTGATGATATGCCCGATTGGGTCAAGTTCAACCCCGCTCCCAACCAAAAACTCTGTGTTCGGCTTGAGACCAATGAATACAAAGGTACCGTCAACCTGTAGCTCATCAGACTGACCAGCAGAGACTGTACGAACAGTCATTGCCTTGGTTTCGCTATCAACGCTAATCTCAGTTGGTACCGTTTGTAAATGAATGGTAACCTTACCAGCATCAACGTACTTCTGCAATTCATCTTGCAATACCTGGCTCGCTTTGACCGTACTACGTACCAACAGATCTATGTGACTCGCAAACCGAGTCAGAAAGATTGCTTCCTGTACGCCAGAGTTGCCACCGCCGACGACTACGAGCCGCTTGTCACGATAAAACGCGCCATCACAGGTGGCGCAATAATGCACACCGCGTCCGTAATATTCTGCTTCGCCCGGAATCCCCAACTTGTTGTAGTCACTTCCTGTTGCAATCAGTACACTCCGTGCTTTGACCTCTTCACCATCAACTGTCAACACAATGCCATCTTGGCCACGGTGCACCGCAGATACGTCACCGTATTTGATGACTGCGCCGAAGCGTTCGGCTTGTTTTTGCAGATTATCTGCCAAGGTCAGCCCTTCAATGCCATCGGGAAACCCAGGGTAATTGTCGACTTTATCGGTGATCGCTGCAAGTCCACCCACAACTGCCTTTTCGTACAATACTGTCTCGATGTCCTCACGTGTCGTATAAATTGCAGCCGCGAGAGCACTCGGCCCAGCACCGATCATCACAACATCATGGATAGTTTCGTCAGTCATCATCACCCTCCTTACTTATTGTCCCAGCCCCTGAAATAATTCCATCGGATAGGTTGGCGGCGCTATTTCAGCCGCCGCAGGTATTGCCATCACGATAAACTTGAGCGGTGTGTTTGGCGGAATAACTTCATTACCCTGTTGGTCTTTTGTCCCCTGTTCTTTATACCCCTTATCTGAGGGAATGGTCAGTTCACGCACGCCGCCGAGACGCATTCCCTTCATACCTTCTTTCCAGCCCTGGATTAAACTACTTGTTGCCAGACCATCAATGGCAAGCGGTGACTTCAATTTGCCCGAGGCTGGGTCGATTGATTGCTCTTGGATTGTGCCACGCGGTAACCACAGAATATAGTAGGCGGCAAACTTCGTGGTATCCGTCACTTCCTCGCCGTCGCCGACAATAAGGTCTTGTGTCTGTAGTGTTTTATTGTTGCTTTCGATATCGTAGGCAGCAACTCTTGAGCCAAACTGACTAAATGTCGGATAATATTTAGCCGAAAGTTCATCTGCCTGTGCAGCTTTCTGGGCCTGATATACTTTCACTTTTGCTTGATAATCACTTTGTACCTTTTGGAGTCTTGCCGCATCATCTGATTGATTTTTTGTCGTCAATATCAGTGCCGCAAATGACCCAATCGTCCCCACAACGGTGACGATTAAGATAATCATAATGCCTAGTCGCTGGCTCTTTGTTGTTGCCACATCTGTCCCTTTCGTTTGTTGAGCTCGTTTTAGTATAGCAAATTAGCGACGTTTTTTCACCTTGATCGTAGGGGCAAAGTAATCGTCTTCGTAGACTTTTGCAGCTCGCCAGGCCCCCAGTGAGGTACCAAGCGGTAACACCTCGCTGTATCCGACGAGATCAGCAACTCGACGAATTAGTCCACCAATCCACCCATAAAACCGAAGCCAGCGCCACTCAACAATTGCCCACCTAGCTCCAACCGGTATAGCCTGCACCGGCAAAATAGCCTTATACGGCTTCATTGGTCGTCCAGATGTCTGCCTCTTTAGATTACGCGCAACAGTTCGCGCATCATGAATTGCCGTCTGGGCAAGACCAGTGAACGGTGTTGCCGCATTGTCACCGATGACATAGATATCCTTGTAGGCCTGCAGGTACTGATCAACTTCGACGCGACCATTTTTTGCCAGTCGAAACACCGATGGATTGTTAGCAAAAAATGGATGATTCGTTACTCCAGAGGTCCAAATGACAGTATGACTATCGATCGAAGCACCGCTCACGATTAACTCACGTGCCGTCTCCCTTTCAACTTTTTTACCAGTTTCTACACGCACACCAAGTTTTTTTAGACGTCGCGTTACCCTACGACTTGTCTGCTCCGATAGCCGAGGTAAAATTCGCGGCATCGCTTCTACCAAGCGAATATTTACCGTACGTTCTCTGATATGATACCGCTTCATGAGTCGCTTCAGATACGTTCCCATCGCCGCCGATAATTCAACGCCGGTTGGACCGCCACCGATAATAATGTAGTTTTTATCGAGATGATGATTCTCGGCGATATCAATCGAAAGCCGTCGTTTTAACCGCTTGATCTCTTCTTCGGACTTAATGCCGTAGGCGTAGGTCTCTAGTCCAGGAATACCAAAATAGGTTGTCACGACACCAATCGCGATAATACACACTTCATAATGATAAGAGGTTCCCGACTCACCGCCGACAACTTTGCGCTGCGCATCAATCGATGTGATGGTGTCGATATACACTTCGACATTACTACTCTCGGCGAAAATCTCGCCCAATGGAGCCCAAGATTCAAGATGACTATGTCCAGTAGCGGAGCTATATAAGGTTGGGTAATACTGAAATTCTGTGCTATCTGAAATAAGCGTGATGTGATTGCGGCTATCTTTTGACAACTCAAGTGCTGCCTTGATACCACCGAATCCGCCGCCAACAATTATAATATTCATCGCTACTTACAAAAAACGTACTATTATTTTTTTCACTGGTAGTATAATAGCAGATGAAAGCATAAGCGTAAAAGGAAATTGGTCACTATGGATGGATTCTTAGCAGCGCGTTCACTGATTGGACATTCGCTGGCATTTCATATTTTGATCGTTGCGCTCTCCATCGGACTTCCGGTGCTACTTAGTTTATTTGAGTGGTATGCGTGGCGCAAAAATAGCGAACGTCTCAGAGCATTTGTGCGACTGCTCGCGAAATGGACCGCCGTGTTTGTGATCGGTGGTATCTTCACCGGAACAATCATTGCACTTCAACTGTCAACGCTTTGGGCCCCGTTTATGAATGAAGTACGCCCAACTGTCGGGAAGTTCTTTCAGCTCGAGGGCTACATGTTTCTTATTGAGGCAGCGTTCTTGTCATGGTATCTCGGTACGATGAAGCAAACTGGCACGCTCCGTCATTTTTTGATAAGCCTTCCTATTAGTATCGGTACTATCGGTTCGGCATTTTTCATTACCGCAGTCAACGCCTACATGAATAATTCCTCGGCCACGCTTACGTCGACGACTATCAATGAGGTGCTACATTCAGTGGCATCATACATTTTCGCTACCACATTATTAGTGCTCGCGTATGTTGTGTGGCGCAGCCTCCACAAACAGTCTGCTTCTACGAAAACATTTCTAAATTGGACCATCAAGCGGCTCGTTGCTGTTTCAGCTATTTTACTGGCAACACTCGCATTGTTGGGTCATCAATCTGCCGTCAATATTGCCGAGACACAGCCTGCCAAACTCGCCGCCATCGAGCTACTCGACAAAACACAGTCAAACGCACCGCTCCGTATCAGTGGTGACATCGATGCCAACGGTAAAGCCGAGGGAGGTATTGTACTACCCGGTATGCTGAGCCTCCTCGCAGGATATTCGACTGCCTATGAGGTAAAAGGGCTTGACCAGGTACCGCGCTACCAATGGCCCCCACTCATTGTCCATCTCTTATTTGATACAAAGATGGCACTTGTTGGCCTCTCGTCACTTCTCATTCTTGGTGCGATATTCTTTCTGTGGCGCAAGGGGTCGTTTCCTCGCTGGTTTAGCATCACCTTTATCCCGCTTAGTGTCGTCGGAATGATTATGATGGAGTTAGGCTGGTTTATCACTGAACTCGGGCGTCAAACCTGGACTGTTGCCGGAAAACAAACTACCGCAGCAGCCTTTACGCATGGTGCAACTATCGGCAACAGTCTGTTTATCTTTATCCTCCTCTTTGCCGTGCTTAGCTGTGCAACCGCTTTCGCACTCGCTTATACGACTAGGCATTGGCGTGCCACGGAGAAAACATCATGGTAGAAACACTTTACGTTCTCATACTTATTCCGGTGCTTTTGTACCTATTCTTTTCGGTGTTGGAGATTTGGCTGGTATATCGGATTGCACTGCGCAATCACAGTCGATCCTTATTATTTATCCAGGGTTCAACCGAGCTTACTCATACACTGCTCGTATTTGCTTATGCGCAGTTTATGGTGACGTTTTCGAGTCTCCTCATAGATATTGGTGGCGAGCTCTATTGGCCGATCGCGCTACTTATGGCAACCCTATTACTTCGCGGCTCTACCTACCTTTTGCTCTTTTATCGTGAGCGCCCACCACGCTGGATGTATCTTGTGCTCCTCGGCACCTACCTTGTGGGAGTTGCCTCACTTGTCTGGGCGCTACTGATTGTCGTTCCTGCTATCATCACGAAAAGCTTTGTGCCCGATACGACCAATATCGATCTCGTACTCACCGTTGGCTTACCTGCACTCGCCTTTGTCATGATCCCGATCATTGCTGTTTACAAGAGTGCTTTTGCTGCACTAAGGAGAAAGTAGCGCGCTACCTTGATTAGGCGGCGATATCAAACTCTGCTAGTTTCTTTTTGGCGGCCTCAGAGGTGCCAAGTTGGAGCGCAAGGAGTTGACCGTAAATACCCTTTGTCTTACTCAACTGAGCGGGAGTACCGATCTCATCCACCTTGCCTTTCTTGAGTGTGACGATCATATCTACCTCTGCAATGGTACTAAGACGGTGCGCGATCACTAGCGTTGTGCGATCTTTCATCAGTCTATCGAGCGCTTGCTGCACCTCGTGTTCGGCACGACTATCAAGACTGCTGGTGGCTTCATCGAGAATGAGAATCGGAGCGTTTTTGAGCAAAGCACGCGCGATCGAAATACGCTGTTTTTGACCGCCACTCAATTTGATACCGCGCTCACCTATTTCAGTGTCGTAGCCATTCGGAAATGCTGAGATGAAATCATGCGCGTTAGCAGCCTTGGCCGCTTTTTCAATTTCTTTATCGGTTGCATCAGGTTTCGCATACGAAATATTCTCACGCACCGTTCCACTAAATAACGCCGCATCCTGAAATACCGTTGCAATATTCTTTCGCACACTGTGACGCGACACCATACTAATGTCTTGTCCGTCGATCACGACGCGTCCTGCCGTGGGTTGGTAGAGCCCCATCAGAAGATTTGAAATCGTCGACTTACCACCGCCAGACTCACCGACAAGTGCCAGCTTCGTCCCGGGTTCAATCGAAAAACTGATATTTTTTAGTACCTGATTTCCCTTAGCTCCATACGAAAAATTAACTCCCCTATACTCAATCGCTGCCTTTTGGATCAGTAGCTCCGCGCTACTTGCTTCCGGCTCGGGCGATTCCTGAAGTGCCGCCAAGTAATCACGACTATTTGCCACGGCGCGCTGATAGCTGTCTACAAAGAAACTAAGACCGTTGAGCGGCATACTTGCCTGTTGAATCAAAACAACGAGCATGGCGATATCACCAACCGAGAGCTGTCCCTGTCCGGCCAAGTAAAAAATCACGAGCAGACTCAGCGCACGAATAATGCCAAAGATCATGCCCCTCCAAAAATTCATCGTATGCCAGAATCGTGACTGCTCTCTCGTGAGAGCGATCATACTGCTAACCTCACCATCAAAAAGTGCGTATTCGCGTCGTTCCGTCACGAAACTTTTGACAAGCCGGATCTGCCCAACCACCTCTGCAAAGCGACCGCTCGCAGTATCAAAATGTTGGTTTTTTTGTTTCTCGAGTTCCTGCCACTTTCCACTTGTGCGTGCTGTCAGATAGAGATTCGCGGGTATCAATATGGCGAACAATACTGCTAATTGCCACCCATAAAATGCTAATACCGCCAGTGTCAATGTCGTGGTTAGCAACATCTGTAGTAAGTTGTTTGAGAAAAACTGAAAGAAATTGGTAATATCTGTGATCGCTCGGCTAAGTCGATTAATGATTTTGCCTGTCACTTCATTGTCAAAATAGTGCTGAGGAAGTGTCAAAAGATGGCGGTAATATGCCGATGAAAGCTGGTGGCGAGCACGAATTGCCAACTGATCACCCACGTACCCACTCACATCAGTAATAAGCGCGCTGAGAAGTGCAACACCAGCCAATGCGCTCCCAAACCAAATGATATGGTTCCAGTCAAAAGCGACATGATGTGCGTTGATAGCTACCACCCAATCAGTTGCAAGTTTGATGACATACGGCGGCACAAAGGAAAGCAGCGAGCTCATTAACGCTAAGGAGCCGATGACGACCATATAGCGTCCGAGTCCAGTGGTGAAGCCAAGGATTGTTCGAATTGATTTCATCTGACTAGTATACTATGAAATACCTATTTGCCGAGACTCGTGCAGCCGCTACTAGCGTCAATACGCCACTTTTACTGACTCACTTCACATAGTTTCCGAAAAATCTCGACCATAGCGAGAGTATCGAGTGCGCAATACTCACGCAGCTCGTCAAATACCACACGTCGCTCACACTCATCCATAGACGACGAAAGTGCCGCCTCCATCCACCGCTTCTGGGCAACTGCACCATCAGCAATCGCCATGTTTCGATAGGAAAGCTCAGGACTGAGGGCTGGTAGACAACATATAATCGTACTTTGTGATGGACACCTCTGACATGCCCTCAGTATAGCAAATCTAGCAGGCAGCGATCAGCGCACTCACAGTAGCGTCGATTTTTTTGGAGACAGCTTCGTCATCCTGAACTGCTCCATCGACCGCGAGATCTTGCATAAATTGTAAACCAGCTATTGGCTCAATAAGCTTCATGTGCAACGCTTCATTCATCAACTCTAGATGTTGATAGGCATGCTTTGCAGCATAAAATCCGTAGCCGACAAATGCCACGGGCTTACCCTCCCACTCTTTATAAATCCAGTCGATCGCGTTTTTCTGAACACCACTTAGGCTATGGTTGTATTCTGGCGAAACCAATACCACGCCATCAGCTTCTTTTAACATCGTCGTCCACTGTAATACTGATTGATGTTCTGGATTAAATCCCTCCATAGAAGGTGGTAGGGCGCTGTCAAAAAAAGGTAACGCTAACTTACTGAGATCGGCGACAGATACTACTGCGTCTTTTTCTTGCAATTTTTGAACTACATACGGTACCACCTGTTGACCCGCACTATTTGGTCGCATACTCCCTGTTACAACAACTACTTTTACCATATTTCCCCCTTCGCCTTACGGCAGCTATTTTTATAGTTTTGTCGCGTCAATACCAACACTAGCTAATAGTTCTCTATTGAGCGCATACGCCTTTTGGGTACCGCGCTTTTCCTCGCGCAATACACCTGCATCGACCAACTTGATAAAGTGATGACTTATCGCTGGCTGCGATAATGCAAGAAACGAGGCACACGAAATCACGACTTCACAGCTCGTTACTGGCTCACCTTTACCAACAAGTGATCGAACGAGCCCAAGACGGGTTTCGTCGGCAAGTGCCTTTAGTATTTCCACCGTGGTTTGTGTCATGTATTTTATTATATTCAAATATTCAAATATTTCAATTGAGTGAATATACCATGAGACGATTTGTATCATCACTTTCGTCACGTTCCGTGAATCCGTTCGCTTCGTAAAAACCGACAGCTTCTGGCAGTGACTCAAGTTTACAGATACTTGCCCCACTCGACTTCATATGATCAAGGATGAACCCGAGCATATGTGTACCGACATGTTGACGCCGTACATCGGGGTCCACCGCCAAACCATGGAGCCAAGCTTCAGACTGTCCTCTGCCCCCGGTATAATAATTTGCCAAGCCCACTACTCTTTGCCCCATGATTCCGGCAACGGCAGCATTCCCATGACGGAAATGTCGTAGGATCTCGTTTGCGTGTCGAAGCGACGGTAGACCCGGTCGAGGTACGCCATGTATTGCATCATACACTCTCAATCCCTCTCGTATGAAGTGAAAATCACCACTCAAAGGAAGTAGTGATCTTGGCACTACGATTGGTCTGATTTCGAGTGCGCGCAATTAAACCCGTTCCGCGGCAAGCTCATCTTTTGCACAACTGGCGATGTGATCCATGACGGGATTTATCGTTTGATCCGTAAGCGTCTTGTCATAACTGGTAAAAGTAATGTGGAGTGTTGTTGTCTTTTTGTCAGTATTGTCCTCTGCACTATAGACGGCAACCGGCTCAAGACGAATATCAATTCCCGCCATTTTCTCCGTTGCCGCACTCCAAACACAGTGAAATATTTTTTCATACGGCACCGAGAAAGCGGTTTTCAGGGAGATGTCTTGTGATGTTGATGGATAACGGGACAAAGGTTGATAGTTGTTACGCTTTAGCTCAACAGCATTGGCGATTCCTGCTAACTCTAGTGTCATTGCCGCAGTATAGTCCGGTAGTTTAAACGCCTTCCTCACCGACTGCTTTAGTTCACCTACTATGCCAATATATTCACCTTGCCTGCTCTCGATCCTCGCGCTACGAGCTGGGGCAAATACCGTCGCGGCATGTATGCCATCAGCATTGTCAATTGGTATTAGTTTGAGTGTAAGACCGAGGTCTTTTGCCAATTGAGAAACGAGACGACGCATCATATAGTATGCCGCTCCCTGACGAGGCTTTTTGCTAGCATATACAGCATCTACAAACTCAGGCTCACCAGGAAGCCCATTATCGTCTGCCAGATGAGACACTTTGTCGTGGCCTTTACCAATTTCAAACAGTACAAACTCATCATAGCTATTTTTTATGTTGGCATGGACCTTGTCCAACAAGCTAGGCAGTACTGACAAACGATATAAATGGAGATCGGGGCTGATGGCATTTCCAAGACGAAATGCTCGAGAGGCATCCTGCTCGGCTTTTTTCATAACTTGCTCGTGCACAAAACTGTATGTTAGTACTTCATTCGCTCCGGCGCGCGCCAGACTCTGACGAATACGCTGTTTGAGTACCCTATTTTTGTTGCGCATGGCAACACCGCCAGCACGTTTGGGTAATTCGCGGGGCAAGGCATCAAAACCATACAACCGCCCAACTTCCTCTACAACATCCTCGGGAACCTCTATGTCCATTCGCCAGTAGGGCGGCAAAACGACAATAGCATCATCGCCATCATCTGACACCTCGTCATCACAGCGCATCTCAACATTTGAAAGAAGTGTCGTAATTTGCGGTTTAGCCAGTGAAAGTCCTAGGCGATTATTGATAAATGAGGGAGTAATAACCACCGCCTTGGACGGGGTGATGGTTTGGCCAACATCAACTACTTCGGTTGCCTGGGCCCCACCTGCCACGTCGATTATGGACATCATCAGCAGGTTAAGCACATACGGATTTTGTTGGGGCGACTGACCTTTATTGAAGCGGGTCAGTGCATCAGTGAAAACCCCATGCCGCATACTCGACTTGCGGACCGCATACATATCAAAGGTGGCTACTTCAAGCACAATAGAAGTCGTCGTATCGCTCACTTCGCTATTGCTACCGCCCATGATACCCGCCAAACCAACAGGACCCTCTTGATCTGCAATGACAATATCATCGCTACCGAGCTCATACGTTTTTCCGTTGAGAAGTGTCACCTTCTCGCCACTACTTGCCATACGTGCACCAAGCGCGTGACCTCGCAATTTATCATAGTCATATGCATGGGTGGGCTGAGCGGTAAGTAGCATGACATAATTTGTCACGTCAACAATATTGTTAATCGCCTTACTACCAAGTCGTATCAATTCGCACTGTAGCCAAAGCGGACTTGGTTTTACCTCGATACCGCTAAACCCAACCGCCATAAAACGCGGTACTTGGGTGAGCGCTTGATTTGTAACCGTCAGCTCAAAACTATTTGCTGATAAAAATGACGGAAGGGTTGTATACCACTCAGGGCTGTGAAACGGTTGCCCGGTGATCCCAGCAATTTCACGTGCCACACCCAACTGACCGAAACAATCAGGACGATGGGTAAACATTTTATTCTCGATATCGATAATAGTGTCGTCTAACCCCATTGCCTCAGCAAAATCCTGACCAGTCGCAAGTCCTCTTGCGCCAATGTGCGGCGGCATGTCTTCTTCGCGAAGTTCAATAATTCCGTTGTGGTCACTATTGATAGCCAGCTCATCACCCGCTCCCAGCATTCCATTGCTCATGACGCCACGAATTTCTCGCGGCTCAAGTACAAAGGGTTTGGCATCGGCATAGCTAGCCGGGACAGTTGTGTGTGGCGGCAACCATACTGCCCACATATTGGCGTGAACATTCGGTGCACCGCATACGACCTGGACATACCCATCAACATCGCGGTCAACATCACGTACTGATTGGCCATCATCGATTTTGCACACACTTAGTTTGTCGGCATTTGGATGCTTTTCGCAGGAAACTACTTTTACGATCGTAATATTTTTGTATCGTACGCCTAGTTCGGTCACTTCCTCAACGCCGCCAAGCTGATTGTTTATCGTCGCAACAAGTTCATCAACTGGTATGTTGATGGAAGTAAACTGTTTAATGAGGTTGAGGCTTACTTTCATTGGTATGCTCCTATAGCGATTGCGGCCACCAGTGGAAATGTCTTGTATTCCTGCTGGTGGCTTGCTGAGCCAAAATGACCGTCTTGTTTGATAATGAGTGTCCCTCCTAGTTTATCAAATGCCAACCGACCTTGGGTATCATCGCATTTCCACGGATCATTGGTGGAGTTAATCATATAGTAGTCTGCCAGTGGTGCCAGCTTCTGCCAATCATAGTGCGGCTGAAGAACTGGCTCACGACCCATATCAATTTCTGTATAGAAGCCGGCGATGAGCAGCGCGCGAGCAATTTTTTGACCTGATACTTCGAGGATACTGAGAATGAATGGCGCACCGGCAGAGTGTCCGATCAGAACTGTTTCTTCATTCAGATCAAGCGTCGGTAGTACCTGACTCACCATCTCAGCAATCGGCTGCTGATTCATTTGCGGCAAATTGGGTACCGAGACGGTATAGCCCGCTTTTTCCATCTGTTCCTTTACCCACGGAAACCACTGGTCGTCAGGCGACTCACCAGTACCATGAAAAATAATTGCGTTTTTCACCCCACTATCTCCTCATCCGATATACCTTGCATAGCATCGTTAATTTTCTCACGATGACGATAAAACGCCAGCGGCAGCAACTCTTCGATGCTGCGTACCTCAACAGAGCCATCACTATCGACGATGATTCTCGCCTGCGGAACATAATCATGAAAAATCTGACGACATTTACCACACATATTGGCGACAACATACTCTCCGGCGGTATTGCGTCGCACCGCTACGACTGTTTGCACCGCATAATTTTCGCGGTTCATAGCATGGGTCAGTGCCGAAACTTCTGCACAAATTGAGCCAGAAAAATGGTCGAAATTTAGCCCCATGATAATGTGCCCATCAGCCATGCGCAGCGCTGCTGCAACTGTATGAAGTGGTTTGCGATACTTCTGTTCCAAGTGACGACGGGCAAGTGTAATCAGCTCGTTGTCTTGCTCGTTTAGTGCATGTTCGTATTGCTCCATGGTATGTGTTCCTACCTCACTATCTCAGCGAGCAGTTCCGGAAACTCGCGCATGACCATTCCATCCGATTGCATACCAAAATGATTTTTATTCTCAAGGCTGATCAGCCGCCCGCCCAGATGCTCGGCATTATACTGAGCTGCCGCATAGGGCACCCACTCATCATCGCGAGAATGTAATAAAACGATGTCAGCGCAATTATGCCGAATGGTCTCAAAGTCATAGGCACCCGAATAAAAATCCCCACCTGCTGCATCCACAAGATGCGCACCGTTTGTGGCAACAAGGATAACCCGCTTAACTGGGCGGTCTGGTTGTTCGAGCCAGCGCAGTGCAGCCATCCCGCCGCGCGAGTGTCCGACCAGTATCGTTTCCTCATCAGGATGGACGGCATCAATATCGGCAAGCCAGTCGGCGATATGAGGCACTTCTTCGGTAGTCAATGCGGGCACAGTGCACTCAATAGTTCGCGCACTACACTCGGCTTTGATCCATGGATACCACGCATCATCCGCTGTTTTATTTTTTCCGTGGAGTAGTACGACACGCGTCATGCGCTAAATTGCCTCAAGAAATCTAGTTTACCCGACTCAAGATGACGGATGTCCTCTATCTGGTATTTCATCATCACAAGTCGATCAATCCCACAACCGAACGCAAATCCCGTGTACATCGTTGGGTCAATGTCAGCTTCTTTCAAAACGTTCGGATGAATCATACCACAACCAAGCAGCTCAATCCACCCAGATTGGCTACAGATGTTACAGCCCTGCTTGTCACAGAAAGGACAGCTGAGCGCAAACTCAAAACTGGGTTCCGTAAACGGAAAATAAAAGGGGTTAACTCGCACCTCGAGCTGCCTGCCATAATACTCTTCGAGGAAGGCCTGAAGCGTGGCGATCAGCATACCCGCATGAACGCCCTTTGCCACGTACACCCCCTCAACCTGATAAAAGGTGTGCTCGTGTCGGGCATCGAGGTCTTCGTTGCGAAATGTTCTGTCGGGCACTATGACAGCGATGGGCTGGTTATTTTCGAGATCGTCATGATATTTCCTCATGACGCGATTTTGCATTGTACTGGTATGGGCGGGTGCAATGAGCGGATCGCCGCTCGCATCTGTCTCTACTGTCATGAAAGTATCCCAGTCATCCCTGGCAGGATGACCTTTGGGAAAGTTTAGGCTCTCAAACATATGGTACTGGTCATCGATTTCACGAGACTCTTCGGTCACGAACCCCATGCGATTGAATATGTCGCTAATTGTTTCGATTTCATTCATCAGCGGATGAATTGTCCCTTGATCACTAGGCAATAGCGCAGGCATTGCTGCATTTACATCAAATGGTGCCGTGATATCAATCGCTGGCAGTTCTTTTGCACTAAGTTGTTCTTGGCGTTTCGCCACGGCGTGCGCAATTGCTTCTTTTAGCTCATTTACTTTCTGGCCAAATTCTTTTCGCTCATCAACAGCAAGCGTCGGGATGCTCGCGTACAATTCTCGAAACTCCTTGCTTTTTAGGATGTCTGCGGGAGTATCAGAGGCCGCAATCCGCGACTCAAGTTCAACTTTAAGAGAAGCAATATCGATCATTACCTCTTTAGTATACTACGATTATGAGTTGACGCGGACTACAAAATAGATAAATACTGCTACCGCTGCCAAAAAGATAGTTGCCCACACCCCGGCCAGACTTGTTGTCCGCTTGGTACCTTTCATGTACTCTGCATCTTCTACACCGTCAATTGCAGTGTATGCAGTCGACGGATCACCTTCGTCTTTGGCACGAGCTGCTGCTTTTGCACGTAAGTCTGCGGCAATTCGTTGTTGCAATTCGGAACGTGACTGAGTTTGCTCGATATATCTTCCCATACGTAACTTGTATTATACCATGAGCTCATTATGCTATAATAGCTGTATATTCACGATAAGGAGGGAATATAATGGCTACCAAGAAAGCCGCTTCTACCAAAAAAGCGACCGTCAAAAAGCCGGCCGTCGCAGCCAAAACTACAAAAACAAAAGTGACTGTCAAACCATTGGCAAAAGAAGTTACGCACCCAGCAAAATCAGTTGCGCACCCTACGGTTCGCGTCAAACGTGAAAGGACGAGCCTTGCGCTTCCTGGCAACGTTGTCAACATCGTTTTTGCTGAGCTGATCGGTACATTTGTACTGACATTGGTTGCGCTGCTTGCGGCACAAACCGTCGATGTGCTCTATGTCGGCCTCACGCTAGTGGTACTGGTTCTGGCCATTGGCGCAATTTCAGGTGCACACGTCAATCCAGCCGTTACCTTTGCGCAGTGGACGATGCGCCGCCTCAAGGGTGTACTCGTGCCATTTTACTGGGGAGCTCAATTCCTCGGGAGCATGCTAGCCGTTATCGTGATGAACCTCGTCGCAGGCGGCACGCTCAAGCTCGATTTCAGTCATATGGGCTGGAATGTGTTTGATTGGTCAGTCTTTGGCATTGAACTCACCGCAACTGCTATCTTTGTCTTCGGACTGAGCGCAGTATTGAGTCGCCGAGATCTTGCAAATACCAGCCGCGCACTGGGCGTAGGACTCTCGCTTATGGTGGGTCTCGTTGTTGGCGGTGGTCTTGTCAGTACCCTGCAGACCAACGTGCAAAAATCACTTGCTAATTCGAGCATTACGTCTCCAGACCAGATACCGCACACCTTGCGTGTGACAAATGCCACACTCAACCCAGCGGTAGCACTTGCGGTAACTGAGCGCCCAGATAGCGCCTTCAGCCGTGCTGGTGATACCAAGAACGACAAACAATACTCTCGACTAAGTATTGAGGTTATCACTGCAACGCTCATAGGAGCTGCCTTAGGAGGCAATCTCTACCTGCTCCTTGCCGGACGCCGCAACACCGTCCTATAGGTTGGGTACAGGTCAATAAAAACTCCTCGGCGGAACACGAGGAGTTTTTTATTGCTTCTTCTTATTCTCCCGAGGTTGGTTTATCGAGCTGAAGTGGTTCGACAGCAGGAGTGGTTTCGGCAATTTTTACGACATCTCTATCAACTTTAGAGAGTTCTTTGTGAGCGGCATTGAAATGATTGACAGTAGTACCGAGTGCACCGCCGAGCTTGTGCATGTATTCATCAAACTTTGCGATATGTTGGCCGAGTTTACCGACGCGCAATTGGATATCCTTTGCTTGTTCTTCGATTTGCAAACTACGCAAACCCTGTAGCACCGTTTGTAGATAAGCCATAAAGCTTGTCGGACTGGTGATGATGACGTGTTTGTCCCGAAAGGCGTACTCAATGAGGTCACGCGAACTTCCTCCACTGCCAACGTTATTGATAAGCAGATCATAGTAGAGTGATTCGCTCGGGATAAACATAAAAGCGAACTCCATGGTTTTTTCACTCGGCCTGATATACTTCGAGGTTTCATCAATTCTTAGTTTTAGATCGCCCTTTACTTTTGTGAGTAGGTCTTCCCTTTCCTTGCCACTCGCTTCGATCATTCGATTGTAATTTTCGAGACTAAACTTACTATCAATCGGTAATAATTTCCCCTTATCAAGATAAATCACCGCGTCGACGGCATCACCGTTTAAAAACTTATACTGGGTTTGGTACTGTCCCGGAGCCAGTACGTTTTCGAGGACACTGCTCAGATAAAACTCACCAAATACACCGCGTTGTTTTGGATTTTGCAAAACATTTTGCAGCGTTTTTAGTTCGTCCGCTACATCAACGACGCGACGGTTTGTCTCATCGAGTTTTGCCAGACGTTGCGTGACATCGGCAACAATCTTTGCGCTTTCACTGAGTTGTTTTTGTACGGATTGTTGCATAGCAGTGCTCCCCCGCTCAATTTTGTCGCCCATTGTCTGCTGCAACCCGGCAATAGTGCGAGTCAGCTCCGTCATATCTGCTTTTACCAGCTCAACGGCACTTCCCTGCTTTAGGTCATTGACGCGCTGAAAGAGCAATAGTAGTCCACCCGCCATGAGAACGATCACGACAATAAGAAGTATGATTACGATGAGTTCCATACTGCTAGTATAGCATCGACAAGCTACGAGATCAGCATCAGTCGCGTAACCACGACAAGTACAGTCACAAGAACAACGGCAAGGATGAACGAACGGACACGAGATATCCATGTAAACAATCCGTAGCAAATACCAAACAGAAACATCGTCGAAAGGATGGCCCAATACCACGACATCCCAAAGACAATCGGCTCAATCCCCCAAAGTGCTACTGCGCTTGCGATAACAGTCAAAAGTGGACGGAAAACCCTTAGGCGAGCAAGTCCCACAACACCCGCAATTGCACCAATAACCATTGAAACAATCAGTGAGTAAAGTGGCGCCTGGCTACAGTCGGCACTTGCGCTTGTTCGACACAATACCGTCCCAAATAGATACTTATTCATTATCAACATGAGCGCCGACACCATCAATCCGACACCAATGCCACAGACAATTGCAGCCACGAGCTCACGCAGAGACATTTGCACCAGTGGTGAGACGGTGGAATTATCCACTTCACTATAGACTTCCTGTTTCATCCAACAACTCCTCTTTGTTAAATGATATTTTACTACCTATTTGTGTTTTTTACTAGTTTTTGTGAAAATATTTTTCCATAAGCAATATACCAGACGGCTCCCAGCACACCTATTATCATGCCGCCGATAACATCGATTGGTGTATGGACAAGAGCTAATACTCTTCCGATGGCCACCGTCACCGTCAAAACACCGAGCAGTATTGTCAACCACTTCAGGCGTGTTCCATACCATACTGCAAGCGTCAAGAAACTAGCAAAAAGCGTATGGTCAGACGGGAAGCCTGGGTTGTTGAGATAGGCGGCACCGGCAATTTGACCACTTAGCTCGAACGGTCGGAGAGTTTCTGGCTGCCAAACAGCTCCAAGATATTTGGCCACGAGATAGGACGTGACACCGGCCATCAGTATACGAGTATATCGGTCGTACCGATCCTTTTTAGGCACCCGTACCAAAAGCGCGTACCCAGCAAGCAATGCTATCGGGAGCATTAGCCCATCGGCCAGGAGTTTAATCACAAACTGCATATACCTAGTATACTATCTTAGTCTCCAAACGTTGTGGCAAATAATACACGAGGCGATAATTCACTATCTTCGATTCCTCCGGCCAAGTTGCCAGTGACCACTCTGTCGTTCCCTTGTTGTTCCACTATCGGGCCTATCACCTGCGTCATGCCTGCTGATCGTGCTGTCATATACATCGGGCTGTTGATCGTTGTCCGTTGGACGGCTGGAAGCCCGAGTGCTTGAGCGCGTTCGAGTCGCAATCGGTAGAAATCATTACTGACTCCCCGACCACGATAACGAGCATCTTTTAGAATGCCCGTCTCTGACAAATAATACAGACTTCCCGTGATGCCCACGCCAGCGAGAGCACCGACAACACGCTCGCGCATTTGATCAGTACGATATTTTTCACGCGCGAGTACCCCAGGTGAAGCATATTTGAATGCCCAGCTAAACCCTGCTATCTGCTCATCATCCTTCAGCACGAATAAGCTGGCTTCGGGACGAGTTAGTTCGCACTGAATATACTCGACAGTCTCTGCTGCTGGATATGCCAATTGTAACGGCTCATTACAGCACGCGCTTGACTCACCCGGTGAGGTGGTTGCACCAAAAAACTTACCGTCAACTGGGCATTTTGTCCATTCGTTCCATTCATCCCACTTAAATGCATCGGCATACACCGCAGCGATTTGCAGTAGACTGCTCAAATCAATCGCTTGTAAATCACCCTCCACCCTTTCGACTCTCAGTTCAGGATTTTTCATCACTATTCTCCTTATTCCATTGTTCTACTATTAATTGATAAAGGTTTGCCGCAACTTGAAGATCACTAATTGCTGCCGACTCATTCGCTCCATGGCGATTATCCCCACCTGCGCCAATCACATATATTGGACTGTCGATTACTTCAGCGAGTAACTGAACGTCGATATAGCCCCTGTAGCGAGGATCGTCTGGCTGCCACAAAATACCAGCCCGTGTATAGCATGTCTTCAGAAATTGTTCCGATACCGTATCTCTTGTTTGATTCCAGACACCGAGATCAGCCCCCACTCGAATACTTTTTACCTCGAGATCACGCTCTTGAAGTAGCTGTCTGAGGAGAGTCTCGACCAGTTGAGCCGTCAGTCTCGTATCGGCAACGCGGAGCTCTATGATACCCTCAGCATAATTTGGAATGACATTTCCGCTGCGCTGAAGTATCTCAGGATTATCAACATCCATTGTCGCGCCGCCCCTAAGGTAAGCAATATTCATCGTCGTTTGTCCCAGTTCCGGCGAAGTGTACTGAGTCATCTGTTGCTCAAGTGATGCCAGGCTCTCCATAAGCTGCGTGATAGCGTTGACACCATTGGCGGGATTTGACGCGTGGCCAGATTTGCCGATAACTTCAATATCTATTTTGATGAGGCCCCTGCACCCCATCAACGGTTGCAAATTTCCATCAAGTGATATAACAAGCTCTGGCGGCTGATCGACAAAAAGCTTATCGGCGATCACCTGTTTCATACCAGCAAATCGATACTCTTCGTCGACATAGATGAGCATACCTGCGGTCGATCGTGCACTTTTGCTCATTCGTGTCAACGCCACCATGAGTGAGGCAATTGACCCCTTCATGTCCGCTACGCCCAAACCATAGAGTCTGCCGCGCTCACGACTTAGTGTGAGCGGCGGTGTTTGCCAGCCGTCTGATATGGGTACTGTGTCGATATGCCCCACAAATAAGACTGCAGGTGTCGGGGCGCCGACGTAAAGATTTGCTCTACCATCGGGGAGTGGTTGCCGTGTCAGCTCCATGTCTGGTAAATTCGTCACGAACCATTGTTCGAGCCACGCGACGACAGCAGTTTCATCACACCCATTATCCACATAGCTTGCAATCGCTACCAGTTTCTCAGTTAATGATATGACATCGTTCATACGGTTTTCCTCCGCATAGCCAAGTCAGCCATTGATCCAAATACT
The DNA here is from genome assembly GCA_049288955.1 of Saccharimonas aalborgensis (SeqCode). GTDB lineage: Bacteria > Patescibacteriota > Saccharimonadia > Saccharimonadales > Saccharimonadaceae > Saccharimonas > Saccharimonas aalborgensis_A. The sequence continues at coordinate 38,636 of JBAQIS010000007.1, forward strand.
CCTATCTGTAATTTCCTTTTCATATCTATCCCTTCGTTTTTAGTGATGCATAAGCAAAGTGCCAGCTAATGCCGGCGCTTCATACATCTGAATAGATAGAAATTAGCCGACATCAACTGGCGGTGTATGGGCATGATCACCAGAGAGAATTGCTTGGTAGCCTCCGGCGCCATTATCCATCCAGTCACGAATACGCGCAACGGTACGTGTCGACAAACGCGTTTCTTTGACGATCTGGTCGTATGTGTATCCAGCTCGTAGGAGCGATGCTGCTTTTAGACGGGTGCTGACTTCACGTATTTCTTTTTCTGTCATCACGTCACGCAAAAATGCTTGCATGAGCGCTATGTCATCAATACCAGCAAGCACCTGCGAAAATCGCTTCGCTTCTGGTGACTTCCATACGGTAGAGGTATTCATGAGATACATTTTACCAAAGTAAAGTATATTTGTCAATACCTCTTTATTTCCTCCACTGCCCCCCTTGAGTTAGCTCTCCTGCGGTGATATAATTCCACTACTACTGGGGATTCGCCAAGTGGTAAGGCACCAGGTGAGAACTGCCATGGGGGCAGTTCGCAAGGCCGGAAGCCGGATGAGCCTGGGGCTCACCGACTGAGGCGGGTCTGCGAGCAATTTCTGAAGGAAATTGATGAGCAGACTGGTCCTGGCATTCGGGGTGAAGATTGCCCGTCGGCAATCTGCAAGGCGATCTCACAAATAAGCTGTGCTTATTTGACTGAGTCGCGGGCCCGCGGGACGTGGGTCGAATCCGATTCGAACTCCCGCACATTTCAGGTATAATATATGCATACTGGGGATTCGCCAAGTGGTAAGGCACCAGGTTCTGGTCCTGGCATTCGGGGGTTCGAATCCCTCATCCCCAGCCACGCTAAGAGCTCACCAATAGGTGGGCTTTTTGCGTGGCTCGTTATTAGAATCGAACACCCGAGTGAAGCATTTGGGGTGAAGATTGCCTGCGGCAATCTGCAAGGCGATGTCACCGACGAGCTATGCTCATCGGCCTGACTCGCGAGGTCGTGTTAGTGTAACCGAATCCTCCACCTCGCTCAAGCATAACCAACATCGAACTCCACTATTAGAGTTCTTTTGATTTACAGTTGTTTATCTATTATTAAATTCTAGAATGAGTAGCATGGCAAAAAGCATTACTCAGAAATTAGATTACGGCTGTGGTGTAGCCTGCTTTGCATTTGTCTGCAATATGAATATTTGTTTGTGGCACTGCCGCTCTGTTGGTAGATTTACTAGACCTTTCACGGGAATAACCCTCTTTTTGTAGATTAGTTTGCGCTACCTACTTTAGCGCGTTATTCGGTTTTAGCTTATTGAACCTAAATCTCAAAAGCGTAAACTTTATTGACATACGTGATATAATTGAGATGAGGAAGGTACTATCTTATAACATAGTCATTAACAGCAAGGGAGGGCTTGTGAAAGTATTCAAAAATAAACTCGTCGTCGCAGTGATAGCTATAGCTGCATTGTGCTTGTTCCCGACAAACAATGCATTTGCGACAACGCCGACATTTGGGTATAGATATCAAAATGGCGTAGGCAACTTAACAGCATGGATAAACTATGCTTCGGGGGTCGGATATTGGCAAACATATATTACTGGCGCGACAAATAACTGGATGTACCCAGGCTGGGATAATCCGATTTACATACATTATGCCAGTAGTAACTATGGGTCAAATCTAGACTTTCATCAGAATTCCAACTCATACTTCCTAGGAGGCTCTAGTACGCTAGCGTGGACCAGGTTCTTTAATGGTAATGGAGGTGAGATTTACCCATGGAATACAAATTGGTACTATGCAGAGGTGCATATCAATAACGACGCCTATAGAAATCCTAGCTTTACAAATAGCCAGGCTCAAGGTACAACTACTCATGAAGTGGGTCATGCTCTAGGTCTTGCTCATGATAATAATAACATTTACAGCATTATGTGCCAGACAGGCTATGGTAGGGCTGTGCAAACTGTTCAAAAGGTTGATAATGATGCCATTAATATACTCTATTAAATAAAGGATAAGGAATTATAAATATGAGAAAACACGGTAGCCAAAGAATCGTGAAACCAAAAATGTATACCTTTATAGCTGTGTCTATACTAGTGCTTTGCGGGGTGGGAATTTATGCGCTTGTATCTCGCAATAGCGTAAACAATGAGCCGAACATGTCATCGCAAGCCGCCATTCAATCAAATAGGACATATAATGCATACGCGAGTATCGCAACTAGTGACATTCAGAATGTGGGAAGTGAAGTTGACTTTGTGTGGAACCCAGACGAATACCCCATTGTTGCACTTGTATATGTGAACTCGATTGATGGTGGACGAACATATAGTCCCGTTTTTGAACAATATGTTGCTCCTCATACATATGGTAAAATGACCGTTCGTGAAACATATAGAGGCGGCGTAAAAGCAGGACAAGAGTTAAGTTATTCACGCCTTGGGGGGACGGTTAGCTATGAGGACTACTGGAAAAGTCTCAATAAACAACAACAAGATAAAATACTTTATTTAAATGGAGGTAAACAGCCAGCCCATAAGGCTTATGTTAAAGATAAGTCCGTTGACGACATTGACCTAGAGACGGGTAAAGAATATGTCGTATTCTTGACTCCACAATCTTCTAAAAACGGTGCGGTGCAGGAGTATGTCATAGGAGGCTATGAGCTAGGCCTCAGGGAGGCAAAGCGTTCGGGTACTGAACTAACAGTGCTGAACAATAAGACCAAGCACTGGGACAAGATAGACGATGTTGTTAAGAAGAAATAAGGTAATGGGAAAGCAATTAAAAATGAGTGCGGGTAGTGCCCCGCTCATTTTTATTAAATTCTAGAATGAGTAGCATGGCAAAAAGCATTACTCAGAAATTAGATTACGGCTGTGGTGTAGCCTGCTTTGCATTTGTCTGCAATATGAATTTTGATGAGGCAATTAAATTCCTCGGAAGAGAGTATAGCGTAAAAAACGGATGGCGACCTAGCGATTTATCGAAGGAGCTGAATGGCTTTGGTTTCAATTACAAAAACTACTACGTGCGCAAAAAGGTTCATATTGAATACCCGCTAAATTCTATCGTATTGATCGAGAGATCACAGCCGTACCCTGTTGGTCATTACTTGGTCTTAACACCAAGAGGCTGGATGGATCCTTGGATAAATTTGCCCAAAACGAACGATATTCGCAAAGCAAAGTCAGGATTTAGAAAAGAACTACCAGGAAAAGCTATGTATGCATTGATGGCAATTTCTTCCTAAAACATACCACTATTCTCAGCGCTTGCGACGAAACGTGGGCATCATCTCAGGAATTGATTCTTTCACGCGGACAATATGTGAGCGAACGGGTCGGCCAAAATAGTTACCGACGCTGGCACCTGCGGCAATCGATAGCGCAACGCTGAGCGCCGTCAGCAGTAGCATGTTGCCTTCTGCTACCGATGATGCCGAGGGCTTATCGACGAACTGCATCAACCCGTTGTAGAGCGCGAGCCCCGGCACCAGCGGTACAACACCGGCGTCAATGAGAGCGATCGATGGCGAACGATATATACGAGCGATGATTGCCCCCGCAAATCCGACTAATACCGCCGCGACACCGTTTGCCAGTGCCTCGCCACTTGCGGCAGTCATCATATAGACGCCCCATCCCAACCCACCGATTATTCCTGCCCACACGACAGCAGCGAGTTTCGACTGCATAAACAACGCCCAACCCGCTGCAATAACAACCGCACCCATCACTTGCCAAAATGGATCACCGAGTGCCACAGGATCAGGTGATACGGCGATTTTACTTCCCGCCCCGTGAGCAACTAAGAGCCCGATGACAATCCCCATCACGATTCCGGCAGTCATCACAAATGTCTTCATGAAACGCGCACTCGCCGTCACATAGAATTCGTCGATCGCATCCTGAGCAGTCGCCACCACCATAAGGCCAGCCACCAGCATGACAATCCCCCCGACAACGATGAGCGTGGGATTAACGCCAACAAACGGCCAGACGCCACGATTGCCGAGCTCCACAACCAACGTTGCACTCATAGTAATCGTAAACGAAGATATCGCTTGGACAAAAAAACTAAGCACCTGCCGAGCCTCAAGCCAGCGAATCAAGCGGTCAACCAAGCATCCTACCAAAAAAGTCGTCACCACGACAACCCATGAATTAGTAAATAACATCGACGCACCAGCGGTTACGCTCGCGTTCCCGATCATCGTCAGCCAACTTGGGTAGGTTGGCTTGACAGCAATTATTTTTTCGAACCTCGCTTCCGCCGAATCAAGACTAAGCCCTCCGCGAATACTTCTCACCAAATCCTGCATCTCTTGGACAATAAGATTGTTGGGATTTTGCATCGAAACAGTGCGAATGAGCGTCAAGGGTTCTCGATCAATACCGCGATCCTGCGATGCCATGATAGACGTAGCGTTGATATCAATATGCACCCGCCGCTGACAGAGTGTCTCGGTTATATCCAGTGCACTATCTACTACATCGTGTGCCGACACGCCGTGACAAAGTAGCTGCTCGGCAATACGCATCGTCAGGCGTAGTGCCCGCATATTTGGTGTCAGATCACGACCAACTTTTTGGGTATCGGTAGAAGCAGGAGTAATTGCCCTCTCATAAGTCATACTCTCTAGTATACCGATAGTTACTGTTCGCGAGAACCCCTCGATGATATCGACCGATGAGGCAATTCACGAATAACGATAACGACTGCGCAAACGAGAAGTCCAGTATAGATCACCATCCACGTCCCGACGGGGAGAAGTAGCGTCCCTCCAAAGAGACCTGACTCAGCAGTGTAATTTCCTTGAATATTGAGAATAAATGCAATAAATAGCCAAAGTATTGCCGTAACAATGGTCGCTACTTTTGATACCATCCACCACCGATAGGCGAGTTTCATGGACAATAGAAATGGCAAGGAAAGAACCTCCAGGAGTGGTATCGAGAATGCCAACACTGTCGCCGTTATATTCCCCCCCGCCAAGCCATATGCGGCCGTTATATCGGCAAATTGCTCGTAGGTAAATAACTGCATAATCGCCAAAAAAAGGTAGACAGCGGCAAGCGTGAATCCCCGCCAATAAGCAGGATTACCGAAGAAAACACTAGGGAATACGGACCGAAAATAAGTCTTCATATCCTTAGTATACTGCTGTCTTGCACGGCAAACTGTTGTTTTTTTGTACATACTGCTTGCGCTTTTTGAAAACAGAGTGTATTGTACTGATAGCGAACGTTACAAAAACAAACACCACAAAAAAATCTTGTAGCATATCGCTCTACGATATATCCACCACAACATATATTGTGTGGTACCCCGCTTTTCGCGGGGTATTGCCATTTTATTAGCCCGCCTTCTTGCTATGCTTAGCCCGCCAGGCAGCGATCTGACCATGATGTCCACTTAGTAAGACCTCGGGTACGCGCATATCCTGCCAAACTTCTGGTCGTGTATATTGAGGATACTCCAGCGTTTTCCCATCAACAAAACTTTCTACCGCCGCGCTCTCGGAACCGCCGAGAACACCCGGAATAAGGCGTACAATGCTGTCGATAATCGTCATAGCTGGCAGCTCACCACCAGTCAACACGTAGTCGCCGACGCTTATTTCCTCGTCGACGAGCGACATAATTCGTTCATCATAGCCCTCATAGCGTCCGCACACAAAAATATACCCGTGCGCTGACTCGCTGTAGCTGCGGGCATCGGCCTGCTTCCATCGACTGCCTCTCGGTGTCATCAAGAGCACCTTTGCCGAAGGATCAAGGCTCTTTGCCTGCATAATCGCGTTCCACAGTGGTTCTACCATCAACAGCATGCCATCACCGCCTCCATAGGGGGTGTCATCAACTTGTTTGCGAGGGCCAATACCAAACTCTCGTAGATGTATTGTCTCAAGTGTGACGTGTCCGTCTTTTTGAGCCTTCCACATCATACTGTTGCCAAATACCCCTCCGCACATCTCGGGAAAAAGAGTGATGACTTGGAACTTTTTCATAAAAAGTATCATAGCACCTATTGACAAATTATGCTAGTGGTTGCATCCGATGTATTGCTTTTTTATTATACTTATGCTATAATGATATTACTGTCAATTCCTGACAGTCCCCAACCCGTAAGGAGCTGGTATGAGCAGCATTTTCTTTATCGTCATTGCCGTCCTCGCCGTCGCCTTCGTTCTGGCGGTTCCGATCATCACCTTGGAGCACCGCGCAAGGAGCGAGGCGCAGGTCGACAGCGACGACTGACCCCACCCCCACTCAACCCCCCTACGGGCCACGCCCGTCGATTGTAGCCTGATCCGAGCCAACATGGCCTCAGAACTCGCTCGCTCGGCGGGCTACTTTCGTGGTATAGTATAAACAATATGGATAGTGAGTTATCGACGAGTGACGACATGCCAAGTGCGGAGGTGCTTGCTGCTCAAGAGCGCAATTTGACGCTTCAGCCGCTCACAGATAACGTCAAACCCGACGACTTGCCAGACGAACAAGTTGTCAATCAGCATCTTGTTGCCGGTCCCCTTGTAAACCTCCCTATCGATACAGAGCAGACACATGGCGAGCTTGGGGCGCATGAGTATCGGCATGAGCACGCTCGATCAGGACATATCGTCACCTTTTTGGTAGGAGGAGCAGTCGTCACGATCTTGACTGTCGCGACCTACATACTTTCCACCCGTATCCTTTAAGATAGGTTTTTATCTCTTCATAGGTACTAGCAACCAAAAACCCGCCTGATAGCGGGTCTTTTGATACAAATAAGTCTCTCAAACCATTTGTAAACACATGTGGTTTGCTCGCAAGAGCTTTTGTCGTTCAAGTTCAAGATTCTCGCATGAACTGTTTATGATTATATATCGAGATCATCGAGTTCCGCAAGCTCTTGGCGAGACTTTTTTGCGAAATCACTCTCTTTTTCTGACTCGTTTTCCACAGTATCCTCGGTCACATTTTCCACAGCGTCATCAGTTGCATCATCAGATGAAATAACTGTTGAATCATTCGGGTCGTCATTGTTGACAATCTTTAGGTTGTAACGAGCCGTGTTTTTTGTTCCGAGTGCCCTGAGAAGTGTTCTCAGGCTTTGGGCTGTAACGCCACGGCGTCCAATCACCCTGCCGAGATCTTCTGGATTGACGGTCAGCGTCAGAAGCACCCCTTTTTCATCGACGATACGATCAACGATCACATCATCGGGATGTTCTACAAGTGATTTGACGATATATTCTACAAATTGCTGGTCGATAGTTGACATGCCCACTAGCCTCCTGTTCTGGTCTCACTGTTAATATCGCTATATTTCATTGTACCACGCTGCTGAAGGCATAATACAAAACTACCTCTCTGAGCGAGAGAGGTAGTGTGTTCGTTTGCATTAGTGTAACTTATTCGGCAGCTGGTTCTTCGCTAGCAGTAGTGTCAGCCACGACTTCGTCGACAGGAGCTTCAGAGGTTTCTTGCTCTACTTCAGTCACTTCTTCCTTTGGTTGGTTTTTGCGGAGCTTATCAGCTTTTTTGACTGATTTTGCCTTTGAACCATCAAATTCTTTGACCCACTTTGGCAATGTCACACCGGCATCTTTGAGAAGTTTCACGACGCGAGGTGTTGGCTGAGCACCGTTATCGAGGTACTTCTGAGCAGCTTCTGTCTGAATACTGACTTCTTTTGTGTGAGGGTTGTAGGTGCCGACGTAGGCAACCACACGGCCGCTCGAAGGATGACGCTGTGCTTCCTGAACAGCGAGACGGTAGACAGGATAGGCTTTGCGGCCCAACCGTTGCAAACGAATTGCGAGCATAAAATGAATACTTCCTTTACTTACTCTTTTGACATAGTATTATTACTTCACACAAGTGTACACTGTTCGGCCTCTGGTGTCAATGAGCGTACCCTTATTGCGACGTACCCGAGCCTCCCTACCTCCCCACTCCAGACAACCGGCCTGCCGCTAACTGATTAGCCTTCGCCTTGGCGGGCCTTGGCCCATCAGGGCCAACTGTCTGTCGGGGGAGGCGAGGAGACTGAATCGAGGGTGACTTGACTACTTACAATTTTTATGTTACTATTGTAATGTCCAAATCCCCGAACATGGGAGGTAGTTGATGTTTCGCATCTTCAGTGATCGCGCCGACCGCACCCGACTGTTCCGGGAAGCCTACCGCTCCCCCGGAGCAGTACTGCGCGGCGGTCATGCGCATGGCTCGTCGCGATCTCGGCATCTGTGAGGTCGAGCGCGTGGGGGAGCGTGACCTCCGGGTCAAGCTCTACTCATCCGTCGAATGGAGCGACTGGCTCGCCGAGCAGATCGCGGCCGAGTTCGCCGCCTGATCGCAGCCTGATCGCAGCCACGGACACACCCTCGGGTACCGGCCGTTTGCCACACAAACGGCCGGTACCCTGCTTGATTTCTGGCTCCCTTATCTTATGAATCGCGTTTTTCGTACGCCTTTAGGGCAGCACGTGCCGCCTGTTGCTGTGCAAACTGCTTACTTGGGCCAGTACCTTTGCCCATCAAGACACCACCGACATAGGCACCAAGAGTAAACTCTTTGTCGTGGTCGGGACCTTCTTCACTAATGACTTTATAGACAGGGGTCGCGCCATCAAGACGCTGCGATACCTCTTGGAGGTGCGACTTTGGGTCACGCCACGAGCCTTCGTCGAGGATTGATTCGAGTTTGCTGAGGATATGGGTATGAATGAAATCGCTGGCTGCCTGATACCCTTGGTCGAGATACAGAGAACCAATAGTTGCCTCAAAGGCGTTGGCGAGTATCTGTAAACGGGCGCGTTCAGAACCATTTTTTTCGCCCTTGCTCATGCGTACCAGCGGCTCATAGCCGAGACGCATACCCGCCTCACCGATACTTTCGGTGCGTACGAGTGCCGCCCGCCAACTTGTCAGGATGCCCTCTGGTTCCGAGAATGTCTTGAACAAATAGTCTGTCACCACCAGCTCCAGCACCGCGTCTCCCAAAAATTCAAGCCGCTCGTTGTGCTCGCTGACGCTCTTACGGTGCTCGTTGACATAGCTGCGATGTGTCAACGCAGTGATAAAAAGTTGAATATCATTGTAGGTAATCCCCAACGTTTCCTTGGCAAACTGAACATATGGCCCAATCGGCATTCCACTCACGGCTACAGTCCCTCCTGTCGAATACGTTTCTTAGCAAGTAGCATTAGCTTTCCGATATCTTCATATTCAATGAGATCAAGCGCCTCGGCAAAGGAAAACCACTTGATACCATTCATCCATTCTTCTTTCTGTATCGCATTGGTATCGCCCTTTGCTCGCACGAGATATATTTGCGTTGTCATGAGCACAAGTCGATCGAGCCGACGATAGCGAAAATGTATCTTACCCAACCAACCGAGCATATCAACATCTGTCAGGCCGGCCTCCTCGCCAATCTCGCGACGCGCCGTCTGCAGCGCCGTCTCGCCCTCCTCGATATGACCTTTTGGAATTGTCCATCGATCTTTTGCATCCTGAATCAATAGAATCTCTAAGTCACCCGTCTTTCCATGACGAAACACAATCCCCCCGCTAGTAGGCTCGCGGACGATTTCTTGGATGGATGGCTTGTGTTTGCCTAAATATTTCTTAAAACGATCAAACTTTGGCGCCGGCATTGTCTGGTTTCTCCTCGACAAGCGTACGATACGCAGTCCCCAGGACTCCGTTGATAAACTTGCTTGAGTTATCAGAACCAAACGCTTTAGCGAGCTCAACCGCCTCGTTGATGGCGACCTTTGGCGGCACTTTGTCGCTGCCAAAAAGTAGTTCGTAGAGTCCGAGTCGCAGAACTGATCGGTCGATGCGGGCAATCTGCTCAATTGGCCACTCTGGAGCAATCGGCTGGATGGTTTCATCCAGGTGTGCTTGCTCCTTTACGACGCCCTCTACGAGAGATTTGACAAATGCCGTATCATCGATGGCTGATTCGTAACGCTCAAGATTTCGCGCCAATATCTCATCGAGATCAACACTTGGATCCTCTGACTGCGTACGAAACTCATACTCGTAGAGAGTTTGGAGAGCGACGATACGCCCGAGATGACGATTTGAGGCCATTGCTGTTTGGTTCTTTCCTTGTTAAATTATCCCACCTAGTTCCACAAAAAGTAGCAACCTACTTTTTCTTGCCCGTCTCGTTTTTTGTGGTACGGACTTTGACGGGTGATGTGGCATTTACCTTACGCGCAAGCTTGAGCACGAGGTGGCTGCGACGTAGACCTGTCTTGCGAGGGCTCGTCTGCTTCTTTGGCTGTGCCATGAAATGTTCTCCTGTTTAGGATGTGATAAAACTTGCTTATTAGTGTACTTGATTATGAGGTTTTTCTCAAGGGGGTTGACTATAGCTGATTTTTATATTATAAGCTTATTGACAAAATATATATAAAGTAGTATAATGACAATTGTCGGACAGTTGTCTGGCACCCGTACTTCCCCGGCCCCTAGGAGGCTCGCATGTTCTACAACATCGCTGTGTACGCCGGCCTGACCGTCCTCGAGGCGATTGCCATCGTGATGATGGCGCGATCAGTCCAGGACGCGCAGACGCGCCGGCTCGGCGCGGCCATCATCCTGGCGGTCTGCGCCGTGGCCGCCTACCTCGGCGTTTGGGTTTCCCCCGCGAGGGGGAGTGCCGCCGAGGACGGCCTACGGCCGTTCCTCTGGTTCGGCCTTCTGAACGTCATCGCGTTCGTGGTCTTCGTGATCACGTCGCGGCTGAAGTACGGAAAGCCCCGCTCCTCCTCGTGAGGGCGGGGCTCTCCCCGTTTTTAGGGGAGTTATTTTGCTATATTAGACAACGATACTCAATAATTTGTGTTTGATGTAGATAATCTTTTTTGGCTCGCTACTGAGATAGCTCGCCACAGCGTGATCAGCAAGCGCCAACGCCGTAATCTCTGCCTCATCTTTGTCGACACCGACAGTGAGTTTAGCACGAACCTTGCCATTGACTTGCACCACAATCGTCATCGTATCGCTCACCAAATATTCGTCATTCCATGCAGGCCACCCAGACTCTTCAAGCGAAGATTCGTTGCCGAGCTGTTGCCATAGCTCAGCGCCAAGGTGGGGAGCCATCGGTGCGATCAGGCGGGCGAGCGCATCAACAGCTTCTGCCCACTCTGGCCCCGCGAAGCCATCCAGCTTGTACTTGTAGAGTTCGTTGACGTATTCCATCAATGCGGCAATTGCCGTGTTGAAGCTCAATCGACGATAATCATCAGTTACTTTCCTGATAGTGCGATGCGTCAAAGAGCGGAGTGCAGTCGCCTGCGCGGAGGTGCCTTCGTGATCGCTCTCCAGATATTCCTGAGTCAGTGTCCAGGTACGATTGAGAAACCGATAGATTCCGGCGATTCCCCGACTACTCCAGCTCGAGTTTTCGTTGATTGGCCCGAGAAACAGACAAAATACTCTGAGGGCGTCGGCACCATACCCCTGATCGATAACATCCAGCGGATCGACGACATTGCCGAGACTCTTGCTCATCTTTCGTCCATCCTCGGCACCTATGAGCCCGTGATACACCAGTTGTTTGACAGGCTCGTCGAACTCAATTAGTCCCATGTCGCGAAAAACGTGTGTCCAGAAGCGTACATAGAGCAGATGAGCGACCGCGTGATCGCCGCCAACGTACATGTCGAGTGGTGCCCAAAAATCCGCTTTTTCTTCCGACCATGGTGCATGCTCATTGAGCGGATCAGTGTAACGAAAGAGGTACCACGACGAACACGCGTAGCCATCCATCGTATCGGTCTCACGCTGTGCCGGACCACCACAGGTTGGGCACGTGGTGTTGATCCAATCAGTTTCGCGCGCAAGCACAGACTTTCCATCGCCTTTCGGCGCATAATCTTCGACAGGCGGCAACAACACCGGCAACTCATCGGCCGGTACGGCTACCGCACCATCCTTTTCGCAGTGAATAATCGGGATCGGCGCGCCCCAATACCGCTGACGGCTCACCAGCCAATCACGCATCTTGTAGGTTATCTTTGCACGACCTATCCCCTGCTGCTCAAGCCACCCGACGGCTTGCTCGCGCGCTTCATAACTTGTCATTCCATCAAATATACCGGAATGCACCAGTACGCCTTCGTTTGCGAACAGATTTTTTTCGCCCTCAAGCCATCGCAAGATGTGCCGAAGCTCAGAAACAGGTTTTAGCGTGGGTAAGACGTCTTTTTTCACCCACATGGGCTCAAAGTCTTCATGTGCTTCACGCTGAAGTTCGACGGAATCAAGTGAGTTGAGACGAAAGCGCACAACAGTCGTCAGAATATTACGGTTGACATCCTTGTGGGCAGCATAAAACTTACTGTTTATCTTTGCGGGCATGGCCTCAATAAACGTCATATCGGTATAGCCGGTTTCCTCTGCGATTTCTCGCCGCGCCGCTTCTTCGGCCGTTTCATCGCCCTCGATACCACCCATAACAAATCCATGCCATGGCAGCTTATTCCACTTGAGCGTCAGGTACTCGCCATTTGTCGGGTGTTCGATAATACACATTACGACATTTCTATCAGTGTCTTGTTTGCCTTTTTGAGGGGGATTTTCCTGATCATAGAGGCTTTCGGCGATGACCTGTACAATCGGTAAATCAAACTTCGATGCAAATTCATAGTCGCGGGTATCATGAGCTGGCACCGCCATAATTGCACCCGTACCATAGCCCCAAAGCACATAGTCAGCTACCCATATCGGGATACGTTCACCGTTGGCAGGATTGATAGCATAGGAGCCGGTTGGAACACCTGTCTTTTCTTTGCCCTCGCTCATTCGCTCTATCTCAGAACGTTTCAGGGATGTGTCAATATATGACTTTACTACCTCGTACGTATCAGCGTTCGCAAGCTCAAGGGCGAGTGGATGCTCGGGGGCGAGCACGAGAAAGGTCGCACCAAATACCGTATCGGGGCGTGTCGAAAAAACGGTTAATTGTGCTTTGGTTTTTTCGACAGAGAAGGTAATCTCTGCCCCCTGGCTCTTGCCAATCCAGTTTTCCTGCGCGGTCTTGATTTTATCTGGCCAATTGAGAGCCGGCAGCTCCTCAAGCAACGCCTCGGCATAATCAGTAATCTTGAAAAACCACTGTTTCATCGATTTCTTCACTACTTCGTTTTCGCAGCGCCAGCATTTGCCGTCAATCACCTGCTCGTTCGCAAGCACGGTCTTATCGACAGGACACCACCACTGCATCGATTCTTTCTGATATGCTAAGCCACGCTTGAAAAATTCAGCAAAAATCCACTGCGTCCATTTATAATATGACGGATCGCTGGTGTTGATTTCTCGCGACCAGTCGAGGCTTGCTCCCATGCGTACAAGCTGATTCTTGAAGCTAGCGATGTTGTCACGCGTCGTTTCAGCAGGTGGTTTGCCAGTTTTGATCGCATAATTTTCTGCAGGCAGACCAAAGGCGTCCCACCCCATAGGATTCAGCACATTATAGCCCTGTTGTCGATGAAACCGTGCAACTGAGTCGACAATGGCATGCTCAAAGGCGTGCCCAGTATGCATGCCGGCCCCGCTGGGGTAAGGAAACATGCAAGAAATATAGTATTTCTTTTTGGCCGAATCCTCGACAACATCATAGCGATGGTCGTTCGCCCATTGTTGTTGCCATTTCGGCTCGATACTTGCAGGATCATAGCGCTTCATTGGCATTAGTATACCAAAATCGCCCCTGATTGTCAGGGGCGATCGTTGCATCTCTCTTACTTAGCAACCGCCCATACTGAGGCTACGCGTAACCAGTGCCATTTTCGTTTCATCGTAGTACACCACTTTTCCTGCATCAGTACCACAACGGACATACTGAATGGTCGACTTATTGCTTGGAGGCGTGCTTACCACTGTAAAGGAAGGGTCATCGAGACGTGAATCGGTATTTTTCGCAAAATCTGCGATGGTCGCTGGATATTCACCTTCTAGGGCATAATAGACTTCAGCTTTTTTTATCACCATATTTGCATTTGTTTGAGCGGTCGTCGTATTGGCTTTTGCTGTAATCGACATGCTACCTGAAACAACACTTGGTTCGACATCCTGTACGAAGTCAGAAAAAGACGTCACCCATTCTTTGGCCGTCATCGTATCTCGTGGAGGAGTCGATACTACAGATTGATCATAGGTAAGGTCTGAGACCATAGTAAGAGACAGGTCTTTTCCATCTTGTTGAGCTCCTTTGACAACTGTTGCTGCGTCAACTCTCCGTAGCGTATGGCTCCACGGATCAACCCAGAGGGTCACAGTTGGCCCGAGGTCAGGCATAGAATCAACGGTCATTGCTTGATCGACGCCACTCGCCGATGAGAGCGCTTCGGTCGATGGATTGCAGGCATCTACTGCCTTGAAATATGCCGTAGTCTTCATCGCTGTCGAGAAATCGCTCGCCTTTGCTTTGTCAATCGTTATTTCGTAGCCATTGAGCCCGTCTTTGTTTTTGGTTGTTCCGCTCAGTTTCATAAACGGATGCGCGAGATAGAGCTTTTTTATCTCTTCTGTCGCTGCTTTGTCACGGCCAATACGCTTGTAGGCGTCGATGAGGCAACTATAGGTCTTTGCGGCGTCGGGCGCATCGGTTTTCATTTCTTGGAGTGTGTACTTGGCCCATTTGCCATCAATTTTGTCCAAGTCGTCTTGGGCTTTTTGTGGCAGCGAGGGATTGCCGGTGTATTTTGAGGCTAGCTTACTCAGTATTTCTTTTATGCCACTTAGCTTAAAATAGATATCACCGCTATCGGCGACATACGCAGCGCCTTTTGTGGTGTAGTCCTTTCCATCCCAGGTGAACTCAACTTCGGCATTTTCATCCGCGAGCGACTGCGTACTGGCACGTGAATCAAAGGTCAGACGCTTGATCGTGAAGGTCCCGCTCTCGCCACCGTCAACTTTCCAATTTGAGGTAATGGTCGTTTTTGACTGGACTACTCGAGCAGACATGAGATTCATGATGGCGTCGCTAACGACTTTCTCCGGCTGCTGATAGATGAGAGCCAGGGCAGTCCCCGTTCCAGCGAGAATGAGTGCTGACACACCGGCGACAATGCCAATGATAAGTTTTTTGCGTGACTTTTTAACATCGTTCTGGTTAGGAGCGTGTGGTAACTGTGTTGGATCTTTTTCGACTGGGGCAGTTGGTTCTTGCGGTAACATAGCGTGTTATTCCTTTAGTATCCTCGTAGACTCCATTATAGTTACTTTTGTTCAGAAAATTGAGAGAAAAACTCATTTTTTTTGGCCATCCATGCCTCCGATTGTCTAACGAGTTCTTTATCTTCGGTGATATCACACAATATTTTAACCGCTTCTTCAAGGTAGACATTGTCCTGTGAGCCAGTTGCCAGAATCACGGACCCCTCCTCTGTTACCGTCCTGATAAACTCGCCCGCCTCGACAGCAGTTCTGCAGCACTTCACCTGGCAACCCCGTTGACGAGCAATTGGTGCGAGATAGTTCTGAGTATCATTGCCCACCGTCACCACCCACGCAAGCATGTTGGGGTCACAAAGAGCCCCGATCTTCTCATGCTCGATCTGGCTTGATTGTCCCAAATTGTGCATATCACCGATGAGAGTAATGCGCTGAGGGGCTTGGTCAAAGAGGTACAATGCCTGGATAGCGGCTGAAACGGTAGAAGGATTCGATGTATACGTGTCATCGATAATTGTTGTCCCACCAATGCCACGCAGTAGTTGCATGCGGCCAGGCACTGATCGGATCAGATCGATGCCTTTTCGGATTTCTTCAGGTGTAAGCGTCATTTTTGTCGCCACCGCCACCGCCGCCATGACCGGACGAATACTGTGTTCCCCTAGCACGTTAATCGTTACGGAAAACGGATTGGGGTATTCGGGTGCAATGATAACACCACTATAGCCTTGATACGGCGCAAAGTCTTGCTGTTCAAACCGATACTCTGCGGCTCCTGATGTACCATAGGTCGAAAAGTTAGGATTTGTCTCCAGGTTGGCAAATCGTCCGTCGACATCGTCGCGATTGATCAACACCTGGCGCGAAAAACCAGAAATAGACAGTTCCTCTTGCGCAACCGATTCGATCGAACCGAATTGTTCGATATATTCTGAGGAGACCGCTGTCACAATGGCAATATCTGGCACAAGATACTGAGCATACATCGCCATGGTGTTTGGATGATCAATTTGCAGTTCTACGATAATGACGTCGGTATCAGTTGCAGAGGCTATATGACGTCGCGCCGTCTTGAACACCGACCTCCATTCGCGGATACTTCCGGCGTCCTGCGGAGGGGTTATACCGAGAATCGCGAGTGGTACCGCCAGCTCACTGTCAACGGCCGTTTCGCCCTCGTGCATTCTGATGCGAAACCGGCCGGACAGCACGTCAGCAGCAGCACGTTTGGTACTTGTTTTGCCGACACTACCCGTAATAACGACAAGCTTAACCTCAGGATGCTTCGCAAAATACTTCTTTACATACTTCTTGAGCTTTGATTGCACATATTTCTTTAGCATACTGCCTTTATCATACCGCATACGCCTAAGGGAGACCAGTACGTATGAGTCTTGAAAAAACGTCACTCCCGAGATATACTCACTTAGTACGGTATAATATGCGGGTTTAGCTCAGTTGTTAGAGTGAGAATCTCCGGCGGAGATTCGGAAACGGACTTTCCGATGAAAACTACGTTTTCAATAGTGAAATCCGGGGGTCGCGGGACGTGACCTGCCTTGCAAGGCCAAGGAGGCTAACACAGGCGCGCACCTCGTACGCACATTGTTACCAACCATACGCGGGTTTAGCTCAGTTGTTAGAGCGCTTCCTTGCCAAGGAAGAGGTCGAGAGTTAGAGTCTCTTAACCCGCACCAGAAATAGACTTTCGGAGAATTGGTCGCCCATGCGGGCGGCTTTTTCTTTGGTTTTGCGGAGCAAAACCCAGATATTCTTGGGGGGAGAAGCAGTTTGGGCAGCCGTTGGCTGCGCCTTTTTGGATTTTACCGCCGATGGCGGTTTTCTGTTAAAATACTAAGTGGAATCAATCAGTAGTTGTCTTTTTCGTTTGTCGGCTTTAATGGCCGTCTCGGACAGTTTAAGGCAACTTAGATTGATTCCACCGAGGCGGTCATTTAAGTTGGGAGGGTTCTATGAACGACAAGCAAAAATACTTCATTTATGCTCGGAAGAGTACAGACGTTGAGGATAAGCAAGTTTTGAGCATTGAGGCGCAACTCGTAGAGTTGCGAGCGTATGCCCGCACCGAGAATATTGAAATTATTGATGAATTCATAGAAAAGCAATCCGCTAAAGTACCTGGTAGACCCATTTTCGGAGATATGCTAAAACGTCTTGAAGCTGGCGAAGCCAGTGGTATACTTTCGTGGCACCCAGACAGGCTTGCAAGAAATTCTGTAGACGGCGGACAAATTGTGTATTTATTAGACCAAATGCATTTGCAATCGTTAAAGTTCCCGACATTTTGGTTCGAGAATACTAGCCAGGGCAAGTTTATGCTCTCAATAGCATTTGGGCAGAGCAAGTATTACGTCGATAATCTGTCCGAAAATACCAAGCGGGGCTTGCGCCAAAAAGTCAGGCGTGGTGAAATGCCAGGGCGCGCACCACTCGGCTATATAAACGATGTTCGCAACAAAACTGTTATTGTAGACAAGCGAAACGCTCCGCTCGTCCACGCGGCATTTGAGCTATACGCCAAAGGCGACCAACGACTGCGAGATGTTGCCGACTTTCTGGCAAATAAAGGGGTAAAAACAAACGGTGGTTTACCACTTAAAAAAGACCAGATAGCTAAAATGCTAACTAATCCGTTTTATTATGGACATTTCCGCTACGCTGGCGAAATATATGAAGGCAAACATACGCCGATTGTTTCTAAAAAGCTGTTTGACGAGGTACAGACGGTATTTGATCGTCGCAAGCATAAAAGGACAACCAAAACCAACACGCCAAAGCCCCTCTGCGGCTTATTGCGCTGTGGTTCATGCGGCATGATGATTACCGCCGACACGATACCCAAGCACCAAAAAAATGGTGTTACTCGCTACTACACCTACTACCATTGCACGAAAAAGTGCAAAGGCGTGAAATGCCCTGAGCCACACATTAGGGCTGAACTCCTCGATGAACAGTTGTCTAGCTTGCTCAATGAATACGCCTTGCCAGATACTTGGCATAAAGCATTAAGCACAATGCTGGACACTGACGGACAGAACGCCGAGCGCACTTCTGGCGTATTCATAGCGCAGATGCAGACGAAGATTGCCAACCTGCAAAGCAAGTTACAGCGACTTCTTGACAGTTACCTAGACCAAGACGTAGAGCATGAAACTTACCTGCAAAAGAAAGCTGAACTGATGTCTGAGAAAAAGTCGTTGGAGGAGCAATCTAGCAAGTTAACGCTTGCCACAAATGCGTGGCTCAAACCTGCTCGCCAGTGGCTAAATCAGGCTAATTCTATCTGTAAAGTTGCCCAGGGCGATGACCCATTTGCCAAAAAGGAACTTTGCCAAGAAATCTTTGGCTCAAACCTCATTCTAAAATCCAAAAAGGCGCAGCCAACGGCTGCCCAAACTGCTTCTCCCCCCAAGAATATCTGGGTTTTGCTCCGCAAAACCAAAGAAAAAGCCGCCCGCA
>JBAQIS010000008.1:0-6698 GCA_049288955.1 Saccharimonas aalborgensis (SeqCode)
GAGGCGACGTTTACTCTAGGGCAGGTCAGTACAACTGGTGATCCTGAGGGTGAAATGACAGACGTATCGGCAGAGCAGCCTGCGCGTGAACGCGTAGAGCAGGCGCTACAGCAGTTTACCGGTGAAATTCGCCAGCGCCCACCCATCTTTAGCGCTATCAAAATTAACGGTCAGCGAGCTTACAAGCTAGCGCGCGATGGTAAAGAGATTGAGATGCCCGAGCGTGCAGTCACCGTGTATTCACTTGATCTCATCGACTACTGCTATCCTGAGGTCAAAGTGCGAGCGCATGTCAGTAGTGGTACCTACATCCGTAGCTTAGCGGTTGATATCGGTGAAGTGCTTGGTACTGGGGCCTATTGCAGTCAACTGCGGCGCACCGCTATTGCTGACTATCATGTCAAAGATGCTGTATTGCTTGAGTCGTTCGGCGTCACGAGTTAATTGCCACAGAAAATACCCGCAACTACTATTTGAGTAGCTGCGGGTGATGTGGCGGTCTGTGCCGCTAGAAATGTATGCCATCGACGAATGCGGTGAGCTTATCTTTGTTGGGGCCACTAATTCTCACCGTAGCCTCTTTTGCGCGCGCCCATAAGCGCTGTGGATTACGGAACTCATTGGTGTATAGCACTTCTGTTTTCAGCCCCCATGACTCGGCGCCAAGGCGGAGACGGTAGAGATTGTTCTCGAAGTCTCTTCGTGGGCACATGAACCAAAGATCTTGCCAGTACATGTCGTACTCCTGCCTGTTGGGTGCCAGTGGCGGTTAATACTATACAACCTAGTCCGATAGATTACAATAGAGCTTGAATAATATGCAAAACGCTGCTATAGTTATCCACTATGATAACAAAAGAAGAGAAAGCGAAAGCTATTGCTTTGACTCAGGTTGGCAAAAGCGATGTCGGCAGCCCACAGGCGCAGGTATCGATTTTGACGGCTCGTATCAAAGAGGTGACTGAACATCTCAAGGTCAACAAGCACGACAATATGGCGCGCCGTGGACTGATTCAGATGGTCGGCAAACGTAAAAAGTTGCTGAAATACCTCGAAAATACGGACTTTGAAGCCTACAAAGCAGTGCTCGACAAACTAGGTTTACGCAAGTAACCGCCAAAAATCCCGCCCGAAAGGGCGGATTTTGGTATAATGGAACAATTATCGCGCTACATCCGGACGAGCCGGATCAATAGCCTCTTATATATAAAGGAGCTTATTGATGAAGCATGAAATTTACTTATTGCCAGAAGATCGCGCCTACGCCCAGCAGCGTATCGCGACGCTTGAGAAAGAAATCCAAGACCTTGGGGTAGACTTTCAAGACGCATTTACCCAAAGTAGCGAAACCTGGCACGATAACTCGCCGTTTGAAGCGGTGCGCGATAAGCAGGCAATGCTGGCTGCCGAGCTTCACAGGTTACGTAGCCTCATCCGTGCGAGCACACTACAGCCGCCCAAAAAGAAGCGGGGGACCGTGGGTATTGGCGATACAGTCGTGCTGAGCGACGGCAAGCGCTATATGATTGCTGGTGATTGGACGCACAAGGCGGGTCAACATAGCGATGGCGTGATATGGGTGAGCTGCCACGCGCCAATTGCAAAACAGCTCATAGCAAAAAAAGTTGGCGAACTGGTAGAGCTCGGTCCTGTATTGGCGACAATTTCCTGCATCAACTTAGCCAAGTAGCGCCAGCTGCGGCGGTGTATCGTCGCGCTTGATTTCCCACACCTCTTCAAGCCAGCGATAATGTTCATTGCCACTCTGAGCATCATCCATCCCCATACCGACTAGCCATTTGTCGCCAGCATTGAAGCCGCAGTAGGTTGGTTCAATCGGGAAGGCGCGTTCGACATTCTTTTGTGCAAGCACCGCGAGCTCAATACTGACGGCGCCAAGCCCCTGTAGGTGTCGTGTCACGTACTCTGCGGTAATACCACGATCAAGTACATCATCCACGATGATGACCTTGCGACCATAGACTACTGTTGTTGGTGAAAGGTCGGTGACAATTCGCGGTTCACCGGCGTGGTGCGATGAGCCGTAGGTACTGACCATCATATAGTCGAGTTCGGGGTGCAGTCCGGCGGGCTGCCGAGCGATTTCAAACATGAGTTTACTTGCAAAAGGGGCGGCACCGCGCAGGAGTCCGACGAAAAGCGGATCATCGTCGAAATGATCAACAACGATGCGCCGCGCCAGCTCGCCAATCCGCTGATTGACTTCATCTCGGTCCAAGAGCAGGCGATAGCGCTCGTTCATAGTGCTATTGTACGCTACTAGCCAAAAGTAGTAAAAAACCTTATAAATCACAGCGAATTGTTGCATTATTTGCATCTATCTGATATAATAAACAAAAGTATCATGAATTCACAAGACAATACAGGTGGGAATTCAGAACAACTTGACGGTATTACCAACCTTTATCGCCGAGGCGATGAAGTGATCGAGTATATATTTACTTAGTACGATACGTTTTACCTAGGTTGTATTCTATAATTGCTAAAAAAATAAATAGGGCGTATAGTAAAAGCATAATCAATAAAAAAAGGGGGGCGGGGTGAGTACCAAGTATATATTATATAAAGCTATGAGAGCTAGTTTTTTCATGACAGCAACTATTTTCTCATGCCTTACATTTTCAGCTATTGGCACTGTTGAGGCTACTTATGCCGCTCCTGGTAAGATTGAAGTCATTGCGATGCCGCACCCTGATGACGAAATGGAAGTTTGGTCTCAGATACAAGGGTCTACAGGTAATTATAAGGTGTTTGCATATTTAACGCGTGGAGAGGAAACCGGCTATTGTAATACAAGTGTCTATCCATACACTTACTCTCCAGGTTTAAATGAGACTCCTACTCCTTATACGCCGACAGGCCAACTAAGCTACACCTGTTACGAATCTCGTATTACTTCGACACTTAATTTCTTAAATCGAATGAGCACAACCGATTCGGCAGTTCCCGGTGGGTTTAGTGATAGCAATTATACGACGGTCAATTTGCCACTTATCGGCACGACAACACCAGGACACGTTGATAACGGAACGTTTATTGCTGACAGGAGTGTAAGGATATACAACAGCACAAATGGCACCGGCACAATGGGGAAAGTATTGTTCTTCAATCTCGGCAACAATGATCTAACAACAGCTGAGGCAGTCTGGGCACTTAAATCGATCATGAACCGACGAAGCACATTAGGTTTACCTAATCTGCCATTTTACACTATGATTGGACCATTCTCGCATACAACTTCAAATAGTTATCCAAACTGTCAGATATATGACCACATTGATCACTACGCCATTCATGACGCGCTTTTTAACTATAACCTTGGCATGCCAAAGCCAAGCTTTCAGGCTGCTGCTACGTGCGCAACTGACCCAGACTACCAGGTGAATCCACGAACAGCGTGGATCTCAAGTGCTGCTTACAATAACGCTTTCTACGTTAATCCAACGACCCTTCAGCGTGTTGGCTTCTTCCAGCGTGATTATGGATGGATGGATGGGAATGATTCCGTAGGTAGCAGCGGAACATCAGGTATGGGGTGGTACGCAAACCCCAGTACTACGACTCAAATAAGTACCGGTTCTATCAAGAACAATTCGCCTTTCATGAAATATCAAACATTTTGGCAGAGATTCGTTCGGTAAAGCTTTTCGTGTTATGACAACATGCACTCCTCTTCTACGGGGAGTGCGTTGTATAAAGAATGCGTGATTTTGTAGATACATCTATAGTGGGTCAGTGGTATATTTTTCTATCGCTACAAAGCAGCTCCTTGCTGACTGAGCCTCATCGAGACGAGCGAGAATATGTTGTTAAAACACTCAGCAGAAAAGCTCTAAAGAATTCATAGATTATTCCATCCGGCAATTAACTAACCCGCTAATTATTTAAAAATAATTTTTTGTAAACATGGATCACCACTATCCGGATAGGTAGTAGCTTAGTTGACAAAATTCCTCTGGCATGATACTATACCCATATAACAGGTATACACTTACTAAAACCAAAAAGTTATCAAAGGAAAAACCATGGCGGAACGACTCAAGTCAGCATCACCCGAAGCACCTAATGGTGGTGGATTTGATCCTACTTTCAATTCTGAGTTGCGGGTGGGGCTAGACAGAGTAGTCAATGACTCAAGTGCTACGCTTGTTGCTGCAGGTGAAGCGTTAATCCAATCGGGTCGGCTTGGACATGTACCCCCAGATCTTGCGCTACCTGGTCCGCGCATCGAAGTTGCCACTGCAAGGCAGAGTGTTGCGTCGGCTTTTGAGAACAGTCCCGATACTATGCCAGTGACGCAAGATCCATCTTCACAAGTCGAGAGATCGAACAGTTTCGCCTCGCTTCAAGAACAGGCGATACCGGCTGGACAAGCAGGTAGACGCATTTATGCTGAGGGTCGTGATGGTACACCACTTACAGGTGTTCAATGGGACGCTCTGAATCAAGAGGCTCTTTCTAACCGGGCCGGCCCTAGTACTGCTGTGCTGCACGAAGCGCACATTGCAGAGCGAGCGCAGGCGGATGCGGCAGACCAGGCATTGCTAAAGTCGCTGCCGCCAGAGTTTGTGAGTTCTGGTCTAGAGAAATATGGACGAGAAGGCTTTTTGGCCGTTCTAAAGGGAAAACAAGAGCCAAGTGCGGTTGCGATGAGCCGAACCGCTGATGGCGAAGCTACCTTTACTCATGCCACTACTGGTGAAGTGCTTAGTGTAGGTGAGGTACAGGATCGTATTGATCATGCCGAAGCACGACGCATTGGGCACAGTGCTGCCAGTGTTGCCGAAGCGGCCACCACGCAACTCCCATTCGCTGAAGAGCTTATCGATACTGACAATGGTCTAGTATATGTGGAGAAGGGTCATCTTGGTGACGGCTTGGATATGGTAATAGAGATTAGGCCTGATGGTACGCTTGGTGACGTCGATGTTGTTGTGACCGAAGAAGCTCCCAATGGATCAAGTGAGACGCACGAAGTTGATGTTGTGACGCCAGAGTCAGATGACCCCGATGTTTTGATTGATGGTGAGCCGGCTACGCCAAAGGAGGCTGCGACAGTTGAAGCAGTAATTGACCATGTCGGTGAAGTGGTTCATGAACAGCAGAGCAGCGGTAATATAAGTAACCCCCAGGAAGTTCAGCGAGAAACGCTACCACAAGAAACGCAAGAAGTTGCCCAGGAAGTAGCACGAGAGGAAAGCCCAGCAGTTGAGCAACAAACTGCACCCGAAGAGGCTGCACCGGTGGCAAATGGGGATGGCGAGGCAGTGCAGCCATCTAGGGCACAAGAACGCGAGCCGTTTAGTCTTGAGGTAGCAAACAATAATGCAGTATCGTTTGTGAGCAACTATGCGCGTAACCCTAAAGTCCGTGAGTTGCTTGCTGCTTCAGGCGTGGACCTAGAGGATTTCCTTGCTCGGGGAGCTAGCGGTGAACTACAGATGACAGCCGACAAGCTAGCGCACATGAAATCTTTCTTTGCTCATAATAGCCCACAGTCGCAAATTTGGAATGAACGACCCGGTAACGCTTCAGAACTGCAACGTGCTGCGACTAGGGCGCGTCAGCAACTACTCTCGATTATCGATGGTATCTAGGGAGTTACACACGGCGGGTGTTAAGTCGATCTCACAAGAGTGAATGGCCTTGGAGAGCTGGTAGTGTTATGTCGGCGTGAATGTATGAGGAGCGAGGGTATTTAGCAATCAGAAGCCTGGCATTGTGGTACAATAAATGTAAGTCGCTCGTACTCTGGTAAGTGCTGGATAGAAGCCTTTTAAAGAAAAGTTTCTACCCGTTACTTACCCCACAAGACAAAGGTGAGTGATCTAATAAAAGGAGGCTCAGATCTATGAGTATTATCAACCCTAATGGCAAGGATATTATTGCCGTTTCTACCGATTTTTGCGGCAAGAAACTGACGCTCGAAGTCAACCGCGTCGGCTTTCGCACCACTGCCAGTGTGCTTGTTACCTACGGTGACACTGTGGTGCTTGGTACGGCGATGGTCGGCACTAAGCCAGTCGTACTCGACTATTTCCCCCTGAGCATCGACTACGAAGAAAAAATGTATGCAGCCGGCAAAATCAGCGGTAGCCGCTTTATCAAGCGCGAAGGCCGCCCAAGCGACGAAGCGATTTTGATCGGCCGCTTGATCGACCGCCCTATCCGTCCACTCTTTCCAAAGGGCTATCGCCAAGAAGTCCAGGTGGTGAGCAGTGTGCTCAGCATGGACCCGAATTTCCGTCCCGATATGGTAGCGATGATTGCCGCCAGTAGCGCGCTCATGCTGACCGGTACGCCATTTGACGGTCCCGTAGCTGGTCTACGAGTTGGTCGTGTTGGGAGCGAATTTAAGGCATTTTTGAACGCCGATGAGCGTGCTGCAAGTGATCTAGACTTGGTGGTTGCCGGTATCGAGAGTGGTATTACCATGGTAGAAGCTGGCGCCAACGAGGTGAGCGAAGAGATAATTATTGAAGCTATGACATGGGCGCACAAAGCGTTGCAGCCAGCAATCGCGTTGCAGCGTGAACTTGCTGAAAAAGTCGCTCCTGCCGCACAGGAATACACGCTGGTGCTGCCAAATGAAGACATCCAAGCGGCGGTTGATGCCTGGGTTGATGGCAAATTGGGCGAGAAGCTTCGTGCGCCATACCCGGAGCGCAACGAGATGG
>JBAQIS010000009.1:0-104482 GCA_049288955.1 Saccharimonas aalborgensis (SeqCode)
GTATCGTTTTAGTTGTATAGAAGTGTTTGTCGACCCTTGCTCTAAGTTTTTCCGTTATTTTTATGTCCTCGTGATGTTTCTCAATAAAACCCTGCATCAATTCACAAAGTCTTTCTTCATTCACATATTTCTCGGCACAGTTTGGGTCTTTACGCCTTGTGCAGTTGTAGTAGACAAATCTTTTTACGTCACCATTCTTTAGTGTCTTGAATTTGTCTTGTGCTGTGATATCAGCAGTACACCGCCCACACTTCAATAGTCCTCGGAAGGCAAATGTTTTTGATCCCCAAACACCTTTGTTCACTCCACGTGTTTCTTGCACGAGGTCGAAGAGCTCCTTAGATATGAGTGGCTTGTGAGCACCTGTGTACCATGGTGCATCAGGTGCTTCAGGATACTGGAATTTACCATAGTAGAATGGCGTACTGAGTATTACTAATATTTGACTCACACTAATCGGTTTGCCTGAACGATTCGTAAAACCTTGCTCGTCAAGCCATGACTTAATTCTTCGACCGCTCCAGCGTTCATATCCTGCTTTTTGGAAGGCTTCGATAATTAGTTCCGATCTATCAGGATCGAGGATTATGTCGTTAATGCCCGCAAAAGCTCGGTTCATATAACCTAGTGGAGCAACGCCTGGTCGCCAACCCATTTCACATTTGTTTCTGATGCCTCGCTTCACGTTGATACTCTTGTTATCGTTCTCAAGCTTGGCTTGGGAGCACAGAATCATTAGTAAGAACTTCTCGTTCGGATTATTAGTGAAGGTTTGCGAGTATGTGCGTATATGTAAGAGCTTGCCTTGATCCATAAGGTCAACAATTGACCCAAGGTCGCCAGCATTTCTGCTGAGTCGGTCAGGAGCCCAAGTTAGTACAGCATTATATTCATCATTTCTTAGTCCTGCTATTAATTGGTTGTAAACAGGGCGTTGCCCAGACTGCTTAGCTGAGTGACTTTCTTGAAGTTCACAAACAACATTAAGGCCTTCGTTTTCTGCCATTATCCGCATCTCATTTAACTGCGAATCAATCGACATTGCCTGACGCTCGTCGCTTTCAGAGCTTTTCCGAGCGTACAGGCAATATTTGAGAGTCGGTTGATTATTGTCCAGCATGACTGCAAGCACAACAGTACCGCTGCACCCCAGTAAAGTCTAGGTAATTATTTCAACTTTTACAGATACAAAATCACCGGCTGAGAGACTCTCTGACTTTCGCACATCTTTTTTGACTGGCAGGAGATATGAGCCGCTTTTGCTGTCAGGAAATATCGAGGTAGTCCATGAGGTCTTGCCGATGTTTGCTTGCACTTTTACGCTACCAAAGCCTTTTTTATAAGGTTCAGAAATGGTCTTAATCTCGCCCGTGTAGTCTTTTGGTAAAGTGAGGAAGAACCAGGCGCCCTGCCCAGGATATTCCCATAATTCAGCCTTGAATAAATACTCCATTACAGATATTTTGGAAAGACTTTAGAAAAATTATCTGCTGTTTCAACGAGCCACTTGATCAGCTCTTCAGACTCAGTTGCGTCGAGGAAATCACCACTTTTCGCTATGAACACGCGGCTTCCTTTTTTATCCGGTAGTTCTTGCCAGTCAAGCTGAAAACCAAGCTTTTCCTCAATCTCATCTTTCTTAGTAAATAGTTTGTGGAATAAATCTTTATTGTCAGCAATCCAAAGCTCCATACCCACTTGTTGTTCGCGAGAATTAATAGTTGCATCAAGGTGAGCCTGTGATGATCCGATGCGAATACTATGCCAGTGTTGTGGTCGGGCGTTGCGCCAGCTTTTGATATGCCGTGCATGCTCTTTGCCGTATTCGCACATGCGCTCATAGAATGCTTGCTGCTGAAGCTTCAGGTCACTAATGGCGTTGCCGGAAGCACTTTGTTTTACCACCTTTGCCCAGTCGTTCGGTTTTGCAACTATATTGAAGCGCGGCGCAGGCTTCGAGTCGCCTATCTTCCAAGCTTCAATCTGAAGCAAAAAGAAATTAGCATTTTCGGTTGTATTTTCATTGAGCCAGTTCACGGCCTGCTCGTGTTCCTCACGGGCTCGTTCGACAATCCAAACAATAACCTCTGCCTGCAATCCAGAAGCATAAGTGATGATTTTACCAAGGTGGTCATGATTTGTTGGTTCGAGCTGGTTCTCAATAACAATCTTGCGACCGATTTCGTCCTCGGCGAGGATATCTACATGGAACTGACCGACACCGACCTCGGTTTGAGTGTTTGTAATATCAACGCCAATAGTCTCGCTAAGGTTTTGTATGTTTTCGGGCAGGGCAAGCCACTGCGTAAAATCAAGTGCTTCGTGCTTCCACACTTCACGCAAAGGGATCTGTACTAATTTGCTAAGTTCTATCATATAGATATTTTAACTCAATCCTCTATATCAAGCACGAGGGGCACATGATCACTATGCATCAACCAATCTTGGTGAGCTCCGATTTCGATTTTTGCTTTCTCAATTAGTGATTCTGAACCGAATACATAGTCAATGTGATAACCGCGCTCAGGCTGGCGATACCAGAATAGAGTTGAAACGGATTCTAAGCCGTGTTCTTCACCCTTAGTCTTGTGCCACACACTGTGTTTATCTAGTTTTCTGAGTTTTTCAACATAGGTAGCCCACTGCCACTCTTTTTTAGTTTTGTGATCCCAACGAACATTGTTGTTCATATCGCCAATAAACAGGCCGTTATCTTTACGAAGCAGGGAGTCGTAATGACTTAATGTATTCAATAAACCCTCAACATATGTTTGCCCAGCATCTTTATGTGCCCACATGGCTAGTACGTCTGCAGTGTCAGATTCAATAGGGATAGCCCAGTGAATGCTTTCGTTATAATTATCGGCTATACGGAAGCTATGGTTAGTAAAACCGAGTACTCCCAAACCTTTGTGTGGATTGTTGCCAACCCAGTGTTTGAATAATGCTGATGAATTTTCTATGTCAGCTTTGGAACATTCTTGAAGTATCAATAAATCAGGCTTGTGCTTGAGGATTGCATCGCTTTTGTTTCGGAACGCCATGTTGCAGTTCCAGGATATGATTCGCACTTGGGTCTGACAGCCTTTCCCCAGAGACTGTCATAAAAAAAGTGACAGCCACGCTGGACTGTCTAGGACCCAAATAAGCATTATTCATGCCTACTCTTTTGTACGTAGCTGCCACTTTCTTGGCATGAAACGTACGCAAGATAAATCCTACGGTTAATACTTATTTAGATCCTAGACAAGTACCATTATACCGCTGTCAGATGATGAAACCTAGGGTATCTGCTGAATCTGTCGATCTGAATTTTGTTTTTTGATCCATTGGTAGGATTCAAGTGTTTTGCCACCCACGTGCCATTCGTATATTTGTTCGGGATTGAGACCTGATCCACCCCGATAGGCCTTACCGTCTTTATAGTTATAAATAGTAGCAACGCCGTAGGGTGTATCAATAATCCATTCAACATCAATTTTATTATCGGAGTGATGCGGTTGCCTTGGCAGACCGAACACAGCAACCAATTGGTCATACTGAGCATACATATAGCCCTTAAAGCTTGTTCCTGTTCGTTTCTTA
Organism: Saccharimonas aalborgensis (SeqCode); assembly: GCA_049288955.1. Lineage (GTDB taxonomy): Bacteria > Patescibacteriota > Saccharimonadia > Saccharimonadales > Saccharimonadaceae > Saccharimonas > Saccharimonas aalborgensis_A. Next base: position 3,586 of record JBAQIS010000009.1, read on the forward strand.
TCTAATTCGTTCATCATATTCCTTTCAAAGCAAAGGTACCGCAAAGATTAATAAAAGCTAGCGTCTTTTTTTCTCCTCGTCCAAGTATTTAATTCCATAGAATTCATTCATTTCCTCATGGACCCCCAAGAATGCAAACCCAAATACCACCTCCCACTTCACATTGGTTTGTATGTAATTCAGCCCCATCGATACTGCATCGGCTAGGTCGTCATGTTTTTCAACGCCAAATCCCACAAGTTGTTGCACTATTGGTGCGATTGCACGTTCCTTGGGAAAATACACCATACCTTGCTCAAAGAGCGAACTTGCCAATTGAAGCCTTGCTCGTTTATCGTTATGGATTTTGATGCCTTTAGACTTAATCTCACGGTCGTTGAGTTGTTCAATTACCGCTGCTTGGTACTGAACTTGCTCGACTAATACTATTGGCACTTGTTTTGAATCTGCATTTACGGCTTGATACAACGAAGCAATGGTGTCGAGCGTTGCGAGGTGAGTGATCTTTTTGTTAATAAATTTCTTATCAATATAGTAGCGACGGTTTTCGGGCTTGAACCCAAATACATGGATTATGATTATAGCCGTATAGTCAGCTGTTGCGCTCTGGGATATCGCAAGGTCAACAGACAAGAACGAATTGATATATTCATTGTCTTCTGTCTTTTCAGGCAGCTCATCATAGTACTGCATCCATTTGGCATCAATAACCTGATCTTCGTCAGGAATAATACGAAGCATGTATTCACGCTCCCAAGCAATTTTGTTACCAACATTTCGCCTTAGATTATTAATCGCTGCTTTATCGGGATATTTGCCGGGCCATAAACTTGCGCCTGAGCGTACAATAGGCCATTCACGATATATGCCGTCAATTTCATGGTTTTCGATACGCTCCTTAAGTCTCATGAGTAGTGAGTCTTCGTGCAGAAGATTGCCGACTGCAATACGCTTAGTGTAGGTATCGCCAGCTGGGATAATCTCGCTCGTATACCAATCAAAAGTTTTGTTGCGCCCTTCACGAGTTTTTACCGACGCCATATCTTCGACATCATCGGCGATGATTAAATCAGGCCGAAAGGCACCGTGTCGAATACCTCGCACACTTTGTTCGGTGCTAATTGCCGTGATTCTAGCGTTGTACTTTGGTATGTACAGGGATGTTGATCCCCATTCTTCACGTTGCTCTATGAACGGGCCCATATCATTGGCCAGTAGCTCGTTGCTTTCAAGTTCACGCTTAATATTAGTTAGGTGTACTCGTGCTTGGTATTGAGTCTGACTGGCAATTAACACGAATTTCTTTTGCTGTCGTCCGACCACCGCCCATATTGGGTAGCTCATTGTTAATATTGTAGATTTTGCCGATCCTCGGAATGCCACGATGACAGCTAGTGGCAGGGTTTCATCTTCAGTTATTGAAAACAGGTCACGGTGCAGGTCAGCAGTGGCATGAGTTAAGTAATTCGAAAAATAAGTAGAAAAGAACCACTGATGGCTTTGTGATGTAACTTCCGCACGAACCTTATGGTCGGCAAAGAGTTTCTTCTGTAGGTTAGCTTGTTTCATCAGTTTCATCCTCGGTTGTTAATCCTGCAAGTTGAAGCGCACGTGATACAACTTCAGTTTGCTCAGGCGTTAATTCCTGTTGTATGGTTTGTAGCTTGGCGTTTACCTCGATGCGAGTTTTATAAGACTTGTGATGGTGCTTTAGCCAAAAGAAAATGGCCGACATATTCTTGTCTTTAATGGCAGATATCAACTGGCTTTCGGCCATATCATTTATGAGTCCTGCACTATGTTCTATAGCTTCATCGCATTCGTTTGCAAAATCTTCATCGTCTTTACGCCAGCGGTAATAAGTACTGCGTGGTACGCCCGATTGCTTACACGCAACTTCAACAATTGGAGTTTTTCGAAGCTTTTCTAGTAGCTTCTTTTTATCACTAGCAAGGTTACGGCTCATAACTTAACCCGCTTTTGACCTGTTAGTTTTTCCCACCTGTGTAACGCTACTTCAGCATACGTTGGGCTTTTCTCCATGATGTTACATCGGCGTTTTAGCTTGGTACTAGCAATCAGAGTTGATCCACTACCGCAGAAGGGTTCAACCACGAGGTCGCCACGTTTTGTGAGCACCTTGATGTAGGGCACCAATATTTCAATTGGTTTAGTGCCAAAAATAACTCCTTGTCCTGAGTGTTTTTCATCGCTAGCCATATAGCTGATAAAATCGGTTGGCTGGTATTTTTTACCACCCTCGTAACCCTCCCACTGGGGTTTTCCACCAATTGCATATAATGCCGTTTCATATTCTTCTTGCAGGCCATCAGGTTCTTCGTCGTGGTTATACTGCACGTCGCCAGAAGCTCCAACCATCGCAATATCATGCTTACTAAAGAATTTGTATTTAGCCGCAAAACCTTGATGTCGGTTGGGTAAATGCCACACGATCATATTTTTAACTTTCCAGTATTTTTCCATTTCAGCCCAAATGACACGGAGGTTTTTCCAGTTTTCGTACACAATAATGGAGTAGTCTGGCTTCGCATACTTTGCAACATTAGCCATCCATAGCTCGGTAAAGTTATCAGGCAAAACATCTGTTTCAAGATATCGGCGGTTGCGCTTTGCTCCAAAGCCTGTAACTGGCTTACCTCCACGTTTTGCATGTAAGTAATCAAGAATATATGGCGGATCTGTCATGCACATATCGGCTTGTTCGCCATTCATCAACTTATCAAAGTCGGCTTCGACAGTTGAATCTCCACACATTAAACGTGAATCGCCAAGCTGATATACATCGCCTTTTTGCACAGTGATCTTGCTAATATCAAGTTTCTTTAGCTCTTTTTCGAGATCAAATGTTTCGGGCTCATCAACCGCGAGGTCAAAAATTGCATCGATCTCCTCGCTATCGAAGCCGATTGTACTAAGTAGTGTTTCATCGAACTCTGCTAATAGTTCATAATCCCAGTCCCCAAGATTCTTATTTAGTCGAACGTTTAGTTCTTTTTCTCGCTCGATATCAGGTATGTCTACATAAACAACGGGCACTTCTTTGATCCCAAGGTCTTTCGCAACCTTGAGCCTAAAGTGCCCACCTATAACTACATTCTTGCGATCAGGTGAGCCGTTTACTAAAATCGGATCGACTAAACCGAAGCTTTTTATGCTATCAGTAAGCTGGGCAATAGCATCGTTACTCCATTTGCGTGGATTGTAAGGTGCAGGGTTTAGTTCTTTTACATTTTGGTAAGTAACCTCTAAATTGTTATTCGTCATAGTATCTCCTTATATGGAGACACTATCCCACGCTATTAGTTGTGCCAGTAGAGGTTCGGTAGGTCACGTAACGTAGACCGCTTTTTAAATCGCTTTTCAATCCTACGGATAAAACCACGTACATCTTCGCCAGTATCAAAACCTAATTTGGGGTAATCATTTGCGATTTTATCGTAGGTGTTTTTCTTGTCAGCCCTTAGTTCCATGAGTTTTTTATAACGCTTGATGGTTTCTGCCTGTATCGGATCACGGCGCGAAGGTATTTCTGAGTCCATGTATTCTTGGTATTTTTTAACACTAGGCCAAATTGCTTCAATATCATGAATGGTGGTATCTTTTTCAATTCGGATATTAAGGCTTGTGACTCGTAGTTGTTCTTTGGGCAATCTAACGTCATTCATCTTTGGCGATGGCCATGCGCTTTGATTAGATGGTGCCTCGAGTGACTTCTCTGCAGAAAATATGTAGTTAAACAACGGGTGTAGCCAGCGTGGGTCTAGATTGAACTCCATACGCAGATTATCAAGTTCATCAAGCAATTGTTTGTTTGGCGGAAGCAACTGATAACCATAAGCCCAACCGTATCGGCTTGCCGTATCTTCGTCAGGATTGCGAAAGAAATTCTCAAACCAATCAGCCCTATCCTCCACTGGAATACCTGTAGCAGGGATACCCAAACGCTTACGAACACCAGATATTGCAGCCTGAAAACGAGGCATGGATTCTAGGATTCTTGTATGTGGCTCCCAATAATTGTCTGCTTTGGCTTTTACCATGCGTTTATTATACTGCCAACGATGTTATTACATCTGTATTTAAGGTATAATGTTGTGTAATATGGCGATAAAATTACAGAGTAAAAAACAATGAGATTAACATTTGCAGAGGCTCAGAGAAACGTAGCCGAAATCGCTAATCGTGAATCTTATACCAAAGATGTAATTTTTGAACTACTTGCGGCCTACGGACGTTCTGCATCGGCTATTACAAAACTACGCAGTGGTGCACTTAATCTCGCCGAGGATAGCGAGAATGACGTCCTGCAACGAGGCGTTGTCTATTTCAAGCATGTGCCGAGCGGTAATTTGCGCTCAGTCATCGACTCGCTAGATAAAGACCCACTCGTTGTTCGGTACAACCCTAGATATTTAATCGCAACCGATTACGACCAACTCGTTGCAAAAGATATTAAGAAAGACACTACACTTGATATAAAGCTCCGAGACATTGATCGCAATGTTGACTTCTTTTACGGCTGGACAGGCGATGAAGTTACAAGCGAAAAGACCGAAGCCGTAGCCGATCGCCGTGCCGCCGATAAGATGAAGGATCTGTATGCGGAGATCGAACGAGTAAACAGAGACAAACTGGCAGATCCAAAAAGCACCTTTCGCCATGACTTAAATGTGTTTTTCTCACGCCTATTATTTTGTTTCTTCGCTGAAGACACCAAAATTTTTAGTAAGACAGAATCATCAATTTTCACAAGCTCAATTAAAGATTACACACAAACTGACGGAAGCGATCTCGATGAATTTCTTAGAACTCTATTTGATTCACTTGATACAGAAGATAAATCTGCATTCACAAGCCCATATTCAAAATTCCCATACGTAAACGGAACGATTTTTGATACCAAGAAGCACAATATTGCTATTCCAAAATTTAATGCACAGGCTCGCAAGCTAATTCTTGATTGTGGCAACCAAAACTGGGCATTAATTAATCCTGATATTTTCGGGTCGATGTTCCAAAGCATTGTCGATGAAGATCATCGTGCGAATAACGGCATGCACTATACGAGCGTACCCAACATAATGCGTACAATTGAGCCCTTATTCATCGATGAGCTACGAGAACAATTTGACGCAAACTATGATAACCCAAAGAAGCTCGAAAGACTTTGGGATAGAATTAGCAAGATAAAAGTATTTGACCCAGCTTGTGGCTCAGGCAACTTCTTGATTATTGCCTACAAGGAACTCCGAAAGATAGAACACGGAATCATCGACAGGTTGTTTAGTGACGACTACAAACGAGCGATGCTTAGCGGTAGGCTAGAATCTCGTATAAAACTCGATAACTTTTACGGGATCGAGATCGATGATTTTGCACATGAGATTGCAATTCTTTCACTGTATCTTGCTAAACACCAGATGAATATTGAGTTTGAAGAGCACTTTGGCAAAGAAATTATACTCATTCCACTCAAGGACAACGCAAAGATAGTAGAGGCTAACTCTATGCAAATTGATTGGAAAGACGTGTGTCCGAACATCCCACATTCCATTGACAAACAAAAGCCAGATCAACAATACCTTATAGAGCTTGAACAAGAGCATGAACAGGAAAGTCTTATTAGCGATGAAGACTTGGACCAGAAGTACTGGGATGAAATATACCTAATCGGTAACCCTCCTTACCTCGGTTCTAGTATGCAAGATGCAGATCAAAAACGAGACATGGCGCACGTATTCAAAAATTTCCGAAACTATAAAAACCTTGATCTGATTGCTGCGTGGTTTAAATTGGGGGCTGATTACATTAAGGACAGTAATGCTCAGTTAGCTTTCGTTTCTACCAAGTCGATATGTCAAGGTGAGCAAGTTGAATTAATTTGGCCATATCTATTAGATGGTAATGAAATCGGCTTTGTTCATAAGCCATTTAAATGGACAAACAATGCAGTCGGGTCAGCGGCTGTAGTTTGCGTAATACTTTGTCTCCGAAATAATACGCATAAGAGAAAAAGCTATATTTTTGATCATAATATACGTCAAGAAGTTTATAACATCAGTCCATATCTGATTGAGTCGGACAATGTGATAATCGGTTCGCGTAGACAGCAAATATCAAACCTCTCAGCAATGGTATATGGCAATAAACCCGTGGATGGTGGGCACTTGTTCTTATCTGAAGCAGAAAAAAGTGAGCTAAATGATAGATTTCCTGAAGCTACTAAATACATAAAAAAAGTAATTGGCGGCAAAGAGTTCCTGCATGGAATAGATAGATGGTGTCTGTGGCTACCAAGTAAAATTGATTACGAAAAAGTTTCGCATATACCAGTAGTTGCCGATAAAGTTAAAAGAATCAAGGAGTTCAGGGAGTCTAGTAAGGACGTTGGTGCACAGAAGCTAGCGCTATTACCTTACAGATTTAGGGATATGAATAATCCGCACACATTCATTGTTGTTCCTAGGACTACATCAGAAAATAGAGACTATATTCCGTTTGCATTTTACACTAGTGACACAATTGCAATTGATAGTTGTCAGACAATTCCGAACGCAGATTTATCTGATTTTGCGCTAATTACTTCAAAGATGCATGTTGCCTGGGTGAGGAGTGTAGCGGGCTACTTAGGTACAAGCTTCAGGTATTCATCTGCAATCGTATATAACAATTATCCGGTACCGTTCATTTCGGAGGCCCATAAGAAAACACTATCTAATTTGGCACGTAACGTTTTGCTAGTTCGAGAGAATCACAGCGAGAAAACTTTAGCCGAAATGTATGATCCCGCCAAAATGCCTGAAGATTTACGACAAGCACATCATGAACTTGATCTTGCAGTAGATAGACTCTATCGGCCAAAACCATACAGCAATGACGAAGAACGCCTCGTTGACTTGTTTTCGTTATACGAACAAATGACCAAAGCTGAAAAGGAGAAAACAAAATGAACGAAGAGACCCTAAATATCATCGACGTAACGTATGAGCAGACTGGTGAAAGCACCCAGACAGACAGTATGGGAATGCGAGAAATGCAACGCCGTGCATTCGAAAAGCGAAACAGTAACCATCTACTAATAAAAGCACCACCTGCTTCAGGTAAATCTCGTGCGCTCATGTATGTAGGTCTCGATAAGCTTATTAATCAAGGCAAGAAAAAAGTCATTGTAGCTGTACCTGAAAAGTCTATCGGTTCTTCGTTCGCAAGCATAAATCTTTCGGATGCAGGTTTCTTTGCAGACTGGGAAGTAGAAGATAAAAACAACCTTTGTCTCGGCACTGGCGATGACAAATCAAAAGTAAAGTCATTTACGAGTTTCATGAAATCGGATGACAAAATTCTTGTTTGTACACACGCTACACTTCGTTTTGCATTTGAATCCGAAGATCTTCCTAGGGAGCTATTCAACGATACAGTTTTGGCCATAGATGAGTTCCACCATGTTTCAGTAAGCGAGGATAGTCGTCTAGGTGAATTACTCCACCGAGTAATGAACGACACTAACATTCAGATAATTGCTATGACGGGGTCTTATTTCCGTGGCGATGCAATACCAATATTGACGCCAGAGGACGAGTCGGAATTTGATAAAGTTACCTATACCTACTACGAACAGCTTAATGGCTACACATACCTTAAAACGCTTGGTATTGGCTATCACTTCTATACTGGTAGCTATCTCGATGACGGTGCATTAGAAGCCGTCCTCGATACTACCAAAAAGACAATCATACACATTCCAAATGTGAACTCTAAGGAGTCTACACAGGTTGGCAAACACGAGGAAGTGACTCAGATATTTGACCTTATTGGTACGTGGATTGAACAGGACAGCACTACGGGTATTGAAATCATCGAGACCTCAGACGGCCGTAGACTTAAAGTTGCTAACTTAGTGGAAGACGATCCGTTGCACCGTGCAAAAATTACCAAGTATCTTAGTGAAGTTGCCAAGAATGATATCGCTGGCGTAGATATTATCATCGCACTAGGTATGGCTAAAGAAGGCTTTGACTGGCCATATTGTGAACAAGCACTAACAATCGGTTACCGAGCAAGTCTCACAGAAATAGTTCAGATTATTGGCCGATGTACCCGTGATAGCTACAACAAATCTCATGCTCAATTTACAAATCTCATAGTCCAACCAAACGGTACAAGTGACGATATACAGGTATCGGTTAACAATATGCTTAAAGCGATAACGGCCTCATTACTAATGGAACAAGTTCTCGCTCCAAACTTCACGTTCACTCCACGTACTTCTCCTGATCAGAAAACGAAAGCTGGTGAAGTATTCGTGAAAGGTCTAAAGAACCCACCATCTGATCGTGTAAAACATATTCTAGCAACTGAACTTGAAGACTTAACAGCAGCAGTATTACAAGATACGCAAATTCAACGTGCAGCTGCTAATGGCCATACGGGTGATTATATGAAGCATTTGCAGTCCAAAATTATACGTGAAAGATTGCCTGGCCTCACAGAAGAGGAAGTAGAAGTTACTCGCCAGTACCTTGCAAGTAATCTAGCATTCAAAACGGCAAAGATAACTGAAGATGGTGACAAGAAATTCATTACTCTTGCCAATAGTTTTGTTAACTTAGATGAACTCAGTATCGATCTAATTGACTCGATCAATCCGTTCCAGCATGCATTTGAAGTTATATCTAAGCGAGTTGGTGTCGATGTATTCCGTGTCATTCAGGATACTATTGCGGGTTCCCGAATTGATATGAGCGACGAAGACGCTCTTGCACTTGTGCCACAAATTAAAGCTTTCGTAGTTGCCCATAACGGAAAGTATCCTGCATTAAACACAAGTGACAAAAGTGAAAAGCTATTAGCTCAAGCACAGGCATACCTAACGGCACGAAAAGCTGCATGGTTGCGAGAAAAGGAACAACAAAAATAATGGATTTTTCTGATGACCTCGTAAATCTGTTTGAATCAGATGCTGACGGCCTCTTTACAGCTCCTCAGAAAGCTAAGCCAATCACTCCTGACGATAGACTTACGGCATCATTTAAGCAGATTACGGAGTTTGTTGAAACGAATGATCGCCTACCAGACATAAACGCAACTGACATTAGTGAGGCATCACTTGCCGCAAGATTAAATTCAATCAAAGCCAATAAAGATAAAGTCGAAGCACTTGAACCTGTCGATAGTCTTGGATTACTGGAAGTTCCAGAAGCACCTGAATCAATTGATGAATTATTCACAGAAGATACTTTTGGATTATTTGAAGGTGTTGGTGATGACATACTGAAAATGAAACATGTACCCAGCACGGGCATTAAGGCTTCCCCCGAATACGTTGCAAAACGCAAACCAGCAGCTGATTTCTCAAGCTTTAAAGACGGGTTTGCAGAGCAACAATCAAAACTCAAAGATGGTGTCAGTAAACTTGTACGATTCACGAACGTAACCTCACTCCAACCCAAACGCTATTTCGTAAGCGGAGGTCTTATGTGCTATATCGATGCCGTAGGTGAGGCAAAGATTGTTCATGGAAGAGCAAAAGAACGCATTAGAGTAATTTTCGAGAATGGCACAGAATCTAACATGTTCCTACGATCACTTGCGAGTCAGCTCTATGATGATGGGTATGTCGTAGTCGATAAAGAATACACTGGCGAAATCCAGCTTGAAGATACTGACTCTGTGGCGGGATATATTTATGTGCTCTCGTCAAAGAGCAGTGACGAGAAGATTACTTCAGTTAAAGATCTTCATAAAATAGGGTTTTCTACCACTACGATTACAGAACGCATTAAGGATGCCGAAAAAGATCCGACATATTTAATGTCGGGTGTTGAAGTTGTTGATAGTTACGTACTTACTGGCGACTACAATCCTCAAAAAGTTGAGCATTTTATCCATCGCATTTTTGCCGATGTAAAGGTTGATCTAAAAATCATAGACAAAGACGGTCGTGAGTATACTCCCAGTGAGTGGTATTCAGTTCCACTACTCGCTATTGAGCAAGCTGTAAATATGCTCCAAAACGGAGACGTAGTTGAGTACCATTACGACAAAAATTTGGGAAGTTTTGTCCAAAACGGAGATATAGAAAATGCTTAACAGAAAGATTCGGTAACAAGTATGGCATATCGGAATAAGACTTATGTGGCTTTTGACGGAGATTCCGATATGCGGTCGTATAGCCTGATGAAGGCTTGGAAACAAAATGATAATACCGAATTTAATTTTCATGATGCCCATAGCCTAAGACAGGCACGTGACACAAGCACAGAAGAAAGTATTAAGCGCAGCTTGAGGGAGCGCATGAATAACAGTAAAGTTTTTGTTCTGCTTGTGGGACAGAACACTAAGAATCTTTACAGATTTGTTCGTTGGGAGATTGATCTCGCCCTTTCAATGAACTTGCCAATTATTGTAGTTAATCTCAATCAACAACGCAGTCATGATAACTTTTTATGCCCACCAATACTTCGAAATGCGCTCGCAGTCCACATATCTTATAGCCCAAAGATTCTGCAGTTTGCCTTAGAAGCATGGGAGACTTGGCACTATGAGAATCAACGAAATGGCAAGACTGGTCCGTTTTATTACAATGATGATATCTATAGGAGCGTAGGTTTACTATGAAAATAAAAGTAGCTTTCTTTAGTAGGATTTTATGGAAAAGATACCTTCTATTCGTTTCAGGCATCAGTGTATTTGCATCGCTATTTTTTGTAGCTGTGAACGTTCCTGATGAATATAAAGTTTTGGTGTTTATTGGAATTGCTCTAGCGCTTTTTACAAGCTATGTAATTTTATGGATACTAGCCAACAAAACTACGTCAAAAAAGTTAAACATAAATGGCTCACCTCTTGAAGTAAAAATCGGTGATATTTTTGAGGAAGGCGAGCTTAGAGTCATAAATTTTAATGAATATTTCGACACAGTTGTTGATGATAAGTTAATTGCAAAATCATCATTGAATGGTAGGTACATTGAAAATCACGTGACAGATGTAGCAGTTCTAGACAAGGCTATTACAGACGATACACATTTAGCCGAAATGAAGCAAAATGAAAATAGTTCTCGCAAATCTGGTAAAAAAATACAGTACAAACTCGGCTCAATCCATGTTGCTGATGATTATTTATTAGTTGCATTTTCAAAATTTGATAAGGACAACAAGGCTTACTTATCTATGCGTGATTTCATCAACTGTCTTATGACTTTCTGGGAAGAAGTTGACCGCGTATATTCTAGTAAGTCAGTTGCTGTACCCTTGATGGGTGCTGGCATTACTCGTTTCAAAGACGCACACGTAAGTGAACAGGAATTACTAGAGTTACTTATATGGTCATTCAAGGTCTCACGCGTAAAAGTACGGCACCCCGCAAAAGTCACAATTGTTATACATGAATCTGTAAAAGATAAAATTAATTTCTTCGAATTGAAAGGATAGGTAGTTAATCTATGAGTTATCGAAATAAAACATACATCGCATTTGCAAGTGAGGACATTACCTATTACAGACTAATGGAAGCGTGGAAGAAGAATGAGAACATAGATTTTGATTTTTTTGATGCTCATGACCTATACGTCTCAAGGGATACTAGTAAACCAGAGACGATTAAAGCAAATTTACGTGAACGCATGAAAAATGCCAAACAATTTGTACTTCTAGGTAGTGCAAGTGCCAAGAAAAAAGGCGGTGACGGCGTTTCGTTTCTAGCCTATGAGGTAGAAACAATGATTTCCTTAGGCTTACCTGTTGTTATCGCTAATCTTGATGGTGATCGTAAGATAGACAGGAACTTCATCCCAAAGCCTCTGTTAGATGATGATTACTACACGATGTCAGTCTCTTTTCAACCAAAGATCATAAAATATGCACTCGATAATTATGCAACCGAATTTGCATCGAGCGACGATACGGGACCGTATTACTATAAAGCGTCCGTGTACGAGAGCTTGGGATTGTAGCAGGTCTCAAGTATGAGCATGCAACTTTCAAAATCTGAATATATGATGTTCTTGAAACAGCCAGCATGGCTGTGGCTTAAAAAGAACGACCCTAAGAAGTTGCCGCCAGTAGATGAAAATACCCAAGCATTATTTGATGCGGGTCATCAATTTGAACCATATGCCGAGTCTCTATTTCCCGAAGGTGCAACACTTGGTTTCTCTGACTATAATGAATACTTGTCTTTGCCACAGAGAACACAGGATGCAATCAAAAATGGGACTCAAGTATTATTCCAACCACGATTTGAGTGGCAGGACTTTACTTGCATCTGCGACATTGTTAGTTTTGTTGGCGACAAAGAAGTAGACCTCTACGAAATCAAGGCCAGCACCAGTGCTAAGGTCGAACATGAATTTGATCTCGCATTTCAGACAGCCGTATTAGAAGGTACTGGATTGAAAGTGCGGAACACCTACGTAATACATGTTAACAATCAATATGTTAGACATGGCGCTATTGAGGCAGACAAGATTAACCATATTGAAGATGTAACTATTAAAGTTCGGAAACGAAGTGATGCTACTGCAAAATACATGCCTCTAGCACTAGCTACAGCTCAGCAGAAGACTATGCCCGACCCGTCCCCAGACCTTGCAAAGCTTGGGTCAAAGAAAAGTTGGCTACAGGTTTATGAAGCTATTGTTCCGCAACCTCCAAAAGAATATCCAGCTGATACAGCACCAACTATCCAGCACGATAAAGTAACTGACTTCTTGGGTCAGCTGAAATACCCACTATATTTCTTAGATTACGAAACGTTAATGAGCCTTGTACCGTATTTTGACGGGCATCGTCCTTACCAGCAAGTACCATTCCAATACTCATTACACATTCTTCAGTCGCCAGATGCAGAACTTGATTGGAAGGAATATCTGCACCATGACAACTGCGATCCAGCTCTACCGCTCGCAGAGCAACTCATTAAAGACATTGGTTACTCTGGAAGTGTACTGGTTTGGTACGAAGGATTTGAAAAAGCTCGTAATAGTGAGCTCGGTGAAATGCTACCCGAATATAAAGACGCAATGGATGCCATAAACAACAGAGTTGTCGATCTTATGGTTCCGTTCAAAAGCAAATGGTACGATGATCCACGCTTCGAAGGGAGTGCCAGTATCAAGCAGGTGTTGCCAGTTATATGTCCTGAACTATCTTACAAAGACCTCGGTATACAGGAAGGTGGTTCTGCGCAAAGGCTTTGGATGGAAGCGGTACTGGACAACAAACGAGCTGATCAAAAAGATCAGATTCTTGCCGACCTAATTGAATACTGCAAACTCGATACTCTCGCTATGGTTGAAATATTTAGAAAGTTGCGAGACCTATGACGAATATCTACTTAGACATCGACGGAGTGCTATTGGCAAACGACCTAAACCCAGCTAACCACGCACCCGAATTTCTGAAATATGTTCTTGGGAAGTTTCCTGATTCAACCTATTGGTTGACTACTCATTGTCAGGGAGATGCTAATGTACCGATACAACACATAGGGCATTTGTTTGATACCGAAACAGCCCAGCTTATGAAAAAGATAAAGCCAACCAGCTGGGATCTAGCGAAGACACGTGCTATTGATTTCTCTAAGCCGTTTCTATGGTTTGACGATGACTTATTCTACGAAGAGAAGCAATCGTTAATTGAACACGATTTACTAGATAATTGGATAGAAGTAGATTTATCAAAGAATCCTGATCAGCTGAGAAATTTCATAAACAGTTTTCCTATACCTGCAACGGTAGGAAAATAAAGGAGGTAAATTGCATGGACGAAGAACTATTTCGCAAGTTATTTGAACAAGGTTTAATTACCGATAAACCTCCTGAGATGTGGCTGCCGATGAATACGAAAGACCGCAAGTGGCAGAATTACTACACTGGTCGTGGCGGTGTCACGATGCACTTAGGTGGTGGCTGGATGATTAATGTTGATACTGATGAACTGACGCAAATTGCTAGTAGTTCGGATGTAGATGAGCAACTCATAAAATCAGTCCAAGCAGTATTTGATGAGCTCGGCTACGAGTATGAAACTGTGAGCGATAAATTTGGACACGCCATAGTTGTGCGTCATAAATTCAGCGTTTTGGGTAACAAAGCGCCCCTAACTCTGAAATTTAGTGAGTATGGTTTTGATCCTAAGAAAACAATGAATGATAAATTTGATAATGAGTTACATTCCGTTACGCCAGATCACACAAAGGTTAGCGTTAATCATGTTCCTGAGTATGACGACGAAGGTGAAGAATTAGGTACTTTCGGAGAAACAGGGTTAGAGTTCACAACGGAAATAAACCTACCAATAACGGCTGATAATTTTCCAAGTTTTGTAGAAGAAAAGCGTGAAGAAATCGACATGGTACTCACTAAACTGAAAGACTATAGGTTTAGTGATGAACCTAGCAAAGTAGCGCAAGAATTCTATGCCCTACAAGACGCTCTTGATTCTGAAGAATATAAAAATGCCGAAGGTTCGTTATTGTTCCCAGTCGGAAAGGACGAATCAGGAAAGTTTGTTATTGCCGACATGCACAAGTTGCCACATATCATGGCTGGCGGGCAAACTGGTTCAGGTAAATCAAACTTCACAGAAGGGACACTGATCCTGAGTCTTCTGCATCGCTATTCGTCCGATGATCTTAAGCTTCTGTTGATCGATCCTAAGATGGTGCAATTTACGCAGTACAATGGCATCCCCCACTTGATCCGACCAGTTATTACAACTCCAGATGATTCGAAAAATGCTATGGATTGGTTGCTCAACGAGATGGAAGATCGATTCGATACTCTTGTGGATAGTAATACTAAGAACGTCGATGAATATAATTTATCGAGCAAAGGCCATATGCCATTTGTAGTACTCATCATAGATGAAGTTGCAGATTTGATGATGGTTGACGGCGAATACTATCAGAAATCGTTTATAAAACTCCTACAGAAGTCGGCAGCGGTTGGTATCCATATCTACATTGGTACCAGCAGGCCTAGTGAAGATGTATTACCAAGCTTACTTAGGGCAAACTTCGTTACTAAAATAGCTTTTAAGACCGCTTCGAGAGTTGATAGCGAAGCATTAATTGATGTAGGTGGTGCAGAAAATCTACTAGGTAGAGGCGATTTGCTCTTTAGTTCACTTAGTTTCCCTCGACCAATTCACCTACAAGCTCCATATGCTTCGGATGAAGAACAGGCTGAAACTGTAGATCACATAATCTCTAGTAAAAATAGTTAAGCATAAGCATATATAGCGTCTTATGTAATGTAAATTACACAATATGTAGCGTAAAGCATGAGGACTATAATGTAAGTACCTCTTATGTAAGAGGAAAGCGGTGGGAGGCGTAAGAGCCTGGTATAATCTGCACCCTTTTCCTTGGAAAAATACAAACTTCTAGTGAACAGGGTACGGACTAAACGGTCGTATTCTTGTGACTCGGTTCATAAGATATAACCAAGAGACTGCCGTACGTTATAAATCGGTCTCAAGGAAGGTAAACATGCCCAAACAACCTGCTAATTCCGGTAAAGCATGGACACCTGCATCTAATGCACAGCTTAAATCGCTGGCACAGCACAACACGCCAACACGTGTGATTGGTCTGAAGATGCAACGTTCACCAGCTTCAGTACAAAACCAAGCTGGCAAGATTAACGTAAGCCTAAAGCCTACGAATCAAAGCCCCTACGGTACTAAAAAGAAATAGCTTACTGGTGATTTAAGCACCATGTAAGCTATGAGTTGCTCAGGACCGAGCCTGAGCTGCGACTACCATAAGCAGTATAACCTATATATTTACCTACATAAAACTCGGGCGTAAAATATAGATGTGTACACACATCTAAAAGAAAGCCAACATTATGAAGATCGCTACGACGATGGCACCGTTGATAAATGTCGTTCGGGCGAGTGCATAGTAAACGACACCTTCAAGATTATGGAGAAGAAGCTCACTAAAAAGGAGCTGACGGAAAGGCTACCTGGTTGGTACTTGCTGTACAGTAAACTCTACTTTTGGTTCGTTGAATCGGCAGCTGCTTCACGAGCCGAGAATCGAGATGCCACTATCGCCAAGTGGATGGAAGAAGATCAGAAAAAAGATGACCGTCTAGCCTCGGCCCATATTTCTGGCGGTACCTACTGCCGTAGTTGTGGTAAAGATATGCGAGTTATCAGCAAAGATTACATGCGCCGAGATAACCGCAAAGACGATGACATACTTATCATGTTTGAATGCGTAGAGTGCAATAAGCGCATGGCTCTTTGGGAAGACGGCACCGATTGGGAGGGCGCGAAGCACGAGTGCGACAAATGTGGCGGTAATACTACCTCAAAGACTACCAAAGAGTTCGGTGTTATCACATGGACTGAGACCTGTGAGAAATGTAAGCACGTTAAAACCGATACACTTGATCTATCTTCTGATAAAAAAGAGCCTGAACCTGTCGATCCATATCTAGAGTTAGACCGTAAACGCTTCGTTTTCGACAAAGATATGATGTTTAAATACGATCAAAAGCTGAGACACTTTGAAAGAATGGCGAAACTTCACGCTACAGCCGAGGATAAAGTCCAGCATGTTGATGTGCATGACGGTATTAAACAGGTAAAGAAGCTCAAAATAGTCCAACTTAAGGAATTACTTGAGCCAATTTTCACAGAAGGTGGCTATAGTGATTTTAAGCTTGGCGATCCGCAGATTGGTCGTGAAGTATCACTTGAATTCAGCTGCCTTGATACCAAAGACGACCGTGAAGAGTATGACAGCAAGAAAACCCTGCATAAGGCCATAGAGAAGGTGCTAGAGGATACTAACTGGCGATTAATGAGTGCTGGTGTAAGTTATAGGCTCGGATTCTTATCAGGAAGTCTGCGAGCCTACGAAAGTGAAGAAGAAATACGCAAACTAGTTGAGCAACGAATGAAGAATGGTTACGTTCCGAAAGTAGAGCCCAAAGAACCAACAGTATCAGCAACCAAGCCGAAAGACGAGTTCTATAATCGTGATATGCGTGAATCAGTCCTCGTCTATTTCGATAAGTTGATGCTTGGCAGTGTACCAGCTGAGATCACACTCAAGAGTGGTGTCGTTAAGCCAACAAGCATACCAGTATTGTCTGGAGAAATGAACCCATTACTTAGGGTATTCATACCTATGCGAGATAACGATGAATCGGTACCAAAGTTCATCCGAAACTATGATTTTAAGTTTGGAGAAGACAAGAAAATGGCAAAGGTTCGCAAAGATAGCCGCGGGCGCAAAATACGCCTAGTATAGGCAATCAAAGTGCGGGATTTGTTCGTAAAACCCCACTAATTTCGACTAAAAACGAGACACTTCAAATATACGCGTTTCGTGTCTCATTTGTCTCGTTTTGTGTCCCGCGACCCCTGTTTAAGTTCCGTGACCTGTATGGGGAGCCAAAATAAGAATCACCGAACAGGTGGTTTTTATTTTGCCGAACCCTCCGCATGAGTGTTATTTAAATTATGCAGCTTATTTTATCTAGTGAGGGATTATCCTTTCAAGTTCTGTCTAGATCTTTTTTTCCGCATTGTCTGCGTCGGCCTCTATAATTACTCCGTTTCGCTTATCACTTTCGTAGCGGGCACGGATCCAGTAGTGAATGTCGTCGATGAGAGGCAACATTCTTTCAAGCGCGGTCATACCATTCCAGAATTTAACGAGGAGAGCTATAACTAAGATTAGTGAGACAATAATGGGAAGAACAATGACTATCAGGATGGGTGCAGTTAATGAGGATAATGTGGAGTCAAGTGAATTATTCATACCACTATAATACTCGATTGTTGGCTTCTTTGTTCAGGGCAAACTCTGTGGTTCGCTGCAAAAAGGCTTTTCGTTACCACTTGACGGCCTAGGTGCGGATCGGCCATACTCCCCAAAATGCTACAATACGACTATGCAAAAGATACTCATTACTGGGGGGTCGGGCGGGATTGGCTACGCGCTGGCGCGGGTCGCTGCAGCACATGGCCATGATGTCGTCCTGGCGGCACGAAACATTGAGCAGCTCAAGCGTGCACAAACGGAACTGCGAAAAGATTACAAGGTGCACGTTGACGTCAAACAAGCGGATTTATCAAGACCGGGCGCAGCACGAAAACTTTACGACGAGCTAAAGAGTGACGGTGTCGAGATACTCGTCAACAATGCTGGCTTTGGACTGGTCGGTGATTTTTTCAAAGAAGACATCGCCGACAACACCGACATGGTGCAACTAAACATTCAGGCGCTGATGGAACTGACGCACTATTTTGGTAATGATTTCATAAAGAAAAAGCGAGGGAAGATCCTGAATGTTGCATCAGTCGCAGCATTTGTACCCGGCCCGAAACAACCGGTGTACTATGCGACAAAGGCTTTTGTGAGAAGCTTCTCACGAGCACTTGCTCATACTATGGCACCTCACGGCGTGACGGTGACAAACCTCAACCCCGGTGCGACAAAGACGAACTTCTTTGTGCGGGCAAAGGCGGGCACAAAGGAACGTGGCGTCTCCGCCGATGCGGTCGCTGAGGCGGCGTATGCAGCAATGATGAGCGGAAAGTCAGAGATTACCTATGGATTCACAAACAAGATTCTCACTAATTTCCTCGTGAGGATTGTACCTTACCGCGTGCAAGCAGCACTAATCGACAAGAACTCTGAAGTATAGTTGAAGTTGACCAATGAGATAGGGGTTCTGCTACTATATAGCCATGCCCTCAACACTCATCATCCGCGGAAATTCGGGTAGCGGAAAAACGACCGTTGCCAAGGAACTACGCGCTAGAATTAGTGATGGTTTGAGTGGCAACACCCTGCTTGTTCAGCAAGATGTGCTGCGACGTGACATGCTGCGAGAGCGCGATATGCCGGAAAAGTGCTCAGTGATTGAGCTAATCGAATTGGTGGTAGAGTTCGGCCGTAGGCAAGGAAGAATTGTGATTCTCGAAGGGATACTTGTTACAAAGAAGTATGGCCCGATGCTTCGCCACTTGGCAAATAGGTTTGATGAAGTGTACGTCTATTATCTTGATATACCATTTGAGGAAACATTGCGCAGGCACGCTACCAAACCAAATGCTCATGAATTTGGCGAAAAAGAAATGCGTGAATGGTGGAACGACAGAGACTATCTCGTGATTTCTAACGAAAAAATCTTGACTAAAGAGCTAAGCGTTGAAGATATAGTCGATACAATTATTGATGATATGAGTTAGTTAAGCGTAGCGAGGTTGAGTCAACAGTTATGTGTAATTTTCTTGTTCCAACGACTGCTAACTTATGACGAACACATTGACGTTACCGCCAGCGGGTTGTGTGCAGTTCGGTACCGGGGCAATAGTATATGAGAACAAAGGTCCAGCCCCTGTGACACCGTAGAATATAGCCCAGTCTGTTACACTAACAGTCAATTGATCAGTCGCCGGATTGTATACTGCACTCCACCCTTCTGATGGATGTGAGATCGTTTGCTGGATACCTGAAATTGTAGGATCAAGATCTACGGCACTTGGATCGATTGCCGGACTGTTGGTTGAGTTAGCTATAAAGTTATCGATAGTATTATCAGATATTCCATAAACTTCAGTGATAGTGATTGGATCTAGAATTCTTGTCTCGCTTGCAGGATCAGCGCACGCAACGACCGTCGCTGTCACAGTGGGAGTATATGTGTTTTTGACAGTTTCGCCCAGAGTATCCTTAAGTGAGTAGATAATACCGTGGGTCGTACCGCTAAAGGATGGCTCCGGTGTGAACGTAATAATACCACTCGTGCCTGCAATGTAGACTCCCTCACCAGGAACAGTAATAGTCTTCTGGTCGGGGCTTACGGTACTACCAGCTAATGGGTTAGGCGGAAGTATCAATATGAGACTTGAGAGGAGGAACTGAGCCCCGTTTGATGGTGTATCATTGAGGCCGACATTCGTCGACTGAACACTGCCTTGCGCACCTGTAGTCGTATCTGGCTGGCTCGCAGAACCATGTGCCGGGCAGGTAGTTACTGGGGCAGCGTAAGCAGCTGATCCCGTGTATACTAGTAGCATACCTCCGATACTGATGATTGTCGTGACGACCATAGAGCGCAGTCGTTTGTCAGCCTTTAGTATAGCAAGTGCTGCACCGATAAGAAAAACAACAATGATAGCTGGCGATATAATTGAACTCCCCGTATTTGCCAAGCAATCTTGCATGATGTTAAGTATAGTCATAAGTAATTATATTGTCAAATGACCTTAGGACTTCGGGCGCAGGCATCTTTCGTATTGAATTAGCGGGTGGCATCTTATATCCAATGAGACAAGAGTATATACTAAAGGTGTATGCTAGTTTGACATAGAATATTTTTCGATTGTCTGATATACTAGTGACAGCAAGTTATTCTACTCCTTAACCAAGCGTACAAGTGTGGCACCAAACTCATTTTATTCTCGGCTACTGCACTAGACCCTATCTCGCACAATATTAGCTGATAGAAAGGTTCATGTACCCATGGCAACAAAATTATATGTAGGCAAATTGTCTTTTAATACCACCAACGATAGCTTAAACGCGCTGTTCGCGCAGTTTGGCACCGTGGTGAGTGCGGAAGTCGCTACTGATCGAGAAACTGGCCGCTCGCGCGGGTTTGGATTTGTCGAAATGGAAAACGACGCCGATGCGCAAAAAGCGATCGAAACACTCGATGGCAAAGACTTCGAAGAGCGCACCATCGTGGTGAATGTCGCGAAGCCGCGCGAAGATCGCCCACGTCCACAGGGTGGCGGAAACTATCGTGGTGGCTTTGGTCGTCGCTAACTAATAGAAAGACCTATATGAATAGTAAGAAGCTTTGCTCTGCTGAGCTATTGTTTAGGGCGGCTGAAAAGATGAGCCTGCATCCAGAGTGGCTTGAAGACGGCTCGATATTTGCTATCCAAGTCGACGGCAGTGAACGATACATCAATTACTCAATTAGTTCTATGAACTCACAGTTGAGCAGTAGTATGGTTGGCAACAAAAACGCTGCGAGGCTCGTGCTGGCGCGCAGGGGTTTTCCAACTATGTCCCACCTTGTTCCGACAGATCGGACGGATGCCCAAAATTTCTTGGCAACGCACAAAAAAATTGTCGTTAAGCCTATCAAGGGTAGTAATTCACGTGACGTGCATATCGTAGAGTCATCCAAACAGCTGGATACCTTTGACATCGGGAAATATATACTGGAAGAATACGCACCCGGTAGAGAACTACGCTATTTGCTTTTGAACGGTGAGATTATCGGAGTTCATGAGAGCCAGTATGGTCAGTCTGTCGCAGAGGACCGCCCTCTAAAAAGAATATCGTACTCTCATAGCGAGTGGGATCGTACGTTAGTCTCTTTATCTATCGAGATCGCGAGAGTGTTTGGTTTGCGGTTTGCTGCAATTGACTTCATCGTTGGGCCGGACGGAAAAGCACGTATTCTGGAAGTAAATAGCTCTCCGGGGATGAAATGGTTTCATGCGCCAACCAGTGGGCCGGTGGTGGATGTTGCGCATCTATTTTTGCGGGCGATGTTGGACGATAAGCGTGCTGAAACTTCTATGGCAGCTGGCTCGCAAGTCGCTCGTCACGTACAGAGGTAAGGAAAGGTAATAATCATGAAGCATCTCATAGGGCAGACTGCCAGTGGCAGAGAAGTATACGTTGAGCTGATAGGCTCGGAAGCAGGCAAGCAGATCGCATATCAACCCCATCTCTATTTTTTGGCAAAGGAAATGCTCGCACGCCTAGCACCGCCCAGTACCGATACCGCCATGGAATATAATATGCAAAGGTCGATAGGCTATAGTACTGTCATCGCAACGACAGATGAAAGTACTGTCTTCTACGGACGTCTTTTCAAAGACGATATCTTTACACGTTTAGTCAAAAACGCCAAGCCAGAGACAACTCAGTACCTGTCGATACAGCTTATCTGGAATCAGGATGGGAGTTATGATCTTACCGATATGTGGATCGGCCGCTTGCGTCCCCCAAAGCCAGGTAGTTCCACCGAGATACCCGAAAGCAAACCGTACTGGACCACCCATGCCGTCGTTTACGGAGACCAGCGGCTGGAAATGTCTAGTGTGACCAAAGAATGTCCGTATTAATTAACCAAAGGAGAAATCATGGCAAAAGATAAGGGAAGAAAAGAAATCAAAAAGCCAAAAAAAGAGAAGCAGTAATTGCACATCGAGATATAGGCAAGATAGTAAGACGTAGCGCCAGTATCGCATCTGGCGCAGCTGTTGCTACTCTGGGGTTGCAGGCGTTCTTGATACCAAATCACCTGACTGATGGTGGGGTTGTCGGTATTTCAATCATTGCCACACATGTTACTGGGCTGCCCATCGGCTTTTTCCTACTCTGTCTAAACGCACCTTTCATATATTTGGGCTATAAAAAGTTAGGCAGCATATTTGCTATCTCATCGAGTGTGGGTTTACTGCTTATGTCACTTATGACCGGCCTATTTCATAGTAGTTCAGCCGCAACAACCGAACCCATACTTGCGGCTATCTTTGGCGGGTTAGCTATCGGGATAGGGTCGGGCGTCGTTATTCGTTATGGAGGCACGCTGGACGGTACAGAAATCGTCGCCATCTTGGCGGAGAAAAAATCTCCATTTTCCGTAGGTGAACTGATAATGGCTATGAATTTGCTTATTCTTGGAGTCGCAGGATTTGTGTTCGGTTGGGATAGAGCTATGTACTCATTGGTCGCGTATGCCGTTGCCTACAAAGCCATGGATATCACAGCAGAGGGGCTCGACCAGTCAAAGTCGGTCTGGATAGTGAGCAACAAATACTTGGAAATCGGTGAGGCTATACGACAAGAACTCGGTAGAAAAGTAACATATGTCAATGGTCGTAGCGTTGATGGAATTGTATCAAATGGCGTGATTTTGTCGGTGATTACTCGCATCGAAGAACAAAAACTAAAATCGGTGGTTGCCACTTGTGACCCACGCGCTTTTGTAGTTATCAGCGATGTACATGAGGTTATGGGGCAAAATTTTGAGAGCAAGACATAGCTAGCCGTGTGTTAATAAAGTTCTTACTTCTTTGGCGAACGTGTCTTATCGAGAGCCCATTTTTGGGTAGGACTCATCGGCTTGTCGGTACGGTGGGTACAGCCAATCCAGCAGCATGGTCGGCGCTCGCCGCGTGAGAGTTTATCGATTGCTACGCGGATGCGCTTAGCACGAGTTTCGGGCCTTTTAGCATCGGTAATCCAGCAGATGAATTCATTGCGCGCGAGTGGGGTGATGTCTTGCCATGCTGCGAGCGCACGGGTATTGCTTAACAGCACCTTTTGTATATCGGGAGAAACTTGATGAACTGTTCCGTCGGAAATGCGCGTCTGTGTCATAGAGATATTGTATCAGTTGCGAGTAACTTATCTCCTAGAAATACAGAGGCGGGAGGGGTATACTGAGGATAGTATAAATTTTTTGGGATTAGGAATGTCAGAAGATCAGAAAAAACAGTTGCAAACACAGTTATGGAATATCGCAAACGAGCTTCGTGGCAAGATGGATGCTGACGAATTTCGGGACTATATCCTTGGCTTTATATTCTACAAGTATCTTTCGGAGAAGATTGAGCTGTATGCTGACGGGCTTCTAAGGCCAGACCACAAAAAGTATCTCGAGTTGATTGGTGACCCGAGAGAGGGCGAATATATTGAGGCGGTGCGTTCTGCTACACTCGACAAACTCGGCTATTTCCTCGCGCCACACGAGCTCTTTCGTCACATAGCTCAAAACAGCATGACGAATGACAACCTCAACGAAGACCTTGAACGTATTTTGAATAGCATTGAGCAGAGCACGATGGGCACAGACAGTGAAGAGGACTTTGAGCACCTCTTCTCGGAGCTAGACCTCAATGCCACGCGTCTTGGCAAGACAGTGAGCCAGCGTAACGAGCTGATCGCAAAAGTATTGTTGCACCTAGATAAGATTGATTTTCGTCTCGAAGATTCAGAGATTGACGTGCTTGGTGATGCGTATGAGTACCTGATAGGCCAGTTTGCAAGTGGCGCGGGCAAAAAAGCTGGTGAGTTCTATACGCCGCAGGAAGTGTCGCAGATACTGGCGCGTATCGTCACGAGTGGTAAGAAGGAGCTGCAAAGTGTCTACGATCCGGCATGCGGTTCGGGTTCATTGTTGCTTCGTGTAGCAAAATACACCAAAGTCGACCGCTTCTTTGGACAGGAGTTAAACAACACCACCTACAACTTGGCGCGCATGAACATGATCTTGCATGATGTGCATTTTAGTGATTTCGACATCAAGCAAGAGGACACGCTTGAGCATCCGCAGCACACAGAGTTTCGCTTCGAGGCAGTTGTCGCCAATCCGCCATTTAGTGCCAATTGGTCAGCAAACGCGATTCACCTGAGCGATGAGCGGTTTGCGCAGTATGGTAAACTGGCGCCGAGTAGCAAGGCGGACTATGCATTTATTCAGCACATGATTTATCAGCTCAATGAGAACGGTACGATGGCGGTCGTTATGCCGCACGGCGTACTGTTTCGGGGCGCGGCCGAGGGCCATATACGCCAGTTCCTCATAGAACAAAAGAACTACCTCGACACGGTCATTGGTCTGCCGGCAAACT
The DNA here is from genome assembly GCA_049288955.1 of Saccharimonas aalborgensis (SeqCode). GTDB lineage: Bacteria > Patescibacteriota > Saccharimonadia > Saccharimonadales > Saccharimonadaceae > Saccharimonas > Saccharimonas aalborgensis_A. The sequence goes on from JBAQIS010000009.1 coordinate 28,242, forward strand.
TGTTTTTTGGTACAAGCATCCCCGCCTGTATACTCGTTTTCAAGAAGTGCCGTCCAGTAAGCGGAAATGTGCTATTTATCGATGCGAGTAAGCATTTCGAAAAAGGCAAGAATCAAAACCGTTTGCGCCCAAGCGACATAGACAAGATTATCGAAATATATGAAGCGCGAAAAACCGAGGAAAAATACAGTCACGTCGCCTCACTTGACGAAATTCGAGAAAATGACTACAACCTAAATATTCCTCGCTATGTCGATACATTTGAAGAAGAAGCAGAGATTGACCTCGATGCGGTTGTGTCCGAAATTCGCCAGCTCGACAAAGACTTGAAAGAGATTGACGAAAAGATCGCGGCGTATTGCGACGAGCTTAGGATCGAGAGGCCGTTCTGATGAGCAAGAGGGTATCTGTTTTTATTGATGCTTCGAACCTCTGGGCTGTTCAGAAAGTACGGGGTCAATATCTTGACCTGAAACAGTTGAAAGAATATTTGAAAATAGCACATGGTGCGACCACGATGGTGCTGTACTATTACGACGCTTATCCTGAGACGGGTACACGTGATTATGATACAAGTGGAAAACACGCGTTTTACACGTATTTAAAGAAAGGCCTTGGTTTTATAGTCCGCAAAAAGCCCCTCAAACAACTGCATATTACAACAGATCAAGGCGTCGTAGTGCAAGAGAAGGGCAACATGGACGTTGAACTTGTCATAGATGCCGTCAACAAGGTGGAAAAATATGATGAAGCGATATTATTTAGTGGTGACTCTGATTTCCTGGCACTTGTGCGGTTCATACGGAATCGAGGCAAAAAGGTATATGTTTACTCAACACGTACAAATATATCCAAAGAACTTTTGACTGGTGGCGACGGGTATCGTGATATCCTAAACATCAAAGATAATATATGGAGGGGTAAAATTGAACATCGCAATAAAACAACCCTCGATTAGGAGGGTTGCTCTTGGATGTGATACCCCTACAGTTGAATGGATTCAACCATTGGATGAATTGATCTTATCATATTATTACAAAACAATCAATAGTGCATCGTCAATTCCTCAAATATCCCACGGAAGGAGCACGGTGCAGAATCGCCGTTTTTCACACTATGAATAATACTGGGAAATTCTTTAGCCTAACTAATATTGCAATTATTACATTTGCCGTTGTGGTGGCGTCCGTTCTGTATATCTATGCCGTGAACTTCACTAGTGACGAGCATTGGCAAGATTACCTTATTAATATTGCTGCGAGCTGCTTCGCTATAGTCCCAACTGTTGTTGCGGTCAACTATCTCTCAGATGAACGATGGAGTAGGGCGAGAAATGCCTCTTCTGGTGAGTTGCAGACAATTATTGATCAGCACCTCAGAGGAACGGGCATGCTCTGGGGGTATATGTCGGGGGCGGGAGACTCAGACCAGATGACACGTTCTTTGACACAAGCACATCGCAAGAAATATGTCGGTGTGATTGAATCAAAAATGACTGAGAACGAGCCCAATGAAACATTGTATGGTTTTGGACCCGGGGAGTGGAGTATGTTGAAAGAGCAGACCGCTAACCTTTCGCCTTTAGTTCCGCAGTTCCTTTCACTACATACACAGACCATCTCGCCAGAGTTGTATGGACGCTTATTGGAGCTACAAACTAATCTTCAAAAGCTTAGCTATATCCTTGACCTTGAGGATGGCGCGCTGACGTCTCCTTACAAAGAATGGACGCAGACTAGACAATTTGCCTCAAGTAAATATGCTCATGCAGCACGTGACCGTGTGGCTACGGAGGCTTCGGCGGCTTTCCATCAGTATCTGTCTACACTCATGGAGTTTGGTCGATGAAAGCGGACTGGGCATCTGTGTGGGCGACACTAATATCTACGGTTGTAGGAGCGGCTATTGCTCTACTTGTTGTTTACGTAAATCTTAAGAACACGCGATCTGTTGAGCTGCAAAGAGAACGACGCTATATGATGAATCAACTGGCGGGCTTGATGGATTCTGTACTGACCGCACTTAAGGATATTAAGCAAATTGCCGAGCTTGAACAGTTCGATGTGCTTGCTGTGTACATACATAGATTTCGGGACAAGCTTGGAGTTATGGCTGAACTATATAACTCAAATCAACTACTTATGGCGCCAACGCTCCATAAGACCATGGATTCACTGTTAGCACGGTATCGAAAAGCAGATAACGATTTCTATATCGCCATAGATCATAGAGGTGAATATATTTTTCTTGTGGATGATCCCGAGAGACGAGCACGTTTTTTCGCTCGCCTCGAGGATGCGATAAAAACTACGTCTACTGGTACCGCAAGAACGATGAAGATAATGCGACAAGTCACAGGAGTTCAATCATGACTCCAAAACTACGTTTCCCTAAGTTTAGTGGGGAGTGGGAGCCTAGGAAACTCGGAGACTTAGACATCTATGTTTCCGATGGCAACTATGGCGAGATGTACCCCAAGACTTCAGAAATGAAAGACAGTGGCGTAGCGTTTATACGGGCAAATAACTTAAAAGACGGCAAACTTACATGGCAGGATATGAGATATATCGATCTTGACCTACACAAGGTATTAAAAAGTGGGCACCTAAAGACAGGTGATACATTAGTGACCACGCGGGGCGATGTCGGTATAACGGCGTACGTGACAGAAGAATTTGATAATGCGAATATTAACGCTCAGATATGTCTCCTCAGGACGGGTGACGATCTAGCCAAACAATATCTGTTTTATTCGTTGCAAACTGCAAAAAGTAAAAATCAATTTACACAACTCCAGACAGGTTCCGCCTTAAAGCAACTGCCAAAAGGTAAACTTGCCTTGCTGGTTATTGGCGTACCCAGTAAAGATGAGCAGGAGAAAATTGCAGGGTTTTTGACGGTGGTAGATGAGCGAGTGGCAGCGATGAGTAAAAAGGTGGAGCTGTTGCAGCGGTACAAAAAAGACGTCATGCAAAAAATCTTTTCTCAAAAATTGCGATTCAAGGACGAAGACGGCCAGAATTATTCAGACTGGCAAGGGAAAAAACTCGGTGATCTTGTGATTGAGATTGCCGACGGAGGTACGCCAGATACTTCAAACAAAGAATATTTTGGTGGAAGTATTAATTGGGTAGTCATCGATGATATTCAAGATGTTATCGAGAGAACCAAGACGACTCTATCTGAAAAAGGCCTTCAAGGATCATCGGCAAAGTTATGGCCAAAAGGTACTGTAATTCTTTCGACAGGTGCAACGATTGGCGAGGTGGGAATTGCAAAAGTCGCAGTAGCGACAAAACAAGGCATTGTAGGGATAGATTTAAATAAATCACTTGCGGACAATAGATATATTAAGTTTTGGCTGCAGCGGCATAGGGCTACCCTCCTTAGATATGCCCAGGGGAGTTCTATAAAAGAAATACGAGCACCCGAACTAAAGAAGCTTAAGATAATAACGCCAGGTCTTAAGGAGCAGCAGAAAATCGCCGATTTCCTAACTTCTCTGGATGATAAAATAAATCTAGAAAAAATCAAACTAGATCAGGCAAAATTGTTCAAAAAGAGCTTGCTACAAAGGATGTTTGTATGAATGACGAACTCACATCCGCAATTATTAGTAATCGAGAAAAACTAGAAAAGCGCATCGGAGATATCGGAAGAATCACAGAGATTAATGAGTTGATGCTCTTAGTTGTACAAAAAAACCTTGCCGCAATAAAAAAAGACTTAGAGCAGATTGGAAAGGGTGGAGGAACTGCAAAAATTATTGACCATTCACTTCAACTGCTTGAAAACACAACCAAAAGTCCCGAAGTATTGGCTTTGAAGAAGATCATCAGAGAGCAGATCATCGTCCTGTACATGGGATCATCAGAAACATTTTTAAGCGACACAATAAAATCTGTTGGGAATATTAAGCCTGAATATTTTCGTTTCAAAACTGAGAATGAGAATATAACATTTAATCAGTCAATGTTAAAAAGTAATTTTACTCTTGGAGATGCGTTACTCGAACATATAGAAAACAAAAACTATAGTTTTCAGGACCTGAAGTCAACTTTGAACGTATTCACAAATTACTTAGACATTCAGTTAGATGTAGAAGATATAAAAGACTCATTAATATTCATGGCCGCAACGAGACATATCATCGTACATAACAGCTCGGTAGTAGATAAAAAGTTTTTAAAGCAAATTAGAGAAACCTCCTGGGCTGAGTTATACAGCGAAGGTGACAACATAGATGTAGACCAGGCTATGCTAGACGGTATGCTAATCGCTGTTCAACAGTTTGCTGATTTGGTAGTTGCAGCAATGATAGAAAGAGACGAGGAATAGGATGCCGACACAATCAGAACAACTACTAGAAGAAAACCTCATCGCCCAAACTGCGCAGAATGTAATCGTGAAAAAGCTATAATTTTCATAAAATTCACGCAAAGTATGATATAATTAGTCTATGATAAACCAGCGTTCAAAAGATAAGATCGACGAGCTCTTTACGCAGTATCAGAAGCTGGCTCGTCTCCACCCCCAGGCAATGATTGAGATTGCGAGGGCGGAGATACCTGAGATGGTTTACAACAGTAATGCTATAGAAAATTCGACTCTAACGCTGCAGGATACGACGGACGTTTTGCTAAAAAATATGGTCAAAAAAGATCATGACATTCGCGAGATTTATGAAGCAAAAAACTTGGCGGAAATCACAGAATATTTACTATCGCACCAGGACGCGAAACTAGACGGGCAACTGCTCCTGTCGCTACACCAAATGCTGCTTAAAGGCATCAGCGAAGAGTGGGCCGGCAGGTACAGACAGGGGAAAGAGTGGGTGCGTGTAGGCACACACGTGGGCGCAAATCCTGACTTTGTACCGGAGTTGATACATGATCTTTTTGATCAATATGCCGAGAGCCAAGAATACTTCCTGGACAATATCGCCCACTTCCATGCAGAATTTGAGATAATCCACCCGTTCAATGACGGTAATGGGCGAATCGGCAGAGTGTTGATCAACAAGCAACTAGCCGACCAGGGCTATCCACCGATAATCATTCCCAACAAAAGCAAAAAGTCCGACTACTACCCAGCTTTTGAAGCATACCGTAAGACAAATGACTACTCAGATTTTACCAAGCAGTTTTCGTTATTGCTCATCGAATCTTTGCACAAAAGAATTGCAATGGTATCTTCGCCAAAGATAATTCGGCTGATCGAATGGTCTAGGCTGAATAGCATCGATCACAAGGTTGCGCTCAACAAAGCAAAGCGGGGCACGCTGCCTGCCTTTAGAGACCAGGGTATTTGGAAGATCGGAGTAGAGAAATGAGTACGCAATCCGAACAAGCACTAGAAGAAAATCTGATCACCCAGCTCGCAGGAATGGGGTATGAGCGTGTCGTTATAGCTGATGAGCCGGAGATGCTCAAGAACCTTCGAGCGCAGTTAGAAAAACATAATGAAACGCAGTTTAGCGATGCGGAGTTTGAGCGGATTCTGAACCACCTAAACAAAGGCGGTGTGTATGACCACGCAAAGACATTGCGTGACAAGATGAGCCTGCTGCGTGACGACGGTACACACAAGAACATCGAATTTCTCAACATGACTAAATGGTGCCAGAACCGCTTTCAGGTAACAAACCAGGTCACAGCGGAGGGGGCATATAAAAACCGCTACGATGTGACGATACTAGTGAACGGTTTGCCGCTTGTGCAGATAGAACTCAAACGTCGGGGCATAGAACTCAAAGAAGCGTTCAATCAAGTCAATCGCTATCGCCGCCACAGTTTCACGAGCGGTCACGGGCTGTACCAGTTTGTGCAGCTATTTGTCATCAGTAACGGCGGAAATACAAAGTACTACAGCAACACAGTTGCCTACAACACGACCAAGAAAGAATCGTTCAAATTTACCAGCTTTTGGGCGGACAAAGACAACCGTAAAATCACGGAGCTAGAAGATTTTGCACGCGTCTTCCTAGAAAAATGCCACTTGGCAAAAATGATCACCAAATACATGGTGCTGACGACCGACAAAACACTGCTGGCACTACGCCCATACCAGTACTACGCCGTAGAAGCGATAGTCGACAAAGTTGCGCACGAGGCACAGGGCGGGTATATATGGCACACCACTGGTAGTGGCAAGACCCTCACGAGTTTCAAGGCGAGCCAAATCATCTGCGATAGCCCAGAAGTGTACAAAGTTGTGTTTGTCGTAGACCGCAACGACCTAGACAACCAAACCATCCGCGAATTCAACAACTTTCGCGAGGGCAGTGTGGACGCCACAGACGACACACGTTCACTCGTGAAGCAGTTTGACGACCCAGAAACCAAGCTGATAGTCACGACGATACAGAAGCTCAACAATGCCGTTACACGTGACCGCCACGCACTCAAGATGGAACAGCACCGCGACAAAAAAATCGTCTTCATCTTCGACGAGTGTCATAGAAGTCAGTTTGGTGAGACGCACAAACGCATCACTGAATACTTTAGCAATTACCAGTTGTTTGGCTTTACTGGCACACCAATTTTCGCAGAAAATGCCGGCAGTAACGCCTACGGCAAACGGACAACCAAAGACTTGTTTGGCGAGTGCCTGCACAAATACGTGATAACCGATGCCATCCGTGACGAAAACGTGCTTAAGTTTAGCGTTGAGTACTACAAAGGCTTCAGGTTTAAAGACGGGCGCGACGATATAGATGTTGACGTAGAGGCCATAGATATCAAAGAAGCCATGGAGTCGCCGCTTCGCCTAGAGGCAATCACCGATTTTGTCATAGCAAATCACGACCGCAAAACACACAGCCGAGAGTTTACTGCGATAATGGCGGTAAGTAGTGTAGACGTGTTGACTAAGTATTATGAACTGTTTCGGCGCAAAAAACAGGCTGGCGAACATAACCTGCGTATTGCCACGATATTTAGCTACGGCGCAAATGAAAACGACAAAGACGCCGACAGCATGCTCGATGATGACCCGCAGCTAAGTTTGTTTGACGGCGTCAATCAACATAGTCGCGACAAGCTGGAAAGCTACATCGCTGATTACAACCAACTGTTTGGCACAAGCTATAGTACGCGCGATAGCGACAGTTTTTATAATTATTACCGCAATATCGCCGACCGTGTAAAAGCCCGTGAGATTGATCTGCTGCTGGTCGTAAATATGTTCCTGACAGGCTTTGATAGTAAGACGCTCAACACGCTCTATGTTGATAAGAACTTGCGTTATCATGGGCTGCTCCAGGCCTACTCACGCACCAATCGCATCTTGAATGAGACAAAATCACAGGGGAATATAGTGGTGTTTCGTAACCTCAAAAAAACAACCGACGATGCGCTCGAACTATTTGCGAATAAAAACGCCCGTGAAGATATATTTTTGCAGCCATACGAAGTGTATGTCGGGCAGCTCAACGACGCGATTGCGCATCTAGAGTCTATTGCGGCTACTCCGCAAGATGTTGATAGTTTGGTGGATGAAAATGAGGAAAAGGCGTTTGTCGAGGCGTTTCGGATGGTGCTGAGACTACGCAACGTCGTGATATCGTTTGCGGACTTTGATTACGCGCATCTGAATATCGACGAACAGACGCTCGAAAACTTCAAGGGTAAATACCTAGATATCTATGATAAGGTGAAGCGAGAATCTGAAAAAGAAAAGGTTTCTATACTCGACGACATAGACTTTGAGCTTGAACTAACACGGCGCGATGAAGTGAATGTGAGCTATATACTACGACTTATCGCACGTATGGTTGGTGCTGACGAAGAGAAGAAGATTGAACTGCAAAAGATGATTGACGATACTATGGCAAACACGTCAGAGTTACGTAGTAAACGTGAACTCATAGAACGTTTCATAAACGCCAACTTACCAAACATTACCGACGCGAGTGATGTCGAGCAAGGTTTCGCAGAGTTTATAAGTGAAGAGCAAGTCAAAGCGTTCCGCGAGATGTGCGGCGAAGAAGGACTTGATGCCCAGAAAACTCAGGCGCTCCTCGATCATTACGTGTCAACCGGCCGCATCCCGCGCGATCATGATCTCGGTGATGTCTTACTGGTGCAGCCAAGTGTCCTGCGAAGGCAAGGGATATTGAAGCGCCTCAACAATCGCATAGTCACGTTCATAGATACGTTCATTGAGGGGATATAGCGGAGTATCGGGGATTATTATTGGGATTGTTTTGGTATTTCTTGAGGTAGCTGCTGTTCAGAGATATTTTTGGCACGAAGTGTATCGCGAATCTCAAATATCGCTCGGTCTACCCGGTAGCGGTGGATGGCCCGCATGACATACAGTACGATGATAACGCACATGAAAATAATAGTGGGCAAGAAGTACTGCATAAATATCTTTGAGAGTTGGTCATTGACAGTATCTGATATGTTGGTCGTGAGTTTTTCTTGTAGGTTTGCAGGGATGTCCATAGCCCGTAGTATAGCATGAGTGAGTCGCTAGATATGAGCACTTGTTGCTGATTTTTGGTCGGCGATCCATAATGGGTAGCATGAACGATATCTATACGTTGTCATTCCGAGATACTATGGGTGAGGTGATCTCGCTTCGTGGTTTTAGGGGCAAGGTACTATTGCTTGTGAATACGGCGACAAAGTGTGGTCTCGCACCGCAGTTTAAGGAACTTGAAGCGCTTTACCAACGATATAAGGACCAGGGATTAGTAGTGATCGGCTTTCCGTGTGATCAATTTGCTGGGCAAGAGCCCGAGACAAATGACGCGCTCGTGTCAGTGTGCAAACGAGATTTTGGGGTAACATTCTTGCTTAGTGAAAAAATTATGGTGAATGGTCCCCATACTCACCCGGTGTTTCGCTATCTAAAAGATCACAGTAACGCAACACTTGGCAAAGAAATAAAGTGGAATTTCACCAAGTTTTTGGTGGCCCGCGACGGCAAAAAAATACGGCGCTTTGCCCCTACGACGTCACCGACGTCACTTGCCAGTGATATCGAGACACTTCTCGCACTGTGATATTCTATAGCCGTAAGGAGTTTATATGATTTGGAACAAGAAAAAGCGTGTTGAGAAAAAATGGAGTTGGGGGTTAGCGGCAACATTTGCTGTCACAATGGTGCTGAACGGCTTAGCGGGCAGTACTACGGTGCTCGGCGGAGTAAATACTGCACAAGTTTCGGATAGTTTCCCCAATTTGTTTGCGCCAGCAGGAGTGACCTTTGCAATCTGGGGGGTGATTTACCTGCTCGTTGCTGGATTTATCCTGTATGTCTTTGGTATCGGTCGGTCAAAAAAGTCGACACTGACCATCGATGCGCTCACAGATGTGACTAAGCTACTCACTGTCAACCTCGCACTCAACAGTGTGTGGATACTGGCATGGCAATATAAGATACTTTGGCTCAGCGTGTTGCTGATGATCACCTTACTTGTCACCCTCATCAAAATGGCCGACCTATTAAGGAGCCAAAAGGTCAGAGGTGGCGAGTACGCACAAACGAAACTACCTGTTAGCGTGTACTTTGGGTGGATAACCGTCGCTACTGTTGCAAATATAACTACATTTCTCGTGAGCGTCAATTGGAATGGGTTTGGTATCAAAGCAAGTTCGTGGATGGTTGCAGTGCTTTTGGTTGCGGCGACAATCGGCATCGTCACGGCGCTAAGAAATCGCGATGCAGCCTACCTCACTGTATTTGTATGGGCGTTTGGCGGCATACTACTCAAACACGTGTCACCCGACGGCTTCAATGGGAGATATCCCGGAACAATCATCACGCTGAGCATCCTCCTGCCCGTGCTGATTACTCTCTCTGTCCAACTCGTTCGGGAACACCGCAGCTAAACAAACTATCGGTGTCGTGACAGGCATTAGGCTCGTCTCTTGTCGCTTATGCAAACATAGTGTATGCTACTGATATACACTACTAAACATAAAAGGAACCACTCTGTATGAGAAATAAAATTGTTGCTGCCGCACTCGTCCTTGTCGCCGTTGCGTCCGTGGCGTATGCAGCATTTTCACAAAACCTTACGATCAATGGTACGGGAAACGCATCTGGTAACTGGAGCGTCGAGATCATAAGTATTACAAAGACTTCGGGTACGGGCGAAAGTGATCACAATAACGTTGCACCTTCATTTAATGCAACATCAGCAACATTTAATGTTGACTTAGCCTATCCAGGTGCGACAGCTACTTATGATGTTGTCATGAAAAACAAGGGCAACATCAACGCAAAGGTGAGCTCAATCCCTGATTTGACCGCCACAAACGCAGCTGATCCTGCCGATGTTAAGTTTACTGTTACCGGTCCTGCCGTTAACGATCCATTGACTCCTGGCAGCACGGTGACTGCCACAGTAACTGTCACCTGGCTTGGTACTGCAACTACCAACGTAACAACGCAAACAAAGAACGCGACAATCACCTACGGTTTTGCTCAGAACACCTAAAACAACGTAAGTTACGTTTCCGTGTCCTCTCAACAATCGAGGGGACACGGTTTGTTTCTTGTCTCGAGATGAGGAGAGGAGTATAATCGTAACAGGTATAGGACACTACATACAAAAGGAAACATCTCGTTGAGAAACAAAATTATATCACTCGCAATCGTCCTCGTCTCGGCGGCGTCGATCGCGTATGCGTCGTTTGCGACGACGCTCACTATCAACGGTACCGGTACTGCTACTGGTAACTGGGCAGTAGAGATTATCAGTATCACGCCCACAGGACAGGTCGGTGCTACTGACCATGTCAGTACGCCGTCGTTTACAGCCACCTCGGCAACCTTTAATGTCGACCTAGCGTACCCTGGCGCAACGTCGTCATACCAAGTCGTCATCAAAAACAAGGGCAACATCAACGCAAAGCTGAGCACCATCACTGACCTGACCGCCATCAACAGCGGCGCGCCGACCTACCTGACGTATGCAATCAGCGGTGTAGCCGTGAACGATACCTTGGCTCCCAACGCTTCCACAACCGCTACCATCAGTGTGACATGGGCAGCTAGCGCTTCGACAAACCCCAGTGGTGCCAACAAAGCAGCGACGATTACCTTTAATTATGTTCAAAATTAACGGAATCGGTAGCGGTGGGGAAACGACGTCGAGATAAATACCGAGTGGTAATTCGGCAAATGGGTCTCCTCCTCGCGATGCCTCTTTTGGTAGTGAGCGCGACCTATGCTTTGTTTAGCCAACAGCTTTCGGTTGATACCGCTGTATCGAGTGTCGCTTACATTTCAAATAATTATACAACCGTTACCTATACCAAGACAGCAACGTTTGCAGCCGGCGTATATACCTACAAGCTTAACCCCTTTGTCATAAAAAATAATGGTGTGACCTCAATCACTGCTTGGCAAGTACAATTTACTGTGCCAAACGATACTACGGCGATCACCTGTCCGACTACCGTGACATGTACTATAAATAATACGACTCATGTCGTAACGATTACTCGCACAGTCACTATCGCTGCCGGTGCATCGAGCACTATAAATAACACCTCTAACTCGATTAGATTTACAAGTACTGTCGCATACTACACGCCCCAAAACGTAAATATCTCTGCGACGTACTCAACTGCGTATGTCGCAATTCCTGGGCTTACTGTGGTCGCCACCGCGTCGCCAAAAAGCGGTGGTGCGTTTCCACTGTCGGTAGTGATCACGAACAATTCGGGTCAGCCCATAAGTGGTTGGCAGGTCACAATTCCAACGACAAAGACTTGCACATCGACTGTGCCGGCTGGAGTAACGTACACCTGCACATCAACCGTACTAACCTATACTGGGGCGGCCATACCAATCGCGAACGGGTCACAGTACTCATTTTCGACCTCAGTTACTTCTACAATGACAACATGGACAACGACCGGAGCAGCGGTGAAGGGTAAAGCCTAATGTTTCGGAAGGCCCGGACCATCAAGGTTGTAGTATGGTATTTGTGCCTATTGGCGCTGACTGCTATTTTGCTTCCGGTTATACTCGAGCGCGTTGGAATAATTAGCGCATCGATTTCGCTAAGTGTATTGCAGCCGATATTGGCTACGGCCACAGCACTCATTACTCGTCAAGTGACCCGCGGACAACATGATCGAGTGCGCCATAAGGCAGAGAAAAGCCTTATCGTTAGCTCGGTGTTATCGGTTTGGTTTGTCCTCTACTTCCTGTCTGGTTTAGCGGTTACCTATGTAAATAATGCAGTAGCAGTCAACTGGCAGACGGTTGTGATAAATCTTGCAACATTTGGTGTTACGGCCGCCGCCTTAGAGTATGTACGACACGGAATTATGCTATTAGGGGGGAGACGCAACGTTGTATGGCTTGGTGTTATCATTGGCACGTTATTTTCCTTTCAACAAATCAGCTTTTCCCAGTTTGATAATGCAGCCTCAATCGCGGATTTCACAAAAATAACCGTGTCTAGCCTCGTACCTGCATTTGCGAGCAGCGTCCTTTTGACGTATCTCGCGTTTACGGCGGGACTTGGTTCGCAGCTTACGTATCGACTGGGAGTTATTGCCGTGATGTTTGTGCCCCCTATCATCCCTAAGCACGATTGGTATATGACGGGTATTGCCTGGACGGCACTGGCGGTTGCCGTGTATATCACCATTGATCGAAACCGACATGATATAGCCGAGCCGACCCGGCATCATCAACGGGCGCGTGGCACTCAAAACATTGCTTTCGTCATAGTAATGATTGCGCTTATTAGTTTCATGACGGGAGCGTTTAGTTATCGGCCCCAAGTAATCATGAGTAATAGCATGAAACCAGTTTATGAGAGGGGAGCGGTTGTGATTGTGCAAAAGTCGAGTCCAATGGACGTTCGGGTAGGAGATATCGTACAATATGAAGCAACGGGTCATTCGACAACACACCGTGTGATTGCGATCGACTTTACGTCGGATGGATCGGGGAAACGCGTTTTTCTGACGCAAGGTGACAATAGTCCGAGCCCCGACATGCCGGTGCAGGCAGATCAGATCGTCGGAATCGTACGCGCTCAGGTACCCTATATCGGATACCCAAGTGTCTGGCTTAAGGAATTTGCAAAGTAAAAAGAAAGGGACGGCATGGCACTCGATATAGCAAATCCAGAACACACCCAGCGATCGTTTGGATTTGTGTTATTGGGGATGTTGCTACTTGTTTGTGCGGCGTTGCTGTTTTATGACCTAGGGCATACTAGTGACGCAACTCCCGTGAGCCCTACCGGCTACGACTACACCGTAAATCAGGCAGTAGATACGGGAGTCAGCTATTTTAATAGTAGTTTTTATGATAAGGGACCAGCTGCGAATAACACCGCCTATGTCGCAGACCTGACTGACGAGGTAAAGGCAACACTTCACTATAAGTATCGTAGCGCTCGGCCGGTAGAATTGACGACACTGTATGGTGCGACGGCAACGGTTCGTTATCAGTATATGTTTGGAGCTGACAGTAAGGACATATCGACCGTCTGGTCAAAGGAGTACTCGCTTATTAAGCCAGTCACATCTGTGGTGACAACTTCTGACCTCGCATTTGACCCCTCGGTATCGATACCGTTTGCTGACTATCGAAAAATGGCCTATCAAATGAAGCAAGCACTTTCCTTGCCGGCCACTTCGGAGGTTACGATTGCCTTCACGGTTCACGTTTCTGGTTCGATTGATGGAACACGGTTTGACGATATCAGAGTCGCAACGGTCACGATGCCGCTCGATCAGCCAATCTATCGATTTGCAACCAAGTTTGAAAAAGAAGATAAGAAACAAGTTGTCACACAGGCGATGAAGTCGGGCCAAGATACGACAAAAAATTATGAGCGAATTATCATGGGCATTCTAACGGCGTTTGGTCTCATGGCAATAGTGTATGGTATGCGCAAACAGATATTTAAATCAGCCTACCAGCGAGAGCTCGAGAAAATCTATCGGTATCACGACGGTATCATCATCCGCGCCAGTCAGCCTGCTGCAATTGCGGGTAAGACCATGGTACCAGTGCAGACTTTCGACGATATGCTCAATCTAGAAGAGGAATTGAAAGTGCCGATCGTGGCAACTCCGGCGGGGAGTGAAGCAACACGGTTCTTGATTGTTCGCGATGACATTGTCTATGTCTATACCCTCGGAAAAGTCCTCCTTGATGATGTGCCAACCAGTTTAGATGAAGAGCCGATTGAAGAAACGCATACAAAAAAACATGACATTAAGCGTAGGTAATCATGTGATGGATAACTCCCCGCCTTCTCCACAGTCAAACGCTAGTCCCACGCGATATCATTCTCCTCGCAGGTCTCCACTGCTCTATACAACTGTCATTATCGGCGTCAGCACGCTCTGCGGATTTGGTGGGGGGATTGCGGCGATGCGTTTATTTGCACCGGCCACGAGCAGCCAGCTTACCAGACAAGTCACTGTCGAGGAAGGTCGGCATATCAGTGAGCTTGCAAAGACTGTCGGCGAGAGCGTGGTCTCGATCAACGTAATGAGTCGTGCAACGCAAAGTGATTTTTTTGGTCGTGATGTTATGTATTCACAGCAGAGTGCCGGGACAGGTATCATTGTTAGCGAGAACGGCTACGTCGTGACAAATCGCCATGTGGTTGATGCTAATGCTACCAAGGTCTCCATTACATTATCAGATGGGAGTGTTCTCGATGATGTCACGGTGGTGGGAAGAACAGGTGCAGACGACTCACTAGATATTGCTATCCTAAAGATCAATAACACAGAAGGAAAATCACTTCATCCTGCGACACTCGGTAGTTCGTCGAGTCTACGGGTGGGCGACAAAGTAGTGGCGATAGGTAACGCACTGGGCCAGTTTCAAAATACGGTCACGGCAGGTATCTTGTCTGGGTATGGACGGAGTATTGAAGCGGGAGACGAGGATGGATCACAGAGTGAGTTGTTGCAAAATTTGCTACAAACTGATGCAGCAATCAACTCTGGTAATTCGGGTGGTCCGCTCGTCAATATGAATAGTGAAGTGATCGGCATCAATACAGCGGTGGCAAGCGGCTCAGCCGAAAACATTGGATTTGCTATCCCAATCGATGACGCGAAGGGATTGATAGCCAGTGTTATAAAGACAGGTAAATTTGAGCGGCCATATCTCGGCGTGCGCTATGTCGCGTTGACTGATGAAGTGGCATCGACCTATACATTGTCGGTAAAACGCGGTGCTTATTTACTGTCAGGTCAGGGAGGACCAGCAATTATTGGCGGTAGTCCAGCCGAAAAAGCCGGCCTAAAGGAGAAAGACGTTATCACGAAAGTTGATGGTATAGCAATTGACGAAACGCACAGCTTGACTTCTCTCGTCGGGCGGCGTGCAGTTGGTGACGTCGTCGAACTTACCATTATACGAGCCGGCAAAGAACAAAAAGTGCAAGCCACCCTCGATCCTTATCACTAGGTGATTGGTGTTCTGGACAGAGGTACGAGCCTTGTGATATGATAACCATAAGAATAACAAGGGAGAAATATAATGGATAGATTTTCGAGTCGCCCAACTCGTCCAGGCGTACCGCAACAACTGCGGTCCACTGAACCCGAACCCGTCGCAGAACCGCCTCACAGCGAAGTACCCCACACTTCGACCGTATCATTTCGGCGCCGGGAACCGCTTCGTCGCCTTTCGCGTCGAAGTATGTTGATCGTGGGCGGATTTGTCGCACTACTGATTGCGGCATGTCTCGGGTGGATGGTATTCCAAGCGACTGTCGGTAATGTCATAAAGGGTGATAAGTATCAGGCTGTTTTCCTCAGCAACGGTCAGGTGTATTTCGGTAAGTTGCAGCGAGTGAACAATGAGTATTATCGGCTAACGAGCGTTTTTTATCTACAGACAAAGTCGACCACGACTGATGCAAAAAACCCCCAAAGCAGTGATACTAATGGGGTTGAGCTGATAAAGTTGGGCGGTGAGCTTCACGGCCCAGACGATGAGATGATGATTGAGCGTACCCAGGTGTTGTTTTTTGAAAATCTCAAGGCCGACGGTAAAGTTTCGCAGACCATCAAAGAGTACAACGATAAAAATAAATAACACTCATGCTCAAAGAATTGAAGCACACGCCGGCAACAGCACGTGGTCGCCGGCGACAGCATCGCCGCCGCTCGGCTGTGATAGCCACAATCGCACTGCTCCTTGTCTTGTTGCTCGCCCTTGCGGCAGCTCTCTGGTATGTGTGGTGGACGGGGCAACACACAGAAGTGAAAGTGTCGAAGGTCCAACCAGCACCAACTCGTGAAGTAGCGCCGCCAAAAGTCGCTGATAACGCTCCGGTTGGTGTTTCGATTAGCGTATTGACGTCGCCACTTTCAGCCGGGTCAAATGCCTCAATCACTATCCGTACCAAGCCGAAGGCTGCTTGTAGTATCATCGTTACATATGATAATAGTGAAAAAAGCCGTGATAGTGGCCTGGTGCCAAAGATGGCAGATGAGTACGGCGTGGTGAGCTGGAGTTGGTCTGTTGAGTCAAATAGAACAAAGGGAAAGTGGCCAATCGACATTACGTGCGCCGAGAACGGCAAGAGCGGGTATATGCGTGGTGAGCTAGTGATTCAGTAATACTAGCTGAGTGAATTAATGTAACGAATCCAGCTATCATTTGAATGCTTAACAGATGATTTGATCAGGATAAGTAATTTTGACTTTGTAAATATGACCGACTGAGGTCCTTTAATTGAGTCACCGATATAGACAGTGGTGTTAGTTGTACTGATCTTTTCTGATGCATTGTAGTCTTTTGCGAGTTCAGCAATATGACCCTCGGGGTCTGACTGAAACGAATCGGGAAGTGGTTGCTGACTGATAATAATCTGCGATCCATCCAGGGTGTCAGCGTAAGCAAATACCGGGTCGGCTGAATTGGGGCTCACACGTGTCCAGCCGCCAAGATCGGCAATTGATTTACCTGCTGGTAGCACTGTTGTAAACCTCGGGGCTTCATCTCCTGGTTTCTTGGTTGATGTCGTTGACTCAGTACGAGGCTGGATGATCTCGTTTTTCTGCTGCGACGACCAGCCAAGCACAAGGATGATACCGATAATAAGGATGGCACTGATGATGAGTCTTGGTTGACGCAACAACTTAGTTATCTGAGTAATATAGAGCGGCAGACGTCTTCGAGGAGTGAATGCTACTAGTCGGGGTTGGGGGGCTGTGGGTTTATGTGATACTTGGGGGCGTAAATGATCATTCATAGTATCGTAGCATTTTCCTAATTTGTGTAATACGGTGTATCATCGGGCATTTGGAGGCCGCCAGTAAAAGTGCGCCCGTGCATGAGGCGTTTGCTTGGGTCGGCGGTAAACTGGAGTGTCAAGTCGGTGATGGTCGGGCCGCGGCTGACGTCATCGGGGTAGCCAAAGGCCTGCGAACTGTCAACAGTCACGTTAAAGAAGAAATACCGTCCGCATTTGATGTCGGTGCCGCTGCCGTCTTTCACCACGTACGACCCGGGCGTCCCAAGCGTGACGTTACCGAAGTTTGTTTCTTGGCCCCACGTACTCATAGTCGCGCAGCGGTTAGCGGCAGTGATGTTTTGGTTGGCCATACTGCGGTATTTGAGTTGCCAGCGAGCGCCGATAGAGTTGTCGACACCATTTAACAGCCAGGCATTGGGGAAGACATCTGAGTCGGTATCTATCATGATGGAGTATTTTGCTACTTGAGGCTGAGATAGCAGAGTGGTCTGCTGGACAGTGTTGGCTGAAGCGGGGTAGCTTACCGTTGTGCCGCATCCGCCGCCGAGCACATAGAGTTTGCCGTCGCTATAGGCAGCAGCGGCACCGTAGCGGTTTCCGGTGAAGCGCTGGTTGGTTGCCGACCACTCGCCGACGCCGGTCGGGTTGTTGCCGCTAGTAATGGTCGTGTTGGCACTAACTGGTGCGATGAGTGTGCTGGGCGCGCACGTCGTGGCACTATCGCGTCCGCCGATCAGGTAAATATAACCATTTGCTGCGACGGCATCAGCTTGCGACAATGATTTTGGTAGGCTGGTAGTATAGGTCCAGCTGCCGGCGTTACCATTTGCAGCATTGAGCTGGCTATAGGAGGCGTCACTGAGATAATTCGTGCCGTCAAAGCCGCCAAAGGCATAGAGGTTATTGGCGTAGGCAATGCTGGCAACACCGCTTCGAGCAACAGGCAGGCTCGTGCTGCTTGTTGACCAAGCACTGCCAATGTTGCCGCCGCTACTGAGCTGTGGCGACACGTAGATGGTTGAGCAGACATTGCTCGCAGTGCAGCCAGTACCGCTTCCTGCGCCGCCGACAGCGTAGAGCCGGTTATTCCAGCTGGCGACGCCAAATTTGCTACGGGCATTTGGCAGACCGTTACTAGCCGTTGACCAGCTGCCGACTGTTCCGCCTGATGGAGTTGTATAGTACACGGCCGTTTGCGCTGTGCCGGCTGCATTTTGTCCGCCAATGTAGTAGAGACTGCCGCCAGCAGCAGCCAGCTTTCCCCAACCAGTTGCGGACGGCAGGGCTGCCTGATCGGTCCAGGTACCAACAGAGCCATTGGCATCAAGTGGTGCGGAGGAAACGGTGCCGACAGGTGTCGTACAGTCAGTTGTTCCAGTGCAGCCGCCAGCCATAAAGAGATAGCCATTGAGCACGACGGCGCTGCCTCCAAGTCGCTGTTGGTTGGTGGCGTACTGGTTGGCGGCGTTGGTGTAGCCAGCGAGTGTGCCGCTGTCGTTGTTGTATATCTGAAAAGTTTGGATGACGTCGGTACGGGTTGTGCAGCCGCCTGGGCTAGCACCGGCTGTGCAGCCGCCAATGACGTAGGCGTAGGAGTTGGAGATTGGGACGGTCAGTCCCCAGCGTTGGTTGATTTCGACGGCCGAGACAACCCAGCCACTCACGAGCGCGCCGGTACTGACGTCAATTTTGATAAATTCGATATCGGCGAGGACACCGCTCACGGCTTCGTACCCGCCGACAGCGTAGAGGTAGCCGTTGTAACCGAACGCCGCTGAGCGGCGGCGGCCGACTGCCATTTGGTAGGGTGATTCGGTCCAGCCGCCGGCTCCGGCAGTGACGATATTGTTGTTGCTATCGATTTTGGCATAGCGCACGGTTTTGAGGTCGACAAGATTTGGTGAAACGCCGCCAATGAGGTAGATATAATTTGCATAGACAGTTCCGCTCATAATACCAAGGCCGGTGGCAGTGTCGCCTGGCAAAATACCAATCTGCTGCTGGCCAGTAGTTGAGCAGCTGGCGATTGTACCGGCGGCCTGGATGTTACATTTATAGACATTTTGGCTGTAGGCAGTACATCCCGCACTCGAACTTGAGCTGCATCCCCCGAGGATGTAGAGATTACCGGGATTGTTGGTTGCATCGGCTGGATTTGCGCGGGCGAATGAATACAAGTACGAAACGCTATTGACGCCAAGACCTGTCAGTGTTTGGGTTGACCAGGCACCGAGGCTGCCGTCGGTTTGGTTGATGTCGGCACGTAGCAGGTCATTGGTATTGGCACTGCCATCGAGTCCGCCGACAATGTAGATGCGTCCATTGAAGACAACAGGACTGCCAGCGGCAACATTGGTGGGAGTCGTGTTGGTAGTGTCAACGCACCACATGCCACCTTGAATTGTCCGTGGTGCTGGGCACGTGGTGGGTTTACTCATCGTGCCGGTAGAGGAAATCGCAGCATAAGCGGTTGTGTTGAGGGTTGTGCTACACGTGTTGTTGGTGCAGCCGCCAATAAGATAAATATACCCGTTTGTGATAAATGATACTGTGAGCATATTGCCAATATAGGTAGTGCCTGGCAGATTACATCCGCTTGGTGATCCGCCGCTACACGGCGCTGTACCGTTCGCAACTGACGCGCCAACTGTGCTTGCGTCGCCGTCTTGATTGATCGTGCCGTATGAAACGGCATTGGTTGGTGTTGTACAGGCACCAGTCGTAGTATTTTGCGCTGTACAGCCGCCAACATGATAAATAATATTACGCCAAGCCAAAAGACTTTGACCCGTGCGCTGGTCGCTGAGGGTACCGATCGCATTCCAGGTATCGATGCTTCCATCGGCGTTGATACTTGCAACATCTGAGTCGGACAGGATGCTTGTACAATATCCGCTGGCGTTGACAGTGCCACAGCCTCCCGAGATGTACAGGTAGGCTCCCCAAACTGTGGTGAAAGTACCGCCATTGCTCATTCTGCCGCTACCCATGCTCGTCGTTTGAACCCAACTATTGAGCGTACCAGTGCTATTGATCTTGTTGAAATAGACGGTACTGAGCGGCGCACCGCCGACCGAACTAGCGCCGCCAACGATGTAGAGGCGGTCGTTGTAGACAAAGGAGCCGTGATTGTAAAGGTTGTAGGGGAGTGTCGCCGAAGTGCTCCACGAGCCAAGTCGGCCAGTCGGCTGGATGTCGGCGATTTCAACCGTATTTACCACGGTGGTGCCGGTGGTGCGGCCGCCAATGATATACATACGGTTATTGTAGGCGATAGCGGTGAGTCCAGATCGGACGCTACTAAGACCGGTGTCGGTATACCAGTAGCTCCAGGTTGTTTTGTTTGGATCGGTTGCCGGGTCCCAAGTTGGGTTCCAGAGTTGGGGCTCGCCGCTGGCACCAAGTTTTGCAATGTAGATGGTACTTTGTGGAGAGCCGGCGTTGTCGAAACCGCCGACGACATATAAGAAGCCGTTGTAAGCAACCATGCTGAAATTAGTTCGCGCTTGTGGCAGATTGTAGGCCGCGTCGGTACACCAACCGCTACAGCTACCATTACCGGGATTAGGGCTCACGAGGGTGCCATCGGTTGTGCTGAGCTGCATCCAGTTGACAGCGGCCGTTGGCGTCATGCCGCCCGCGCCATAGTTAATCACGACGATACCGTTACTACCGCCAGTACCGGTACCACCAGTTGCTCCTGCGGTACCACCTTGACCAGCACCGGCGCGGTCGGCATCGGCTGAATTGCCCGGTGTCGCACCGCTCCCCGCGTTAAGCGTGAGGCCTGTGCCATAGCTTGAGCCACCACCTCCACCACCGGCACCAGAGCCGCTTGATGAGCTTGAGCCACCACCTCCACCGAAGTAACCCGCTCCACCACCACCTCCACCAGCACGACTGGTCGCGATAGCTCCACCACCGTTACCACCACTAGCAAGACCACCGCTTGCGCCACTTCCGTCGGTTGTGCCGCTGGTGCGGCCATCACCACCAAGACCACCAGTGAGTGAGCCACCTGCCGAACCGGCATTTGTCCCACCTGTACCGCCTGCGCCGCCAGCTGATTGGGTGCCAGCACCACCGCCACCACCAGCACCAGATGTTGAACCAGCAACACCAGTTGTACCGCCACCAGCCCCACCAGCCCCACCGGTGTTACCGGCGGAGTTACGGCCACCACCACCTCCTCCACCACCGGCAGCGATTGCCAGCGCTGTTGTGCCTCGGTAAATGCTTGAATACGCCCCGCCTCCACCACCGCCACCGGCAGTGTTGCGAGTACCGGCTGAACCACCACCACCAACATAGACAGTTAAGGTTTCTCCGGGGGTAACACTGATCGTGCCAGTTGCTTCACCAGCCCCGCCACCCGTACCACCGGCAGCAGCTGAGCCGCCAGCCCCGCCTCCACCACCGCCACCCCATAGTTTGACAGTGAGCGAGGTGACGCCACTTGGCACTGTAAAGCTACTTGCTCCCTGTGTCGTATAGACTTGGCCGTTTTGCGAAATACCACCGGCTGAATAGAGGTAGCCACCGGCGATAGCGGTACCGCCTGCCCAGTTGGACTGCGATAATTGCGTCGTCGCATTCCAGCTATTGAAGCGGGCGCCAGTAGTCGGACTCTTACGGATCAGCTTGTCGGCCACGTCAAAGTCGATGTTGGTTTCGTTGTTGCCGTTCATAAATTGCTGGGCGGTGACAATGTAAATACTTGGGTCGATGGTGAGCGGTAAATTGGCTTTGGCGAGGCCCGTCGCTCGAACGGTCAGCGTGGTTTTGTTGAGCTCAAACTCAGCTTTTACAACCGAAACTTGTCGCCCTGTCTCGACGACAGTTGGTTTAGGAATGACAAAGAGCAGCAGATTTTTTGCGGCATTTGCACGAGCTTTTTCGAGGAGCGACGCATCGGCATCGGTCGCGGCTGAAATATTGTTCATAAAAACTTGGTTACCATAGATACCGATACTTCCATCAGCTTCTTTACGAGCTTCGGTACCACTTGGCAGTGTGAGGGTATACGATAGCTGGTAACTATCGCCAGTTGCGTGTGTCAAGACAATATCCTCTTTGACGCCCGTGCCGCTGGCGGTGTAGATCAGCCAGCCGCTATGATCGCGAAACGGATAAATAATACGATTTTTGTCTTGTTTGCCAGCGGCGACGGATGCTTGTGGCGACATGGTAAGATCGACTTTGTAGTTTGGGTCAGTGACAGTCAGGCCCTTACCGGCATCGACAGGCAGCCGCGCAGCGACAAGCGTCGCACCAGTTTGTTTCGACTGGCTTGTGTTGGCGCTGCCATGGGCAAAGGTATATACCTGTTGCTCGTTGTCGAATGTCAGGTCTTTAGCCAATATATCGCTGGGGGTGCCCAGCAACTTGTCAACCGAGCTTACACGATAATTATGAGGGCCAAAGTAACGATAGAGTTGGGAGCCGATGATCACCACCGCTACCAAAACGACTACGGCGATAGCGGCACGCAGGAGGCCGCGGCGAGTCGGCACGGGTATGACGAAATACCGCCTACCCCCTTGTGTCGATTTAATCCAGCGTCGCTGCAACAAACGAACACGGTCAACAAGCGCCTGCCACCAGTTGCCGCGCGAATATGCTTCATGTTTGGTTCGTATTTTTCTCTTCATACTCTCTACTGCCACTAAGATAGCTTCTCTGTTATTGTACCATAACCGAGATGGGGCTACTACTTGTTACTGAAGGCAAAGTTGAGGTTACCGACGTAGGCGTTGGCGTTTTTGCTGGTGGTCACGTTGATCTTGAATACAATACTGTTGCCAGGCGCAAAACCACAGGTTGATGGGTCGGCAGCACCAGTCGCGTTACCGATTTGCCACGAAGTTTGCGTACCAGTCGACACGCTAATGGTTGACCCGCAGGCGGTAAGGCCTGTGCCGCTGTTGCGGTAGATCTGGTATTGCACCGTTGCTGAACCACCACCGCTGCCGTTGTCGGTACGGCCCATCAGCGATGTCTGACCCGAGTTGAACTCTTTGAAGGTACTTGGCAATTGGTAGGTAACGTAGATGCTGTAGGTCTGCGCGGTTGCCTGTGGGCTGGTCCATTTGTAGAAGTTGTAGGTCTCGTTGGTACCGCAAATGGTTGGTTGTGCGGGGCTGCCGCTGCCGTCGTTGATGTTGAGGTAGTCCGAGCAGAGGTCGCTCGTCATGGTGCCAATACCAGTGCCGTGTAGTACCGCGTTGGTATACTCTGGGCTGATAGTGACAATGTTGTCTGGACTTGAACCACAGGCGCCCCAGCCATCTGCCTCATAACATTGCAGCTTACCAAGCGTTGTATCATAGTACATGCTCCCGAGCAGGGCATCGTTGTTGCTAGCAATTGGCGCGCTGGCTCCTTTGTCGAGTGTAAAGAGCGTGGTTGGGCCACCGTTGATACCGCCACCGACCTGAACGTTTGGTGTCGTGATGCTGGCCAGTGTCATACCGAAGGAGTCAACAGCAAAGGTACGCACGCCCGAAGTCGCTTCGACGAAGTAGACATAAGGGTTAGTTGCGGCATTGGCATCGGTCTGGATGTAACACGTTACTTTCGTCCAGCCGGTCGTAACTAGTGTCTGCGTATTGTAGTCGACGCAGTCTACGTAGTCGCCAGCAGTGGTTGAGGTGCTGCCAAGGTAACTATAGCGTATCTTGAAGTCGCTGAATGCGGCGCCCGACATGAGTTTACCGTAGACTGTCACGCGATAGAGTGTTGAACTGAGTGGGTTTGAAGAAAGTTTGTTTCGAACACCGGCGTTTGCAGCACCGGTAGTTATGGCGGCTTGCGCGCTGTCGCTTGCGTCGTTGCCGTCACTTGTGATGCGGGAGCTCGTCACGGTACCTTGGCCAGAATTGGGCCAGTTGGTAGCGTAATTGCCTGAGTCATTGACGCTACCATCGGTTGCAAAGTTATAGTCAGCGGCAATAGTGACACTGAGATTGTCAACGTAGAAAGTGCGAGTTGCACTGGCGGTTTGGCGGATGAGGATCGCGTTGCCGCTAGTAATACCGCTGGCCGGGGTGGTGAAGGTACAGTTCACCTTGGTCCAGATACTAGTGTTGACGGCGTATGTGCTGCCACAGGCGGTGAGTAGGCTAGTACCACCGTCGGCCGAGAATTGAACATTCAAATCGGTAAACGTACTTGAACCGCTGGTGAGACGAGCGGTGAAGCTAACGTTGTAGGTAGTGTTGGCAGTTAATGCTGCGGCGCTGCCTGCGCTGTTGACAAGCTGGTTTTTAGCACCACTATTTGCAGCAGTTGCGGCAATCGATACAGAACCTTGACCGGTGGCAATATAGTTACCGGCGACATTTTGGCGGGTGACCGTGGCAGTACCGGTACTGCCCCAAGTGCTGGCAGGGAAGGTCGTTGCACTGGCGCCTATGGTCTCGGCACCGGCGTTGCTGGCGTACTCGGTCACATTGCTGTTAACTTGTAGCAGGCCAGCGGCACTCTTCGTTTGGATACTGAGGAGCGTCCCATTGACCGGATTTGTTGTACTATCACGGATAGTGAGACCATTGGTCGCACTGGTTTTACTAACGATAAGTTCGGCACCACCGGCACTTTGCAGGGTGTTGTTGTAGGCTGATTGTAAGTCAGTCGAACTGCTGGCGCCGGCAGCAGTCCAGGCGTAGCCATTCCAAATGAGGGTGGCGGTGTTGTTCTGTCGCATACCTATTACGGTATACGAGGCTGTTACACCTGAGGTGTTGGCGAGCAGCAGACTAAAGTCATTACTCGTGTTGCTGGCCGTAATATAGAGAATGCGGCCAATCGTAGCAGTAGTTGGCGTCGGTACCGTGATTTTTAGGCTAGTGGCTGTGGCGTTGACGGGGATAGTACTATTGCTATTGACTAGTGAGAGAGCAAGAGTGGTGTCAGTGCCGATAGTTTGACCAGTGGCCGAGGTAAAGGCAGTAGGATTGAGGTTGACGAGTCCGGTTACTCCGGTGCCAGTACCGCTACCGCCGCTGAGCGAGAGAGTACCGCCGTTAGCATTACCTCCACCGCCTGTGCCGCCCTGGATTGTCACGCCACCACCAGCCCCGTTGCCGTTACCAGTGGCACCCTGAATAGTGATCGCACTGCCTTGTGCACCAGCTGTGGTTTGAGTAGTACCCTGTAGGGTTGTTGGTGATGTAGCGATTCCTAGTGAGATTGTGCTACTCGATAGAGCGATAGGCGCTGTGCCGGCCGTTTTTCCGATCATGATAGACGATGCGTTAGTAGCACCAATGGTGAGCTGAGTGGCGCCGGTTGCAGTATCAAAACTACTCCCCTGCACGATACCTGTCGAGGTGACACGCATTAATGTAGTGGCTGACGAGTTTTGGGCTTGAATAAGATCTGCAGTGCTACTTCCCTGAACTTTGAGGATGACGGTTGCATCGGTATTGTTGGTGCCGTCATTGCTTTGGAAAAAGCCACTGGTCTTACCGGTGCTGTTTTTGAGGTTTCCACTGCTGTCGGTTTGGTTTTGGTAGATAGTGCCGGTACCAGAATCGGTGATGGGTGTTGCGGTGTTCCAGGTCAAGAGATTACCGCCGATCGTGTTTGTGTTCGCACCCGCCTGTAGTTCTAGTGCGTATCCCGTACCGGCGGTGTCACTAAGTTTGTTGCCCGTGATGGTGTTCGAAAGTGAACCCGAAAGGAGGAAAATCGCGTCAGATGACGTGGTCACCTGCCCGTTATCAGCGACATTATTGCCAGAGATAACGTTTCCTGAGGACGCATTGACTCGAATACCATGTATACCGTTACTCTTCATCGTGTTGCCGGTTATGACGTTGTCGGTCGTGTTGATCATGCTCAGACCTTGACCGATGTTGTTGTTCATCGTGTTACCCGTTGCCGTGTTACCGTATGAGTTACCACTTAATACGAGCCCTGCCACTCCATTGTTAGCCAAGGTATTGCCGGTAATGGTGTTGTTGAACGAGGTAACGCTGAGCGTGATGCCTGAACTGTTTGAGTTAGTGTTATCTGAAAAGACACTTCCCGAAACGGTCGTATAGCTCGTTGCCTGCAGACCGAGACCATTGTTGTCGTTTGTGTGCGAAGAAACATTTGTAATAGTCGAGCGCGAAGAGTTGTTGAGAATTATCCCTACGTCCCTAAAGTTCTCAACCCATACATTCGCTATATGCGCCCCGACAGCGGTTGAATCACTACCAACTTTGACAAAGTTTATGCCAGTTCCGGTGCCAGATGTCTGGTTCGACTTGTTACCATTGAGTTTGAGGTTTTCTATAGTAATATGATTGTTACCATTGGTTTGATCGCTGTTTTGGAGTAGACCGACGCTGATATTCGCCCCGTTCGCTGTCTTAATGACGGTTCCGGCTCCGGTACCAGATAGACTGACATTGTTTGGGATATTGATACTCCCGCTGACGATGTAAGTTCCCTCCATCAAATGCACAACACCACCACTGCTGCCAAGTGAGGTAATGGCGCTATTGATAGTGGCTTCAGCGTTAGTAGTGCTGGTATTGATATAATCAGTACCCGTCGGCCTAAGGCTCGCTATTGCGCCACTCGCGCCACCACTTGCGCTTGTACTAACGGTGCGGGTAGCAACAGTGTTGTTACAGTTGCCAAGTGTCTGTAAACATATCGTATCAGTGGGTGCGCTGGAGTTTGGCAAAATAATCGTACGATTATCAGTTAAGGTACCGGTTTGGAGCGTTAGCCCAAAGCCATCGAGGGTACCGTCACTTAGCACTAGTTTCCCTTGAGCAATTGTACCCGAGGTGCTTATGCGGCCAAGTGTTAGCTGGTTCCCTGTATTGTTAAAAGATGCGTTAACGTTGCCACTGCTGTCCTGGAGTTGAAAGAGATCTACTGATTGAGATGATGCCCCCCGTACTACTGCACCAACACTACCCGCACTCGCACTCTGAACGGCAATATTTGCCGATTGGGGCATGGTGGTGTTTTGGATAAATCCGCTTGCCGTCAACCCACCGAGCGAGCCTGCATTCATCGCGTAGGCAACAGATGCAAGACGCTTCATTGGTACCATTTCTCCATCACCACCACAGGAGCTAAATGGCGTACAGGTAGTGTTGGTAGTGCCAATATTCACGCTCAGCCACAGCGTGTCTTGGTTCCAGTCGACTTGACTACCAAAGGGGTTGATTGTTCCAAGCTGTACTGACATAAAGCCATTTTTGACCTGGACACCGTTTCCAGCGGTGTTGAGCCAATCCTCTGTCCACTTGAGGGTTCCACCAGGGTTTCCTGCGGTGGTACCGGTACCATCCTGGTAGATCTTGAACTGGATATTGTAGTAGCCGTCAGGGACTACTGCACCCTGAGCGTTGAGCAGTCGGCCTTGAAAGTTCATTTGTTGGTTAATACCGGTTGCAGCATGCGCTGTCTGAGGTGCCACTCCTATAATTCCAGATACGACAAACACGCCCACAAAAAGGGCGCCCAATAGTGATCGGCTTAACGCACGAAAGATAGTTACTGGCATGTTTGTTTTTTGACCTGGTGGACTTTTGTTTTTGTAGCCTAGTGAGAATACGCCATCAAAGCAAAAGAGGTACCTTGAAGGTGCTGGGTGGTTTTTTATTAGAAAACGCTGTTATTTTGTTTTAGTGCTGTAAAGCCGTTTTTGTCTCACACATAGGTTTTACAACCCTATGATACACGCTTATGCTAATAAATGCAAGAGGCATTTATCATGCTAGACGTTTTGATCAAGAATCAGCAAATGGTGCTTGGCGAGCATCCTTTTTTCTCGCCATTCACCGATCCAAAAACTGATGACAACAGCAAAGGTAGCGGCGTACAGCGGCCACAATAATAACAGGTTATCTGTCACAGATTTTGAGGGTGTCGTGGTTTCGGCGACAGGAGGCTGACCGTTTACGATTGAAGCGACCGTCAAAAATGCGACACGGCCGTCGGCATCGGTGGCCTGAAGTGAAAGCTGATAGGTACCAGCCTTTTCGTATACGTGACCAACCCGAAATGTTTGATTGTCGGTGCGAGAAACAACCTTATTCGTACCATCTCCCCACTGGATATTTACTGCATATGGTGCGCGTCCTCCGATAATATCGATGGGCATTGTCATTTCCTGATTGGGAAATGTTCCTCGAAAAATTGCATCAGTATTGATGAGTAGCTGGTTACCGCCAAAGTTGAGTGAGGTCAATATTCCACCTTGTATACCGAGTACATCGTACCAGACGGTAATTTTATTTGAATCAGGCCCCGCTTGGTTGAGAGCATCATAGACCTTTGCATACACAACATTTGCACCGATCAAGAGGTCTGACTCCAGACTAAAGCTGCCGTCAGTAGTACAGGGAGTTGAACCAGCGAAAATGTCATTTTTGAAAATCTCTACCAGACTATCGGTCGGACAAGTACCCTTGACGGTGATCGGTGTCGTACTAAAATGCTGTCCGTCGGTAGGCGAGGTAATGTGTGCGGCCGATGTCGGCGGTTTGCCCGCGACGACACCACTCATACCGACCGAACCAGCGCCTGGTCCGTGTCCCACGTAGGCATAACTCGTAAACGAAGTGAGAGCAAAGCCTACCACAAAAAGCAACATACCTAAGAACACGTACGAGGTGTGTTCGTGGGAGCGTAGTTTACCGGTGTGTTTATGTTCACTAATCTTTACCCATGCAGGCATAGCTATACTGTAGCATCATTTCATACATACCGCTAGTGCTTAGCGTCGTCGAGAGCGGCTACGTGACTTGCCGAGTAGGCGTTCATTGTATCGTTTGATCATGATACGTCCTACAAAGATAAGTACAGCGAGTAGGATGAGTATACCAAGGATGAGTTTCCACGGGATGATCCAAAATGACAATCGTGAGGTGAGGGTCTGGTTCTTTCCGTAGCTAAGAGTTAACTCTGCAGTATAGTAACCGAACATAAATCGGTTCCCGAGGGCAGACTCATCAAATGGCTGCTCAAAGCGTCTGGTTGAGTTGGGGAGTACATTTCGATTCTCAAGATTGACATTGACATTTGCAGTGATATTTCCGAACATATCCTTGATGATGATATTGCCTCGTGGTTGCTCAAAGACATTCCCCTCATTTTTGATTCGCTCAGTAAATTGTAGAGGGACAGAGTCAAATATTGAGCCTTTTTCACCAGTCTTACTAACATAAAACTCTTGGAGCGACAGTTTCTCATTTGCATCGCCGTTGACGCGGATCATGATGAGCGCCCCTAAACTCGCACTTAGCGATACCCCAGTTTCTTTCATATCTGGTGGGCTGACGGTAAATCGGATCGTACCGTAGTAGCCTCCTGGAGCTGCGTTTTTTGGTACCGTTATCTTGATGGGGAGGTTTTCGATTTGCTTTGACTTTAGTGTCATTTGGGGAAGCGGTGACACCCAGTCGATAATCGAGTAAGGACTTTTTTCAGTAGTATCGACAAGTGTTTTCGGATTTCCGTTCTCACTATTCGGATCGGCTATAAAATCGTTTACCTGGCTCGAAACAATCAGTGGAAGTGGCGAGACGTCCCTGATGGCAATCTGTGCATTGATGACATCACCTGGATTTGCCGTGAGATTAAGAACTGGCGGTGCGATTTCCAGCGCCTGACCACCATCATTGGGAGCGGCGTTTGCGGTGTGTGGCAATACAAAGAACGCTGTGGCAACGACGAGGCAGATGACGGTGAGTGTGATGGCAAGAAATCGTTTCATAAGCTTAGTAAGTAGCGGTACAAATATAGGTTAATGTGGTGGTATAAGTGCCCGATAGCTGGTTACCAGCGACATCGACAATGTATGAAACGGTGTATAGCTGGGCATTTGTTGGACCGGCGCCGCCATTGTTACTCGCTGCAACCGTTTCCCCGGTGACAAATTTGAACTGATCAACGGTGTTGTAGCCAGTCTGTGCCTGGCCACGCAGATCTGTCCCATCCGGAGTAGGAGTAACCTCAGCACCAACGGCTACTGTTGAAGTTGCGGTAGTGTTGAGTTTAAGGTTCATACCAAATTCACTTTTTCCTCTGGTTATTCCAGCAGCTGTAGTCATACCAGGTATCGTGTTTGACCCAGAGGTGAGGGTTGGACCGTTGACAGTGATCGAGTAGCCAGTGGTGGCATTTGTGCTGGCCGCCATTTGCGACGTGGCGGTAGCGGTATCAGTTGGGCTAAAGAGCTGGTTGAAGTTAATCGTTGGGTTAGTCACGGTGACACAGTCAACAGTGACAGTCGCACCTGTGCAAAAGACAAGACTCTCAGGCATCACGCCCTGGAGAACGATGGGGTTTGCTGTGCTGGCCGCAACACTACCAGTATCGAGCGGTGAACCGGTTGCATTGGTTGAGGTGTAGGTAGAAATACGGACAAAAAACGTGGTATTAACAGCGGTAGGGTTGACAACACTATTGAGGGTATACGTAGCGGCGACGTTCGTTCCCACGGCAGCAGCAGTACGGGTAATATACGGGGCACCGTTGGTGGTATTCACTAGTGAAAACCCGGTCACACCTGTTTCACCACCGTAGGTTGCTCCTGTGGTAACGAGGCCGGTGGGCATGACACAGGCCGTGACTTGCGCAACCGTACAATATTCAAACTTAATTGAACCAACAGTGTTACCACCAGGGATGGTGAATGCAAACTTGTGGTTAACAGTGCCACCAGCAAGTGATCCACCGGTAGTACCTACCCCTATAAGCTGAAGACTGCGGACGGTAATCTGAGCGGCATTAGCAGTCGGCGCCCGGTAGACAGAAGCAATACTTGCGAACACCAAGAGTGCACACAAAAGATAAAGTTTTCCCCTCACACTTCTCATATGAAATACTGTATCATAAGCGTAAACAAGTGGTCAACACTAACAGCGTGTGGATAACTAGCAATACCGCGCAAATCACCGTAGCGCGGTATAGGCTAGCTGCCACGTGGTGGACTAGTAGGTCGGAGTACAAATATAGGTAAGGGTAGTAGAGTAGGTTCCGGCGGGCTGGCTACCTGGCACGTTCGCGATGTAACTGACGGTGTAAATTTGGGCATCGGTGGCACCAAGGGTGCCGCCGTCGGAACTGTCGGCAACCGGGTCGCCATCAATGTATTTGAAGGTTTCTGCAGTATCGTAGCCCGCAAGTGGTTTTGCTCGGTAGTTGGTTGTATTGGACACTGGAGCGACATCGGTTCCAAATGGAAGACCAGGGGTTGTTGTCGTGTTGGCACGTAGGTTGAGACCAAATTGGCTAACTCCGTGCGTACTAGTAGCAGCCACATTCATAGGGAGGATAGTGTTGCTACCGCTGGTTAGAGTCGGGCCATTGACAGTAATACTGTACCCAGAACCTGCGTTTGTACTGGCTGCCATCTGTGATGTTGCAGAGGCAGTATCGACAGGAGAAAAGAGCTGGTTAAAGGTAATTGCGTTGAGATCGGCCGTGGTACAATCCGGCACACCGGCGGTGAGACCAATTGTCTTGCCCGTACAAAAGACGAGTGATTCGGGCATAACTCCAGATAGATCGATGGCATTTGTCGTACTGGCGGCCACAGTTCCCTTGTCGGTTGACGCGCCAGTTGCGTCGAAGGTGCCAAAGCTAGCAATACGCACAAAGAAGGTTTTGTTGATGTCAGTAGGGTTAGTGATGTTATTGAGCTGAATGGTGACAGCAGTGTTTGCCGCGAGGGCCTGCGTCGCCCCTGGTGCACGGGTAACGTGAAAGACGTTTGCCGAATCATGTACGACAGTGAGTCCGGTCAGTCCGACGGTCGCTCCGTCGAGAGTACCGGTCGTCGTGTCGAGTCCTGTAGGAGGGACGCACGTGGCTGCACCAACGTCAGCGGCGGTGGTACAGTATTGGAATTGGACCGCACCGATGCTCGCCGCAGTAGGTAGCGTAAAGGTGAACTTATGGCGTACAAGGCGACCAGGCAAAGAACCACCGTTGATGCCGAGGGTGTTGTTATCCCCAGCAAGTAATGTGAGTGTACGCGTCGTAATCTGCGAAGCGTAGGCAGAGTTAGTTGGTAGGAAAGCTGCTTGTACGACAAAAGCCGCGACAAGCATAAACACGCCTAAGGCGCGTGGTAGTGTGGTGGTGAGTTGTTTTTTCATTGTGGTGATTTTTTTGTTTTATGGTGGTTTCTACAAGAGATAATAGCATGAGCAAGATAGCATGTCAACAACTTTTTAGGACTTTTAGTAGGTTCCGGTGACGATAATTGTCTGGTTGCTGGCGTACTGGCCACCTGGCGTAATACCAGCAACGTTCAGTAAGTAGCTCAGGGTATAGATAGTTTTGCCAGAACTTTTGGGGGCACTGGCGATGATATCACCACTGGCGTAGTGAAATTGATTAGGGGTAGAGTACGTGGTATCACCGGCTCCCGTACCAACTTGACCGTAGCCGAACTGGCCATTATCTGGGTTTGCACCGAAAGATACGGGAGAGGTATTGGCAACAAGATTGACACCAAACTGCTCAATGCCAGGCTGTGAAACAGTCGTGGTACCCATCGCGCTTATCGAGTGAGCGCCATTTGTCGGCGCACTGCCAGTCAGCTGTACCGCGTAACCATAGCTTGTGTAGTTAATCACCGAAAATGACGCTGTCGCTGTTGCAGCACTGGTAGGCGAGAGAACGCCAAAGTTAGCATTTGTCGAGAGTAGTTCGATAGTAAGGGTAGGATCAGGAGTCGTCGGTGTTCCGACTCGTATCTGATAATTGTTGGATGCAGACTCTCCTACACCAATATCACCGTAGGCACCCGAGCCGGCGTAGCTATTTGAGGTCGACTGGTTGAGTCCGCCTGCTCCGAGTGTTGATTCATCGAAGCGATAATTGTTCGACTGTAGTGTCTCAGCAGAGACATAGTTAGAACAAAGAAGCACACAGCCAACAACTAGCCCCAACACTCCGTAGCTGTTAATTCGTCCTGCCATAGTGTCTATTGTTTCTGAAGCATGAGTATTTTGCAAGTTACTCCTGAAAAGGCTATACTGGTGGATAGATAATGGTGGAAAAACAGAGATAATGATACTAGGGGACTCCTGATGACCGAAGACCAAAAAGAGGGAACGAGCGCGCCGCGCCCCGAAGTTTTGACCGTTCAGACTTCCTCTCTTGATGCAACCGTCGATACACAGGTATCGGCTGCACCTGCGGTTAGTACCGATTCTGCGCCGCGTCGGAGTATGTATCGGCCGAGTCACAAAGCAACCTTCATCGGCCTCACTGTCGTGGCGGTTATTTTGATCTTGAATGCAGTCGTTATCGCCTTTCTAATGAAAGGCCAAGCTGATGCAGCATCTGCGGCACAACAAAACGTTACGGTAAATCTGGACGCGCTGAATAAACTTGGTGTTGATCGTAACCCTAGTGGCGGTGCCGAGACCGTCCTGACGATTGGACCAAACACCAAGTTCAATGGCAAGGTTGCTGTGGCGGGTGATGTCAGTATGTCCGGTCAGCTCAATCTAAATAACACACTGACAGCGTCGGCGGCCAACCTATCAAAGGTTCAGGCCGGTACGGTAGCTGCCTCACAGCTGAGCGTCAATGGTGACGGCACCATGATCTCACTCAAATTACAAAAGGAGCTCGCTGTTGCCGGCACAACCCGGATTCAGGGCCAGTTGACTGTCGACCAATTGGTAACGGTCAACAATAACGTAAATGTGGTCGGCAGTTTGGCCATCGGTGGGGCGCTATCGGTGCGCAACTTTCAGGTCAATACGCTGACCGTTGCTGGACACTTGATTACCACCGGAGCAGCACCGTCGGTGAGTGCAGGGTCAGGAGCGGGCAGTAACGGGACAGTCTCGATTAGCGGCAATGACACCTCTGGTACTATTGCGATCAACACCGGGATAAATGCTGGCGGGGGAACGCTGGTGAATCTTAGCTTTCAAACTAAATATGCTACTACCCCTCATGTTGTAGTGAGTCCGGTTGGTCGTGCGGTCAATGGGTTTTATGTCAACCGTACCTCAAACGGTTTTTCGATTAGCACGGCAGAAGCCTTGCCCCCGGGCGGGTTTGCCTTTGATTACGTCGTGACGCAGTAACCTACATGTTGACAAACAGGAGGACTTGGTCGCTTCGAACTGTCAGCATGCCGCTATAGATCTCAAATGAAAGCTGCTCGGTGCCCGTATCAATGGTGATCGTACAGGGGACGAGCATACTAAAAAAATCGGCGTGTCCGGGCAATATATCAAAGGGACCAACGCGGTTTTTTGCACTCACGCTAAAGGCAGAGCCTTCGTAGTAAATATGAAATGGTGCTCTAGCGATGACCGCAAGTGGCGTCTGTGGCGTGGGCTCGCTCATGAACCTTCCTGTTTGGCGGTGGGTTCAGCCTGAGGCTCCTGGGGTGCGGCCTCAGCAGCATTGCTGCCTGGGGTACTTACTCCACTCGCCAAGATGGCCTCGATGCCAGAGAGGGTTTCCTCTAGGGTATAGTATTCGCCTGGGTGTCCCGAGAACTTTTCGGCTACGGCAAAGTTTTGGCTAAAAAATTGGATGAGCTTCTTTGCATTTTGATAGTCAGCGCGATCGGCCGGACTTAGTTCATTTTCACCGACAATCGCAATAATGTTTTTGAGACTGTCGTATTTTTGCATAATGGCCTGGACCCTTTCGGCGAGTCGGTAGTGGCGTTCACCGACGATACTCGGAGTGAGGAGTGAGCTCGTCGTCTTGAGGAGATTGACGGCAGGTCGAATACCCTGCTCGGCAATCGAGCGATCTAGCACGAGCACCGAGTCGAGCTGTTGGCTGATTGCCTGTACCGCCGGGTCCGACAGGTCATCGGCTGGCACATAGATTGCCTGCACACTGGTGATAGTACCTTGTTCCGTGGAACTGAGGCGGTCTTGGAGTCGACGTAGGTCACTAAACACCATTGGGCTATAGCCACCTTCGCTCGGAATAAGACCGAGGTTGGTGCTGAGCTCAGTCATCGCCTGTACATGTCGATAGATGTTGTCGACGAAGAACAAAATATCTTTGCCTTCTTCGTCTCGGAAATACTCAGCGGCTGTTGCGGCGGCCGGCCCCACCATACTACGGATGGCGGGGGTTGCGTCCATTTGACCAAAGAACATGACGGTGTTCTTGAGTACATCGGTATCCTTTAGTGTTTCGTAGAGTTCATTTCCCTCACGAATACGCTCACCAACTCCGCAGTAGATAGAAAGTGATTTACTGGATTCGTCCTGGCCTTCGGCTGTTTTTTTTGTTTGCGTGACGTTATGGATCATCTCCATGGTGAGCACCGTCTTACCAACGCCAGCACCACCGATGACGCCAATCTTTCGTCCCTTGACAAAGGGCGTCAAAAAATCAATTACCTTGAGGCCGGTTTCTAGTAGTTCAAGCTTGGCGCTACTGCGGTAACTCTTTGTGCCAGTCGGAATCGATATGGGACGACGATTTTCGGCGATGGAAGCTGCTTTATCGAGCGGTTCTCCCAGAGCATTAAAGACACGCCCTAGTGTTGCTGCACCGACAGGTACCGTTACTTTGCTGTGCGTTCGGTAGAGCTTTTGGCCACAGCGTACAACTGGGTCGTTATTGAGATTGAGGCAGATGGCTTTATTACCGCGAAAGAAATTGACTTCAACGAATACTTCTGGGTGAGCTTCAACTGACAACAGCTCCTTGACTTCGGGGCGTGATGAGCCGACGAGCTGGACTTCAATCGTCAGTCCACGCAGGGTGGAGATTGTTCCTACATACTCGTGAGTGATATCGGCTACTTCCATTATCTGCGCCCTCCTTGTGCTTCGCGGCGCTTCTTTTTGATACTGACGAGTACTTCGCGTAGGCGACGGTCGCTTTCGGAGCGCTTCGCACGATGGTATTCGAGCTTGTAGTCGCCAAGTAACTCACTGGCACGATCCTCGGCAACGGTCATAGCGTTAAATCGGCTGGCTGCTTGCGCAAGGCCAGATTGGAGGATCGTTTGAGATAGCGCTAGACTCATCATCGTTGATTCCATCTGATCGGCAATCTCATCGAGCGAAGGCTCAAAGATTGTATCGAGATCAGTCATAATGCCTTCCTCTGCATCCTCGCTCATATCTTTCATGTGACTGATCAAGTCGATACGTCGTACCTCCTGCTGGCCAAGCGAAAGGTATTCCTCGTAATACACGGCAATCTCGTGGTAGGGACGAATTGCCTCAATAATTGGGCTAACATTGATGTAACTATCACTTTCAGGTACTTGAAAAAAGCGCACATACGGGATACCGCGCTGCGTCAGTTGGTTGGCACCGTGGCTACCGAGCACGATGATATCGGTTGAGCCGCGGTCATATTCTTGTTGCATTGTTTCGATCATACGCATATCAAGATCACCCGATAGTCCCGCCTCAGCACTAATCAGGATGAGGACTTTGCGCCCATTGTCGCTATCACTGCGACTCGTAATGCGTTTTTTGGGATCGACCCGGATGGCAGTATAGCGTTTCCAAAGGAGATTAAAGAACTGCTGACTGAGCTGTGCCTTATTCTTTACTTTTGCCACCTGTGTGCTGGCGAGGCTTTCAAACACATTTGTAAGATCTTTAAGGGTACCAATCCCCGCCATATCCTTTTCGACGACATTAGCTCGGCGCATTAGCGTTTCTCCTTTTTAGGAGCTTTAGCAGGTTTTTTGTCAGGTGTAACGGCTGGTTCTTCGACGGTTGGAGCTGGTTGTTCGCTTACTACATGGGCGCCAAACTGTTCGAGGAGCTCCTCTTCGGTGGGCGTGTAGCTCTCCTCGTCAGGAAGCACCTTCCCTTTTACCGCTTCCTTGAGCTTAGCGATATCAATCGATCGGTCGTCTTCAGGCAGCATGATAGTCTCAAGCATCAGTTGTTGTTCGAGGAGTGAAAAGAGTTGTTCGGGCGGTTGCTGTAAGGCAGCATAAAGGTGCTTCCCACGGGTGAGATCGACTTTTGTTTCCTTACTTAGCTGACTTGAAAAGTGTGAGAACTCGTCGGCCTGATGATAGCGAGCAAGTGCTTTGAAAAGTGCGGTGGAAAGTTGCTTTTGACGCTTTGTCTGAGCCTGTCCACCGACACGGGACACTGACAACCCGGCATTGACAGCGGGTCGGATACCTTTGCGAAAATATCCTAAGTCAAAGATGATCTGTCCATCAGTAATCGACATAATGTTAGTGCTCAGGTAGGCGGTAATATCATCGTTTGGGGTCAGCACTACAGGTAATGAAGTGAGGGTCTTGCCGTTTGTCAGCAGCTTGCCGGCGCGTTCGAGCAAGCTAGAATGAGTATAAAAGATATCTCCCGGATACGAGTCGCGTCCCGGATCAACTTCTTGCAAGAGTGAAAGTTGACGGTACGCCTCTGCATGACCAGAGAGGTCGTCGTAGATAATAATGACGTCTTGCCCTCCATACCAGAGGTATTCTGCCATTGCACAGGCGGCGTAGGGTGCAAGGTAGCTTTGCGTTAGAGAGTCAAAAATATTGGCGAGCACGACGATCGTATGCTCCATAGCACCGGACTCTCGCAGGTCGCGCAGGAGTCGTTCGATATCAACTTTTCGTTTGCCGACCAGCACGTATACTACGATTCGGTCGGTGCCTTGTTGGTTTGCTGTCAACTGACTCAAAAAAGTCGATTTACCAGACTTACTATCTCCCAAGATTGCGATACGCTGGCCAAGGACAATGGGAAAGAAACTGTCTACCGCAGTGACACCACTGGCAAGCTGCTCATCAAGCATTTTGCGGTCCATAATGCCCGGTGCAAGATTAAAGATACCAGATTGCTGTGCGGTGGTAATAGGCCCTAGATCATCGAGGGGAAGTCCCATGGGAGTGATAACGCGCCCGATTAACTCCGGACCCACCGGCACTTCGAGCATGTCATGCTCAACAACGGCTAAAGCACCCAGCATCAGCAACTCACTGTCAATGTTATAGAGGATAACGCGGTCACCGTAGGCCTCGCGGACCATACCGCGCTGACCATCATCAAACAACACCTGAGCACCAATCCTGACTCCTTCGAGTCCTTTTACTTCAACGATAAATCGGTTGATAGCGACGACTTCGCCAGTGAGGTTACCTGCCTCAACGAGGGCTTGAAAAGTGGTATTGTCAAACATTGCTGATAATCTCCGGCAAACGGTGGCGATGTTCCATGATAGACCGACGAAACGACCAATCGTAGATGCGGCTGCCATAGCGAACTACCATGCCACCGAGTAAGGTGGAATTAAAATGAAACGTTACTAGCATTGATGCGTTCAGATTGGTACGACACCAGCCCACCAGTGCTTTTTTAATTTCAGCAGGTGCAGGAGCGGCGAGGGTAAGGGTAATGACCGGTGCCTCGGCAGCGATTGTCTCTAGCTCTTCAATCAACTGGTCGAGGCGTTGTGGTGATAACGGCTCATCTTTTGCCCAATCTCGAATGACAGCGCTTGCCGTAGGGGTTAGCTCGGGTTGGGTTGTGCGGTAGTCAACTTTTACTTTACTTGCCACCGCGTATTGACGGTACCAAGTTGCGTAGTCACGAACTTCCAGAATGAGACTTGCGACGTCGCTCGGCGAGCTGACTGATGTCGGTAACTTACAATTCATCGTTCACTCCCTTGATAAGCTCAGCCTTGTGCTCCTCTAGGAGAGTTGTTAGGTAGGTAGCTTGG
Source organism: Saccharimonas aalborgensis (SeqCode) (assembly GCA_049288955.1). Taxonomy (GTDB): domain Bacteria; phylum Patescibacteriota; class Saccharimonadia; order Saccharimonadales; family Saccharimonadaceae; genus Saccharimonas; species Saccharimonas aalborgensis_A. Next base: position 67,132 of record JBAQIS010000009.1, read on the forward strand.
GCTCCTAGGTCGACATGTTGACCAAGTGTCTCGACAAGAAAGGTTGTCACGCTATCCGAGAGCTTGGTGTCAAGCTGGGAGGTCAAGAACTGACGCTTTTTTTCCATGTCCTGCTCGAGTCTAGCATCTAGATCAGCTTGCCGACGTTGGTATTGTTCTTGGCGGTCAGTGATTTCTTGGTCAAGACGCGATTGGTGCTCGGCAAGCGTTTCTTCGCGCTCTTTGAGGATCGCTTCGAGCTGCGTCTGGTGTTCAGTCAGCTTTGCCTCTAGCTCAGCGTGCCTTGTGGCGTATTCGTTTTGACGTTCTATGAACTCTGTTTCGAGCTGGTGTTGACGCTCCACTAGCGCAGCTCGTAGCGTTTGTTCATCTTCGGCAAGTTTGCTGTCAATCTCATTTTGACGCTCAAGTAGTTTTGCCTTTACATCTATTTGGTGCTGGTTGATTTCAGTTTCGGCTTTTCCGATAGCACCTTGAGTACGTGAACGCAGCTCGTCGAGCTCGGTTTGGTAGCGTTTTAGTTCATCGTTGACGAGTGTTGATCCTAGCTTGTCCAAGTGTTCACCGAGTGATTTCGTCGTCGAAGCCAAGTTTTCCTCGAGCTGGACAGCGGTTTTTGCGACGATTCGATGGTACGCTTCCTCGGCTTCATTGAGAATACGAGCGCGCGTGTCGGCGGGGAGAAGCATAGTGTTCACATGTTTTTTTTCTCGGCTATTTTGCGGACGAAAATGCGCCCACGCATTGCTCACAGCGAGGGCAACAACGACTCCGATGATAAAGACGTTGGCGATCAGAAATGGCTGAAGTATCGTATCGAATCCCACCCTACATCCTCGTCAGTATTATGTAAATTGCCACCACCGCAACCCCCAGGATAACAAGCACCAAGCCCGATAGCTGGATGACATCCCGCCAGACAGCTGACTGCGACATAGGGTTGCGTCCGATACTAATAATCGAACTCCGAATCATCGAGAAGATAATACTTACCACGATGATAAGTGTCACAATGAAGATGATTGCACTGATGATGATTGGTAAGGAATTAACACTTCTCCCGGCAATTGAGTTAGCGATATTTTGCAACGTCTGGGGAATAATCGTCTTGTCTGGTGATTTGGTATAAAACCCAACGCTGACAAGCATCGGGACTTGGCCGAGACGCATCGATTGTTTTTTGCCTTGCTCGTCAGTATATTCATGTTTCGTTGAATCATAGACAGGAGCGCCCTGCGCAATGCCGACAACTTTTGCGTTGGTGCTGACCTTCATACCGACACCTTTTATTGGTGAGCCGGTGACTTGATCTCCTTGATTGATATCACCGTTGATATCAGATACGATGACCGGTACGACTCCACTGGTTGCGATTTGCACTTGGGCTTTCGCGCCATTACTAAGCGTGAGTAGAGAGTTATCGGCGTTGATAACTACACCAATCATTGTGTCAGAAGTCTGGGTTGTCGTTGGGATTACTTCATCGGTCGTATCTTTCTTGAGACTAACAATCGAGCCGATGGGGATTTGCTCACTCGCTGAATAGCCCTGTGAAATAGGGGTAAGCGCAAACACTTGGGGCACAGCCAGCAAAACCACTCCAAATAGGATGGCGAGCATACCAAAAACACGGAGGCGCGGTACGTTACTGGTGGTCACTGGCTACTTTTTCCCTCTCTACTCCTAAGTATACCGAAAAAGCATGAGCTTTACCACTGTTTCGTGCTACAATACCAGAGAACATGATAGGTCGTCGATCGTCAGCCCACGGAGGCTTTACTATACTGGAGGCACTCGTCGTTATTGTTGCCGTTATCATTCTGATCGCTATTATTCTGTTGATGAATCAGTGGCGCGCGGCGTGAAAACAGCGGAGCTTATACGGAAGTATCCACTCATCTCTGACCAGATTACTGCTGGTGAGTTACAGGTCATACTACGCGAGCTTGAACACTATATTTCTCGCGGCAAAACAGGTGCCGTGGTCGAGTTTGGTTGCTATCGAGGTACCACCTCATTATTTATTCGCCGTCTTCTTGATTGTTATGAGGACAAGCGAGAGTTTCATGTCTATGATTCGTTTGAGGGGTTACCACCGAAGGGGAGGTGGGATCAGAGCAGTGTCGGTGAGCACTTTATCACTGGCGAGCTTCTAGCACACAAAAAAGAGTTTTTCGCACAATTCAAAAAAGCCGGTCTAGTGATGCCGCGCATACACAAAGGTTGGTTTCATGATCTGGAACAATCTCACATTCCGCAGACAGTTGGATTTGCTTTTTTAGACGGCGATTACTATGAGTCAATCCGCGAGTCGCTCATGCTCATCACACCTCGACTGGTTTCCGGCGCAGTGATTATCGTCGATGATTATGCAAATGAGGCACTTCCCGGTGCTGCGCGGGCAGTCGATGAGTGGCTTGTAGGACAACGGGCAGTGATGCGTGTGCAAAGCAGCCTTGCGATTATTTATCGACAATAGCAGTAATCTCTCTGCCAAATAGTTCCGAAACCTTCTTTGTATACTCGACGATATTATCCTTGAAATATTGAGGGTGGGCCTTTTGGATCTGGGCAACAATGTAGTAGCCAACTGCCATCATTGCACCGTAGCCTGCACCGTCAGGCAGGGGAATGGTGAGTCGATTTTGTGGATCTCCCCACGTTGAGTTTGTTTCACCAAAGGAAATGAATAGTTCTCGGGCTGGTGCAACTGTTGTCGCATGGATCACATACTCGCTCGTTTCGATATCTCGAGCAATATTTCGACCAAATAACTCGATAAACTTTATCTCGAGCATCCGTTTGATGCCATGGAATTGCGGCGGAACAATTAAGTAGTATTTGTCATAGCTACCAAAATCTGGAAATTCGATTGTGGCGATACGCTCGTTGATAAATCGGCGGATCACCGCAGGATCTTCATGCGTACTTCCTAGGATCATACCCATGTAGGTTGATGTGTTGTAGGTGTAGGGTTCGCGATTTTTTGGGAAAACGTACTCGTGCTCAGCTTGGCTAAGGTCGAGACTGGCATGTGCGGGTGAGTTAGGGGTATTGGTAATGAGCGTCACGGGTTTATGAGCGGCTCTCGCTGCCTCAACGATAGCGGGTGCGTGTTTGCTACCCGATGCTGACAGTACGACAACACCGTCAATCTCGGGTATTGTCCTAAGCGTATCAAGGTAGTTACTTTCACTCGCAAATACCGCCTGGCTCTTGTCGAAGATAATGCGGCCGGTTGCTTCAGCATTGCCTGATCCAACGACCAATGGGTGGTGATAGTGCGAGAGGTTAAGGGTGGGGAGTGGTTGTTGTTCAAATAACTCAAGTGCACCCATTACGACGGTATCAAGATCTGGTAAATGATCGATATCGAAACTGTCAAGAAGAGAGATCGTGGAACCAAGAGGCGGTGATACACCTGGTGAATCAATAGAGGGCGAGGGGAGGGGTTGCGTGTCCATAAGGCTTTCCTGACGTTAACGTATATAGCTCTAGTATAGCAAATGACAAAAGGGGGTCTAATAGACTTGACATGTCAAGGTACCTTGTATAACATAGAACTATATAAAACATAATAGTCACACAGACTACAGGTATAAAATGAAATCTGCCGAAGAATATGCCGAGTCACTCGCAACCCAATTGCGCAAAGGTTTTCTTGCCTACTGTGTGCTGGTAGTTTGTTCGCATCGACCCAAGTATACGAGCGATATTATCAAAGAACTTCAGGCGGCTGAGCTTGTCGTAGTAGAAGGAACAATTTATCCGCTTCTCAACCGACTTCAGCGAGATGGATTGCTAGTTCACGAGTGGCAAGAAAGCGAACAGGGGCCACCGCGAAAATATTACAGAGTGAGCAACTACGGACGCGATGTCACTCGCGTCATGCAAACGGATATTGAGCTGCTCCACACAACATTAAAGAAATTATAAGGAACGATATGAAAGAAATTACTCGTATTTCCCTCGCCTCATTTCCCTACAACGTTGAGGTGGAGGCAAAAAAAGACCTTGAGGTGTATCTCGGCGCCATCAAAAAATCTCTTGGTGCTGATGCTGATGCAATGCGTGAGATTGAGGCTCGCATCGTAGAGCTGCTGACTGATCGTGATATCAGTGGCGAGAAGGTCATTGGCACTAAAGACATTGACGCAGTCAAAGCGCAGCTTGGCGACCCAAACGATTTCACTGATAGTGAGAATACTCCCGACATCGCACCCGTAGCGCCCATAGCAAGCGAGAAGCGGCTGATGCGTGACTCATCAAGTGCAATGGTAGCGGGGGTCTGCGCTGGCCTCGCAGCCTATTTTGGTGTCGACGTCGTCTGGATCCGACTGGCGTTCATCCTGGCAGCCGTCATGAGTGCTGGCATGATGATTCTTGCCTACATCGCTGCCTGGGTGGTAATTCCTGTTTCTCGGACAGCTGCCAATCGCCTTCAGATGGCGGGTAGGCCAGTCACTCTCGCATCGATTCAAGACGAGAGTGACAATAGGTCGCCTCGAAGTGAGACGGCCGGTTCCCTGCTCGCTGGTCTACGTATTATATCGGGTATTGCTGCTGTGGCCGTAGGCGTGATAGCAGCAATGAGTGTCGTCATGGTTATTTGGCATGTTCTCATCGATACAGATGCTCGTCTCGATGGAATCTATTGGCTATATGGTGGATTAATCGCTGCGGCTGGACTACTGTTTGTCTTCTTCTGTTGGGTGATTGCCTATATGCTTTTGACTGCAAAACACAATAAACGACTGATCGGTACGCTTGTAACAGTAGTAACACTTGGGCTCCTTTGTTTTGGTGTTGGAGCGGGCATGGGCTATGTAACCTATCGACAAGAGAGAGGTCTATATGACCAAAAGACTGTCATACCAACTACCGACATGACGGCACTTTCTGGCAAGAAGCAGTTAAAGATTGAAGCTGACGGACCAGTTGTCTCGTACCACGTCTCGCCAGGCATACCCAAAGCCGTTATTACCTATAGTCCGGGACTCTACAAAAATATTCCAACCATAACGCTTGATGGTGACACAATTCGCGTGGGCGCGGCCACAACATCCTGCGTCAAAACGCCCCTCTTTTGCTCAACGGTGCCTCTGGCTACGGTGGATATCTACGGCCCAGCGGTCGACACATTGACGGTTGTAAGGGGAAATGTTTACTTACCAGCAACGAATGCTCTTGTCGTGAATGTCATAGAAGGAGATGTCGTCATGTCGAGCGAGACACAAGTAGATACAATCACGCTCATGATCGGAAGGGGTGCAAGAGTAGACACTGCTGCTGCAGGCATCAGGTCGCTAAAAGCATCTCTGTCTGAGTCATCATCTCTTGAGTTTGGCATTGTTCGGACGCTTGACATAACTGCACCTGATGTTTGCTCAAGTATTGGTACGAAAACAAAAATTAGAGGTGTATCAGCGAAAGAAGCCTCGATAAATACAAGGCCGGTCGGAAGTGTAGCAACACCATGCCTTGACGTGGTAGTCACGGACGACCATTCATCATAGCAAAAAGATTGTTGCAATGAATCCCGATGGTACCCACCCACTGGCCTATAAACAGTAGAGTGATTTTGGCTCGGAACACTTGACGAAGGTAACGGACGGGAAATCCATCACATCAATCCATGTCGATCGCATATACTAAGGCACATTCGTCTTAATTTGCGACATCAACATGAAAGATACGTTCACTGTCGTCATATCCTGACGTCGTCGGTAGGTTAATCGACTGAGTAGAGGCATCGATCAACTTCTGGACTTTTGAATTGGCGCAATGGGTGTGTATTTCCAAGTGCTCCACTCTAGGATCAAGCTGAGCTAGTGTCAGTGTATGACAAAATACGCCGTCAGCGACACCCGTTTCCCCTCTTTTTCCTCGTCGCCAGTCTCTATGAACCACAACATGCGGTTCGGCTGTTTGGTCAGCATCACCATAGAGCGCGTAGCCCGCATGGGCAATGACGGTCCCGTCGTCAGTAACACCAACGATATCTGTATAACGTGAAGGATCGTCACCGAGGGATGAGCGAGCCAGTACTTCACGTGCGGCGTACTCGCCGGTTACCATTGCCATAAATCGCATATAGCGATCGTCTTGGTTTATACCCTCAGAATAGAGTTTGGCCAGTGTTTCGCGATCTGCCTCTCGAACAGCTCTCACCGTTACGCGTCTCCCATCTTCAAGTGTCAGGTGCTGCTCCGACTGCAAAGCACGTTCATAAGGGGTGCGGTTATCGGCTTCTGCGGGATAGAGGAATCCATAGACGGCTCGTCTGACGCGTTTTGATAGCCATTTTGCACGTTTTGGTCCCGTCTGGGGAATGACCTGTGAAATAATCTCTTGAGTCTTGTTCAGACCCTCGATGCTTTTTTCGACCGGATAACTTGCTATCACAAAGGCAAGGTTTGCAGCGCTTCTTCCTATATCACGCGCTGTTGTCAATGGATCTATGACGCTGTGCTCGAGACGTCTTGTGCGTGGAGCCGATTCCTTGGCCAACTTTTTTGAACGATCGTGAGGGGACATGTGTAGTACTATTATATAACTTGTGATCAAAAAAAGCAAGCTATAGATGAAAAGCATTAAGGTCTTTCTAAGCTTTTCATCACTATAATGGCAGAGTAATAAAAAAGGAGAAGCCTCATGAAAAAGAGCACGATAACTCTCTCAAGCGACGAAGCAATCATTCTGCAACAAATCAGCGAAAACGGTGAGGATGACGTAATGGGGTTAGCACAATCCCTTCGCATGAGTCGTCAACGGGTCGCGCTTCTCCTGTCTCATCTCAAACGAAAAGGACTCATTAGTATCCAGACCTCCTATGGCAGCTGGTGGGTAAAGACAAGCGTGAGAGGAACTCGACTCGTTCATTATCTATGGCCGGAGATGCAGTCTATGGTACGGGCGGTATAATAGAGTCTATGAAGATTCTTGTCGTCGACGACGAAATGCGTATCGCCAGAGCTATCAAGCAGGGGCTTGAACAAGATGGTTACGCGGTTGACCTCGCCTTTGACGGCGAGGATGGCTACAATGCCGCGCGCGCTGATGACTACGACGCGATCATCCTCGATGTCATGATGCCCGAAATGAATGGTTATGAAGTGACGCAAAAGTTACGAAGCGACGGCTGTAAAACACCAATTATTATGCTCACCGCTAAGGACCAAGGCAGGGATATCGTCAAGGGTCTCGATAGTGGTGCCGATGATTATCTTGCCAAGCCGTTTTCGTTTGATGTTCTCACCGCTCGCATCCGGGCCCTGCTACGCCGTCCACAGGAGGCAATTGCCAATATTCTCGAGGTAGATGATCTCCTTCTCGATAGCGTCAATCGTACGGTGTCTCGGGCAAAACAACCACTTAGTCTGTCGGCAAAAGAGTTCGCAATTCTCGAGTACCTGATGAGAAACAAAAACCGAATTGTCAGTAAACAATCGATCATGACACATGTGTGGGACTTTGATTCCACCATACTCCCTAATAATGTTGAAGTATTTATCAACTACTTACGCGCAAAGATTGATAGACCGTTTCTTCCATCACCTACCCTCATCCATACCGTAAGGGGCTTTGGATACATCGTTAAGGACCCGAAATGAAGCACTTAAAAAAAGATGTAGTGCGTCTTGCTGCGACGTATCTCGCTATCATCATGGTAATGAGTATCGGGTTCAGTATCGTTTTTTATACGACGTCACTTCATGAGTTTGATCGTCGTCCGCGCTCAGCGGCTCCTCTGCCTGAAAGAAATGGAGATATGGAGGCGTTTTTTGACGAGCGGACTGCGAGCGCTCGCCAATCACTTAGTATGCAGCTACTGAGCATCAATGTGATAACGTTCATTATCGGCGGGCTGCTGAGTTACTTGCTTGCAGAACGTTCTCTCAGACCAATTGAAGACAATATGGAGGCGCAGCTACGCTTTGTCAGCGATGCGAGTCATGAGCTTCGTACGCCACTGACAGCGCTAGCAACGGCAAATGAAGTTGCTCTCAGAAATCCCAAACTTACGCTCAAGGAAGCAAAGAAAGTGATAGCTGAAAATATCGAGGACGTGGTGCGACTTCAGCACCTTACAAACTCAATGCTTGGCTTACTGAAGGAAGAAGATGCTGATCAATACAGACATCACGTTGAGCTTGTTCGGGCGGTAGACGATGCCGTAACGACTGTCGTTAACCAAGCGCTTGAGAAAGACATCGCTGTTATTAATGAGATACCGCAAGTAATAGTTCGGGGCAACCACCAGGCACTGGTACAATTACTGACTATTTTTCTTGATAATGCCATAAAGTACAGCCCCAACTCCTCAACTGTATGGCTCACTAGCACGCAGCGTGGCAGAAATCTTACAATCACGGTACGGGATGAGGGGATGGGCATGAGCGCCGAGACACAGCGCCACCTGTTTACACGATTTTATCGGGCTGATGAGTCGCGGGGCCAGACCCATGGGTATGGGTTGGGGTTATCAATTGCAAAGAAATTAGTTCAAGCTCATGGTGGCAAGCTATCGGTGACAAGTGAAGTAGGCAAGGGATCTGCCTTTCATGTCACCCTGACACTTCTCAAGGCATAGCTATACGATTGACATATCGTTTCTAATTTTTAGTGAAAATAGTTACATCCTCGACCTGCGAGTATGCGCTATGATACTGGCATACAAGCACAGTAATAATATGAAAGGAGAACACTATGCTTAGTATTATTGTATGGATTATCGTAGGAGCGGTCGCAGGATGGGTTGCCTCGATGATTATGAAGACCGATGCTCAAATGGGAGCACTGGCAAACATCGTTGTCGGTATCCTTGGTGCCTTTATCGGCGGTTGGGTACTCGGTTTCTTTGGCGTCAACGTTGCAGATGGTCAGCTTCACATCGAGAGCGTCCTGAGCGCAATACTTGGTGCGGTAATTTTACTTGCACTACTAAAGGTTGTTCGACGAGCTTAGTAAGTGGTAGTCACTAGCAATGGTCCGGTCATAGAAAGACGGACCATTTTGCTATAGTAGGAGCAGCATGAGAAAACGCCTGGGGATCAGTTATGAGTATCTATTTAACGCAGTGCCGGGGCACTATCTTGTCATGTTAGGTGATGACCCCAACTTCACGATCGTTGAGGTAAACAATTCTCTCTGTGAGATGGTGGGAATGACGCGTAGGCAAGTGATAAACAAAACACTCTTAGAGGTCTTTCCCTACTCGGGTGATCAGGCAAGTGATGAAGGGACAGATGCGATCATTGACTCTATTCGTCAGTGTATTGTGACGGCGAGAGCGCATAGTCCAAACGTTATTCGCTATGACATTTTGGGTCAGGATGGCAAATTTGAGCGTCGTCTTTGGTCAACTACCAATTTTCCTATCATTAAAGAGGGAAATGTAGTGGGTGTCATATTATCAACTGATGACGTCACCAAACATTATGATGAGGCAAAGTATGTAAAAAAACGCGTTCAGTATCTTGAGCATCTCGTAGAGATAAACAATTCAAAAGATGAGTTTATCTCGATTGCTTCGCATCAGCTGCGCACACCGGCGACTGCTGTAAAGCAATACCTCGGTATGCTACATGAGGGATTTCTAGGAAGTCTTACTAGTGAGCAAAATGCCGTATTGGAGCGCGCCATAGAAAGTAACGAACGACAATTACGAATCGTCACCGACCTATTGAAGGTGGCACAGGTTGATGCTGGCAAGATAGTTTTTCGCAAAGAACCAACTGATCTCGCCCAGCTCGTTCATACAACGATTAGGGACAATCTATCTCTCTTTAAGAAAAGACGACAAATGATTAGTTTTCGCCCGACTAGGCGTATCATCGAAGCGACAGTTGACACAGAAATTATCAGGACAGTGTTTGAAAATATTTTAGATAATGCAAGCAAGTATACACCCGAAGGTGGCAATATTGCTGTCGATCTCAAGGATGATGGCGATACAATTTGGATTGTTGTGACAGACGAGGGGATTGGAATTAGTGACAAAAAGGAATTATTCAAGAAGTTTGTTCGTATTCAAAATGAACTATCGACAAAAGTGGGCGGGACAGGACTTGGACTCTACTGGGCCAAGCGGAGTATCAATGCGCATGGCGGCGATATCACCTACCGGCCCAATGAGCCGAGAGGAAGCATTTTTGAGATCGTTCTTCCCAGGAAACCCAAAGATATGTGAAAATGTTTACAGCGTTACAATATAAGTAGGTAATACACTATAGACAAGATGAAGAAACACGCAACGATACTTGTAGTTGAAGACGATGCCCCGCTACGGGAGGCATATAAAACCATACTTGAGACAGCAGGTGGGTATATAGTATGGCAAGCCGAGGATGGCCAGCAAGCGCTTAGTATACTCCGCGATAATGGTACTGATCCAAATGTCATCTTGCTTGACTTACGTATGCCGGTACTTGATGGTATCGGTTTTTTGCGGCAATATAAACCCGCAGAGCATCCGAACTGTACAGTGGTTGTATTTAGCAATTATGATGCACATAAGGACATTGATGAGGCATATAGCCTTGGTGTGGATCGCTATGTGCTAAAGGCGCGTATGTCTCCCAAAGATCTGCTCCATCTTATCGATGGAATACTCAATGACTAATATGTCTAGAGGATTAATTCGCGGAATGCATCTTCTCCAAGATACGATTCCAGTCGTGGTTTATTAACCCTGAATCGAGCGGTACTATATTCGACAACCCCATCCTCTCGGAGGCGTTTTAGGTTTTTTGCTGTGGATTCCCTCGTCTGCCCTATGAGGTTTGCGAGCAGGCTTTGAGGCAGTTTAAGATCAATTTCCCACATACCGTCACCCTTGTCGATGCCGTAGCGAAATGTTAGGTAGTAGAGGGTGTAACAGATTTTTTCGCTTGCCTTTGATTGGCATAACCCAGTGATGCGGAGCATTAATCCGGCCTGACTATGACGCAAGAAATCAAGGTATTCATGCTGGTATACGGGGTTATTATCGATAGCCGACATCAGATCATTACGCGTGACTTTGAGCACCCTGACATCTCCCATCGTCTCGTAGTTATAGAGCGATGAGTTTGACTGACCATTTGACCACGCGACCGGTATGATGGAGCCTTTGCCAAATAAGGTGACGACCGACTCATTTCCTTCCGGTGTGATAGTGTAGCCTTTCACAGCACCATCGAGAACAATACACGAATAGCGTGGGATTTCACCTTGAAAATAAATAGTCGAACCCTTGCGGTAAACTGCTGTGCTGCCGATACTGCGTAGGTGAGTGAGCAGCTGCTTCATCTTGTTAGTATACGATATTAACGGCGAATAGACATTTTTGTGACGAAATTCACAGATAGCAAGAGAGCGAGCCGCTACAATGGCAGATGTTCACCCATATCAGGTAAAAATATGCGGGAAGGAGCATCAACTTACTATGAAAGCGAAAACGATTATTTTATCGGGCACGATCAGTGTACTGCTTGTCCTGCTCATTACTTCATTGACACACAGCGAGATCGGATTCAATCTATTTATGTGTGATGCGATGGCTCATAACGTTGCACGGATTGCACTAACTATCGGACTATTGAGCCTGCTGGTTATTAAGCGCCCACGCCCTTTGTATTTTAGAGTTGCCTTGGGAGCAGTTGGCACATTTGTGACTGCTTTTGCACTTTCACAGACGATAGACTACCATCTCGGATTTATTGATGGTCTTGCCTATTTCCTTGGATCGGTTGCGTTGCTTGTTGAGGCGTTCGAGCCACAACTTCAAGGGCAATCTTCTCCTGCTGGCATGCTCAGTTAAGCCAAGCGTGAAGCTCTTTCTCGCCTTCGCTCCACGATGCTCGAGAATACAGCGGTTCCGATAAAGATAAGTCCGATCGAGCCGGTGAGCCATTCAGGAGGCTCAATGTGATAGAGTTTGACGAACATTATGATGCCAAGTGCCAGAATAGCCCAGTGTGCCCCATGTTCGAGATATTGGTACTTGCCGAGAGCTTTAGCCCGCACTAAGTAGATTGTGAGAGAACGCACCCACAGGGCTCCCGCACCCAACCCAGCCATGATCAAGAGCACATCATTTGTAATAGCAAAAGCACCGATAACTCCGTCCAGCGAAAATGAAGCATCGAGAACATTGAGGTATACGAACGAAGCAAAGGCCGCCATACCCACCAGCTTGGTAGTACCTGATTGCTTATGTGAGAAATAGCGTCCAAAAAGATCAAGGGCGATATGTAATATCGTGCCGACAATAGAAGCGACGAGAACAGTTGTTTGGTAGCGCTGGTCTACCGTGTAATAGAGACCAAGAGCGGTACTGAGCATGATGAGAACCTTAAACGTTTCATACTGACCAAATCGCGATAGCCATTGTTCGATTCTTCCGAGCCAGTGTACATCCTTTTTTCGGTCGAGGAAATAGTTTACCCCGATCATCATCAGAAATGTTCCGCCGAATGCGTTGATCATTGGGGCCGCCTGGTGGAGTGTGTGAGCATATTCTTCGGGATGATGGACGGCTAAGTCATATACACTAAAAAAACTGAGTCCTGACGAGAGCATCACAATCACGATAGGAAGGACAAATCGCACGATAAATACAGCAAAAAAGATACCAACCGTCAAAAAAAGTTGCTGCCAATAGGGTGACATTCGCTCAAGTATTTTGCTGTTAATGACAGCGTTATCGAAGCTGAAGGTAACCTCGAGGATGACGAGAATAGCAAAAAGCCACAGTGCCTCAGATCCAAGGCGTGCTCCAACGAACCATGCCAATGCAAGTGAGGCGATAGCCGAAAAAGCGAATATTCTTAAAGGGTGTGATCGATGCATAAGGTAGTCCTAGTATAGCAAACCAACTAGTTGCGCGATATACTAAAAAAGATGAAGCAAGCAGCAAGACAACATCCAAAGAAGCGTACGATAGTCCAGTATATCAAGCAGCATGACATCCAATTTCGTTTTTCATCATGGTTTGTTATCTTACTCTCCCTTTTTGTAGCAGCAGCAGTACTTTTTGCTAAGGTAGCACGCGAAGTTCAGGAGAAAGAGACGCTGGTGTGGGACCGGCAAGTGCTGACGAGTGTTCATAGCGGTGCGAACCACTTCTTAGACGTTGGCATGCCGATACTGACTGACATTGGCGCGCCACTCATTGTCTGTGTCCTGGCTCTCGTAACTGCAGGATTATTTGTCTACAAAAATGAGTATAGCCGGGCATGCATCGTATTGTTTAGTGTTGGTGGTGCGCTGGTACTCGATATTGTATTCAAGAGCATCTTCATGCGTGACCGGCCTGACCTCTGGATGCAGCTTGTCCATGAAACAGGCCATTCGTTTCCGAGTGCTCATGCAACAGTTGCCGTCGCACTCTCACTTGCAGTCTGCGTAGCACTGTGGGACTCGCGGTGGCGATGGTGGGCGGTTAGTGCGATGGGCATCTATAGCCTTTTTGTGAGTTACTCACGGCTATATCTCGGTGTTCATTATCCTACCGATATCATCGCTGGGTGGCTCGTGGCGCTTGGCTGGGTAACACTACTAAGTCTTTTGTTCTATTCGGCGGTTGGCCGCGCGTTCTCACGCCAACTCGAGCAATATCAGAAATCCTTGACTCGTAAGTAATACTTGTATAACATATAATACATGTCATATCACAAACGTATCCATCTTGCAGGCGTAGTTACTGTTGGTCCTAAGGGGCAGGTCGTTATTCCATCTGATGTCCGAGAGAGCATGGCAATTGTGCCGGGCGATAAGTTGATCGCGCTCTACCTCGAAGAAAAGAAGTCGGTTGCATTTGTTACCGAGCAGCAAGCACAACAATATGTCATTGAGATGGGTGAACAGTTCACAGAATTCAAAGCAAAACTAGAGGGCAAAGAGTAGCTGGTATGTCGATGCAGCATTTCACAACTCGGGATAAAATAATCGTCATGATCGCTGTTATGAGCTCTTTGCTGCTCGTGGCACTTGATCAGACGATCGTTGCAACAGCACTTGGTGCAATTGTTAAAGAGTTTGATAGTTTCTCGAGCCTTGGGTTTGTAGTTACCGCCTATATGTTGACGACCACTATGACCGTGCCGATTGCTGGTAAGTTATCTGATATGTATGGGCGTCGTATTATGCTTTTGATAGGCGCCACAGTGTTTACGGTTGGCTCGCTGCTTGCTGGCTTCTCTCCCTCTATGGGATGGCTGATCGCCTGGCGTGCGTTGCAGGGAATTGGTGGTGGTATCATCACTGCCAACGCCTTCACGATTATCGGAGACTTGTTTAAGCCGCGAGAAAGAGGCAAGTGGCAGGGTATGATCGGTGCGGTATTCGGTATGAGCAGTGTAATCGGGCCGCTTCTTGGTGGTTGGCTGACTGACGGTCAGCACATCTTCGGCGCAGTAACGGACTGGCGTTGGACTTTTTGGATAAACGTACCGGTAGGTATCATTGCGCTCTATATGATTGCCACTCACCTGCCGACGATTCGCTCTGGCAGTAAGCATCGTCCCGATTATCTTGGCGCAGCTTTCATATCGGTCGCCCTAGCATCAATCGTTCTAGCGGTCGATAACACAGAGATGGTATTTGCGAATATTATCAATGACACACTAACTGTAGGGGTCATAAAAACGGTACTCTGGTTAACTGCTGTCGTCTTCGCAGCTCTATTTATTGCCGTTGAAAGGCAAGCAAAAGAACCAATATTACCGCTGCGATTTTTCAAGAATCGTACCTACGCCCTGATGAGCAGCGTCATTCTACTATTTGGAGCGGCGTTTCTTGGAGCCATACTATATTTGACACAGTTTAATCAACAGGTTTTTGCTGCCACTCCATCGCAATCAGGACTTATGCTGCTCCCTATGGTGGGTGGTCTAATGGTAGCGTCAATCGCTATCGGACAGATAGTTTCGCGTACTGGTCGTTACAAAGCCTTTATTGTAGCTGGTTTTGTTATCGCAACACTTAGTATTCTATCGCTTGTAACGCTTCAGCCCGACAGTCCCTATTGGCGCGAGGCAGTGAGTATGGTGTTTATTGGGATTGGTATGGGTATGGCCATGCCGATATTAAATCTTGCTGTCCAAAATGAATTTGAACAAAAAGATTTAGGTGCCGCGACCTCGAGTATCCAGTTGTTTCGTGGGCTCGGCTCGACAGTCGGTACGGCCTTTATGAGTGGTATTTTGACAGCCGGGATCATATCAGCAGTAGGTCATCCAGATGACCTGGCCTATATACAGACACTCAAAAAATCGCCTGCTGCATCAACGTTTTTGCAGGACGACATCACCGCTGATACACTCCTCCAGCTCAATACACAGAAGCAAACAATTCGTGATGGCGCAGAACAGGGATTCCAAAAAATTCCTATGCCTGAAGTTCGTGCAAAAGCTTCACAGCAATTTGTTAAACAACAAGATGATTTCAGTCGAACCATTATCGATGCATTTACCTCATCTCTCCACCGAATCTTTATGGTTAGCGCTGCACTTATGGCGCTTGGCCTCGTTCTCGTTTCCTTCGTCCGTGAGCGCCAGCTACGTGGCGATGTAAAAGCTACACCAGCAGACTAAAGAGGTAGGTGGTTTTTTGAAAACGGCCATGCTTGCCTCTGTGCAGGCAGGTTGTTACGATGGTCAAGCACCTCAAAAAAGCACCCGAAACAAATAACAGTAATTGTAAAGGTCGAATGTGCTTTCGTTAAACGAGGTGACGAGATTTGTACGGTAGAGTACAAGGAGTAAAAACACATGCCAATAGCAATCGAATTTGCACCCAGTCGGGGCAAAAAGATCGCGGTGGATGTGGTGCCTGCCAAGTGGCAGCTGTATATCGCACAATAAATAGCGTGTACGCTAACAAATAAAAAACACCCCAAGGCACCGGGGTGTTTTTTGTATCAGTTAATTACGGGAGTGAGATACCATTTTGCTGGAGAACGGGGTTGAGTACGAGCGTCTCAAAGGCGGTTTCATCGCTCCAAACTGGAGGTGTCGTTGTGTCGTTATCAGAAGGGATCAGCTTACCATCTTTGACATCCTGATTGCCAACTTCTTTTCCATTGAGATAAAACGAGGGGGTACCAGTAATCCCCACTTTTTTACCGAGTGCTGTATCGAAGTCGATCTTCTTCTTGATCGAAGCATCGTCAAGACGCGATGTAAGATCACTGCCTTTGAGGCCGATCTGATCAGCAAGGGATGCGAAATAATTAGTACGATCTACCCCCGAAAGCTGACTCCAAGCGTCTTGGTTTGCATAGAGCTTTTCGTGCATTTCCCAATATTTTCCCTGGAGTCCTGCCGCCTCGGCAGTGGCTGACGCGGCAAAGGCATTAGGGTGTTTTTCGTACAGGGGGAAGTTCCGGAAGATAAATCCAATCTTGTCTTTATATTTATCAACGACTTTCTTTATGACAGGTGCAGCGGATCCACAGCCCGGACACTGGTAGTCACCATACTCAATCAACACCACTTTGCTGCTCATAGTGCCATACGTATGGTCGGCGATTTGACCATTTTTGTTTGATGCAATTTGGACTACCGTCGGATCGACATCAGTGACGTCGATGCGATCACCGCGCGAAATCCAGATCAGCCCACCCAGGATTGCTACACAGAGAACAGAAAATATGATCCAGCTTTTTGTCGTCATAATCAGAAAAACTCCTTATGCTCTTATCTTCCTTAGTATAGCGCTGAGTCTCGTAGCGAAGCAAGCCTCAGTACGATACAATACTAATTATGCAGACGTTTTTTATCATCATATTGTTGATTGTAACCGCCTTCCTCATTTTAGTAGCGGCGGCACTACCTCGGCGCAGCGTGCTTTCTTCATATGAACTTCAGCGGCGAAAAGCTGCAGGCAATACAAGTGCCGGCGAGGAGCTCCACAGAGAGGTATTACTTGAGGATGTAGTAGCGCTCAAGCGAGTAATGGAGGCGGTTACACTTGTTCTCGTCGTCGTTATCGGGACAATGGCATTCGACTTGCTATTTGGTGTGCTATTTGGCACATTCATTGCACTAAGCTACGGACGCATTAGTCGTATCGATCAGGTACACGATATCGCGAATCGTCTCTATGAGCAGGTTGAACCGCGATTCTTACGCTTTGTAGAGCATAATCCAAATGTCGGACGCATGATACGATCGGTTACTGATGATACCCCACCAGGTGTTCCAAGCTCGCGTGAGGAAATAGAGCATCTGGTGACTTCGTCGGTAGGTATACTGAGCGAAGATGAAAAGAAATTGATTGTGACAAGTCTCCACTTTGAAGACAAAAAGGTGGAGGAAGTGATGACACCGCGAGGAGTTATCGAGAGCATAAAGGGGAGTGAACTTATCGGACCACTTGTGCTCAGTGAACTCCACAAAACCGGGCACAGTCGATTCCCCGTTACCGATCTCGACATCGATCATGTTGTCGGCGTCCTCCATATACAAGACCTGCTAACTCTTCACCACAAAGACTCAAAGAAAGCTTCACAGTTGATGGATAACCACGTGTTTTATATCAACCAGGATCAGACCCTCAAGCATGCTCTCGCTGCGTTCATAAAAACACGTCGACATCTTTTCATCGTCGTGAATGGCTACCGCGAAACCGCTGGTATACTGACGCTCGAAGATGTGATTGAAGCATTGATTGGCCGCAAAATTGTCGACGAGTTTGATCGGCATGATGACTTGCGGGTGGTCGCCGAACGTAGCGCGGGTTCAAACAATAACCCACCGCACGCCACGAACGTGTAGTGGACGAAATATGCTAACAGTGGTAGAATACCAAGGATATGCAACGAACACTCGTCCAAGAAGCCCCGCACTGTATCGGTAAAACTCTCTCAGTTTCCGGTTGGGTACATGCCCGTCGCGACCACGGCGGACTAATTTTTGTCGACGTTCGTGATCATAGCGGCATCTTACAATTAGTCATCAATCCTGAGAATACAGATGCTTTTGCTGTCGCCGAGGAGTTACGAGATGAGTTTGTCATCAAAGCCGAAGGTGAGTTGAAAGAGCGCACGGCCGAACTAAAGAACGAAAAAATCCCGACTGGCGAGGTTGAGTTATACGTCGCGATACTTACTATATTGAATCGTTCTCAAGCCTTACCCATTCAGCCATTCGCTGAAGCTCAGGCTGGCGAAGACTTACGACTTAAATACCGTTACCTTGATCTGCGCCGTCCAAAAATGCAGGAAAACCTAAAGAAACGCGCTCGCTACTATAAGGTCATTCGTGACTACATGGAAGCACGCGATTTCACCGAAGTCACCACGCCGATACTTGCCAATAGCAGCCCCGAAGGCGCACGCGATTTCTTGGTACCGAGCCGTGTACACGAAGGTAAGTTCTATGCCTTGCCGCAGGCACCTCAACAGTTCAAGCAGTTACTCATGGTCGGTGGCGTATCGCGCTACTACCAAATTGCCACCTGCTTTCGTGATGAAGATCCGCGGGCCGACAGATTGTACGGTGACTTTTACCAGCTCGATCTTGAGATGAGTTTTGTCGAGAACGGTGAGGAAGTGCGTAGTACTGTTGAGCCGCTCATCAAAACGCTTGTCACAGACTTCGCAGGATTGTCGCTCAAGTTCGGTGACGACGTGCCACGTATTCCATACACGGAAGCCATGGAAACCTATGGTAGTGACAAACCAGACCTGAGGTTTGACATGAAACTAGTCGAGCTGACTGACGTATTTGTCAACACCGAATTTGGTGTGTTCCGTAGTGCCGAGTGTGTCAAAGCGATTTGTGTCAAAAACGGCGCCAGCCTAAGCCGCTCGCAGATCGACGGCTTTACAGAAGTTGCGAAAAGTGAAGGTGCTGGTGGACTAGCTTACATCACTTATGAAAACGGCGAAAGTAAGTCGCCAATTGCGAAGTTCTTGAGTGAAGGCGAGCTGTCGGCCGTGAAAGAACACTTGGGTGCTACTGATGGCGACGCCGTATTCTTCGGTGCCGACAAGCGCAGCGTGGTGAATGCCGTGCTTGGTAAGCTGCGCAGTGAATTTGCGGCCCATTTCAACCTGAAAGACCCGAGCATCGTAGCACTTGCCTGGATAATTGATTTTCCGTTTTATGAACTCGATGCCAAAACGGGCAAAATGGACTTTGGGCACAATCCATTTAGTATGCCCAAAGGCGGCATGGATGCACTCGAACACACCGAAAACAAGCTCGACATTGTGGCCGACCAGTACGACATGGTGATGAACGGCTACGAAATTTGCAGTGGTGGTGTGCGCAACCACAACCCAGACGTGCTGTACAAAGTTTTCGGCCTGCTCGATTTCTCACCCGAATACGTGGAAGAAAAGTTTGGCGCTATGTTAAACGCATTCAAATTTGGTGCACCGCCACACGCCGGCTGTGCCTTCGGTGTTGACCGCATATTTATGGTACTCATCGGCGAGGACAACATCCGCGAAGTTGTGGCTTTCCCCAAAAACGGTAGCGGTGTCGACGTGATGATGAACAGCCCCTCGACCGTCGACCCAGCGCAGCTCAAAGAACTCGGTTTATAGCTCGTGACAAAACCAGATAATCTTGTGACGGTGCAGATGAATAAGGTGAGAAGTGGCATATTGGCATTGATCGTATTGACAGCGATCTATGGTATCACGGCAGTAATGGCACGTTTCTTTAGTGACAGCATTGGGCTATTTGAGCAGTGGTATATCCGGTTTAGTATTGCACTTGTGTTGATGCTAGTTGTTTTTCATCGAAAGATTCGCTTTGCATATTTATTTCAAGTTAGTCGACGCGAGCGTATTCTTGTGGCAGTACGCGGGTTACTCGGTTTTGTTGCTGCGGCAGGATTGTATGCACTTTCCACTCAGTATGCTTCGATTGCATCAGTAGCCGTAATGCAAGCTATTCCAACCATGGCACTATTCGGGTGGTTAATACTGCGCGAAACGATGACAACGCGTAAGTTCAGTCTTATCTTACTTGCATTTGTCGGCGCGCTATTGGTCGCATCACGATCAGGAGTGAGTCTCTCATTTGGGTATGGCGAACTGCTTTCGCTCGCGTCTGGAGCATTGTTTTCTTTGACATTCGTTTTCCGTAAATTGCAGACGGGCGAGTTAAATAATCATGAACTTGCATTTGCCACGACAGCCTATGGCGTAATGGGTAATTATATTATGGCGGTTTTGACAACCCACCACATTGTGCCGAGCACCCCTATTTCACCGCTGCTATGGCTGCTGTTTCTGGGAGCTGGTGCGTTGAGCGTTGGGATGAGCTTACTTAGTCATTACGGATTTGAGCACGTCAAGGCAACGACTGCAAGCATTATCTTAGATATGGAGTTGGTTTTTGGGCTTATATTCGGCTATCTATTTTACCGAGAGTGGCTTACGCCGCAGCAGTTTGTGGGCGCGATAATTATTCTCGTCGCTACCATCGCTATGACATATCTCGAATCACGTAAGACCGTAGTTGCCCCTTCGCCCGAGTAGTTCTACCTCACACTGCATGGTGTAGCACAGTAGATTGTGTATAATAAGGCGCATGGTAGTCAAAAAGAAAACAACAAGGACAAAAAAATCAAACGCTTGGTTCAAACCAGTAAGGGGAAGTTACTTACCGGTGCACTGGAAGGGTTGGCTGACCTATATCCCTTATGTCGCATACCTGTATTGTACGTATGCAGTGTTGGTCCCAAACCGCTCACTTCTCGACACGATCTTGTTTTTGGTACCGTATTGGGTAGCTGGAATCATCATTATGCACTGGGTAGCAAAACAAAAGAGCTAAATGGATGTAGGGTTATTTCGAGAGCTAGTGTGGGCAAAAGGCCGTGAGCTATATCGAGATATGCCTTGGCGTGATGAGCCTACATTTTACCATGTGCTCGTGAGCGAATTAATGTTGCAACAGACCCAGGTGTCGAGGGTGCTTGGTAAGTACAATGAGTTCATGGATAGGTTTCCGACCATCGCCGATCTCGCGTCTGCCCCGCTCGCCGATGTACTGCGAGTCTGGCAAGGTCTTGGCTATAATCGTCGTGCAAAATATCTTCACGAGGCATCGCGGGTAGTGATGCATCATGGTCAGCCCGCTTCAATGAAAGAACTGCTTGCCTTGCCAGGTGTCGGTGCCGGTACTGCTGGGGCAATTATGAACTACGTTTATCAAATACCTACCGCCTACATTGAGACAAATATTCGTACTGTCTATTTCAATCACTTCTTTTTCGATCAGCAGTACGTATCGGATACAGAGCTCACCGCGATGGTTGAGCAGACAATGGATAGGGAACACCCACGTGAGTGGTTTTGGGCGCTCATGGACTATGGCGCCGAACTAAAACAGCAACGCTCAGTGCGGCTTGACAAGAGTATTCACTACAAAAAACAAAGCGCCCTAGCGGGCAGCGTCCGGCAGGTACGCGGGCAAATAATTCATCAGCTTACAAAAGGCAGCCAATCAAAAGAGAGCCTTGCTAGACTTCTTCATGCTGATAAACGATTTCAAGTCGCGCTTGATGGCCTATTAAAAGACGGGCTGATCCAATACGATTCTGCTGGTAATATTGAATTGACCAAATAACTGCGCTCATAGATAATAAAAGAGATGTATAAAAAACTTATCATTTCGGCCCTTGTCTGTGCGATCGTCATTAGTCCATGCGTGAGAGCCGAGGGTACCGGTCTCTTGTTGAACGACGACCAGGTCAGTGCTATTCGTGCTAATTGCCAAGAAGTACAGTCAACACTGACCAGGCTTCATTCGAATGATGCCCTGTTGCGCATCAACTTGGCACAACAATACGATGTTATTGCGGCGCGACTGATGGCACCTCTTAATAGTCGAATTGCGCTTAATAAGCTGGACGGGCTTGATCTCGCCAAGACCACCGTGGACTACAATGCCGAACGCACTGTGTTTGTCGAGGCCTACAAGGTGTATGAGCAAACAGTCACCAGCGCGATTCAGACAAACTGTCAGGATCAACCCGTTATGTTTTACGATACAGTGGTGAGAGCAAAAGACTTGCGGACACAGCTAAGGAACTCTACTCAAAAGCTTAATGCTTACATAAAACAATATAGTGACCAGTTTGAGCTATTCGTCACCCGTAATTCACCTGGGGCGCAGGGCTAAATGAAAAACGACTCGACAGGCTTTGAACTAAGGGCAATGACATCGCTTCAGCGGTATCGCTTCTTGGGACTCATCTGTAGCGTCATAGCTCTGTCACTCGTCATGGTGATCATCGCCATGGACCTTTATAACACCAGCGGTGCAGCGCAGTTAGACTTGAGTCAGCCGCGCTATAGGGATATTCAAAAGCAGGTGACAAAAGAAGAGGTAAATACCAGCTATCCGGCCAATGGTCCATTTGACGCTGCAGCGTACGATACGTTTAGGCAGCTCTACGCAGAACGAGCAAAAAAGGTAACTGGCGTCAATAGCTTTGACCCAACCGTACTCAGCGAGGATACATTGCAATTGCTTGTGTCCCCACAGAGTGTCACTACTGGCACGAATTAGCAGGTCTACAAGTTATTAGGACCCAATAGCCTGACGGCCAATTGTAATCAAGTGTTTATCTCGATAGCTAGCAAGTGCATTGTGGTCGAGCCCATGTCGTTTTATAAAGCTGCTGACACGCTCTGAGCCAATGTAGTGAGGGAGACTCACGTAGCTTGCCCCATGCTCGTAGAGTTCAGCGGCTTCTGTGTAGTTGTTCGCGTGACAGATAAAGCTTGTCTTTTGGTTATGTCTCCTGATATAAAGCAACAACGCTCGATTCGTCATGAGGTCGGTCATGGTGCTCACAATGAGTTGCGCATGGTCGGCATTGATATCATCCAGGAATTCTTCGTCCGTCGCATCTCCATAGGCATGCCGAATGCCTTGTTCCTCTAAACTGTCGATTATTTCTGGGTCATAGTCGACGACCAAATATCGTTGACGCATGTCGCGAAATGTCTTGAGAAATTCATGTCCACCTTTATGGTACCCCACAAGAATAACAGGATAGAGTACTTGACGTTTTCGCGGCTCGCTGGCGCTCGCTCGCTCAAAGTGTCGTAAGGGTCTTTCGAGTAATCTGTACAGACCATCTGCGTGCTTGGTGAGGTATGATGAGATGCCGATCGTAATAAATGCAACCAATGTGATAAGAGAGACAAAGTCTTTATCAACAACATTTTTTGTGGCAGCAAGTGTAACAAAAATAATCGAGAACTCACTTACCTGTGAAAGGTGGACGGCTGCTTTGAAGCTTGTCAGTTTTGTGTAGCGTTGTATGCCAAGAATAGTCAGCACAAGAAGTGGTTTTCCTACTACCACGACGAGAGCGAGCAAGTGAGCGACGACGAGGTTTTTCATGATACTCTCGAGGGTGAACGATTCACCAAGGGTGACAAAAAATATCACGATAAAGAAATCACGGAGTGGTTTCAATTTTGCCGCCATTTCGATTGCGTAGGGGACGCCGGCGATCGATACACCTGCAAAGAGTGCGCCAACTTCGTGCGAAAAGCCCGCAAGATCGAAGGCCGTCGCGACGATAAGGCCCCAGCCAATAGCAAAAAGGAACAGAAGTTCCTGCGTCTTTGCAAAAAACTTACTAAGGCGCGGCATGACAAAAGCGCCCGCAAGGGTGAGGCCCACGCCGAGACCAACTGCTTTTAGCAAGATAATACCAATACTAGAAAGCGTCATCTCACTTGGATTTGCAATCATCGTGAGCAAGACCACTGCAATAGTTGCGACAACATCTTCAATCAAGAGGATACCGAGGGTAATTTGTCCGTATAATCGAGATACTTCTTTTTTGTCCGAGAGGATCTTTAGGACGATGATGGTACTGCTAAAGAACAGAGCTACTGCGAGCACCGCGCTGCTAGCTGGCGTAAAGCCCAGCCAACTTGAGATACCATACACCGTTAGGCCAAGGATTGGCAATACCGACATGCTCGTGATGAATGAGACACGACCAACACTTTTAATGACATTAGTGTTGAGACCCAGCCCAATAATAAAGAGCAGGAGCGTAATGCCGATAGAACTAAATGAGTCAAAAGCATTTTGGTTTCTTACAATATGGAGGAAACTCGGCCCGACTATGACGCCGGTGATGATGTATCCCATAATCAGCGGTTGTCTCAGCCAGCGCATGATAATAGACACCATCACAACGATAGCAATCACATAGCTCAGTTGGGTGAAAATGGTTGAATCCACTTGTGCTTATTATAACAGAGAGAAAAGGTATAATAGACGCATATGACCGAGAGAGTGGATCCGAGAAACTACATTATATCCCGTAAGCGAAAGAAATATCGCTTTGCAAAATTTTTCAATGCATGCAACTGCTATGAGGTCGCTGAATGGAAAAAAGCACCAGCAGATGTTATTGAGGTGGGTGCAGGTACCGGACTGTTTAGTGTGCAAATTGCTCGTCGCCATCCTAGGGCAAGAGTGATCGCAATTGATGTCAAGGGCGATCGACTTCAAAAAGGCGCGTACTATGCACTCGAAAATAACATCCCAAATGTCAGTTTCATTCGTGCGAGAGCCGATCAAATCGGCGACCTACTGAATGCACACAGTGTGAGTGAGTTGTGGATCACTTTCCCTGATCCATTTCCAAAAAAACGTAATGAGGGACGTCGACTGACGCACGCCACATTTCTGAAGTGCTACCAGAGGGTTCTCATCCCGATGGGCGTACTCCACCTTAAGCACGACAATCAAGAGTTTTTCGAATGGAGTAAGCAGCAGCTCACTGACAATGGTTGGCGTATTGTTACTGAAACTAATGATCTTCATGCTTTATTATCCGATGACGATGCTCATACTGTGACAACTTACGAGCAGCGCTGGCTGGGAGAAGGAAGAAAGGTGCACTATCTCTCCGCTAGGTTGGCACGCAGTGAGGTACAATAGCTATATGGCCCACATACATACCAAACCTGGTCAGCATGACATGACAGTCGCCGCACATATCATTCGCGTCGATGGCAAGGAGCCAACGGCTCTCCTGCATATGCACAAAAAACTTGCTACACTCATTTGTGTTGGTGGTCATGTCGAGCTGGATGAATCACCATGGGATGCAGTCATTCACGAGATTGCAGAGGAAGCTGGCTATGACATTAAGGACTTGCAAGTCCTCCAGCCGCCGCTCAGAATACATCAGGAAGGGATCGATGACATCACTATTCATCCGCAACCGTTCTTCCTAGATACACATATGAACGCAAATACTCCAGATCATTGGCACACCGACACGGTATATCTTTTTACGACACATTCGGGGCCAACACTTCCGTTGGCCGCAGATGAATCACAAGACATTCGCTGGCTATCTCGTAGCGAAATTGAACAGCTCCCTGACTCGCAAATTTTTTCAAATATTCGCACGACCCACCTAAAGGCCTTCGATGAGTTTTTGACCGCATGGGAACCAGTACCGGCGGGGCACTTTAGTACCGAAAAAATAGCTCGCTAGGAGCAGTTATTCTGTATATTTCTATCAAATGCTTTTCAAAATGAGTGTGTTTACGTATGATAAAAATTAGTAGTGAAATAATTTTGAGTCAATCTATGAGTAAGTTAGTCTCTCCAAAACACCCTATTCAACACTATATTGTTACGTACTTATCGACACACGAATCAGCTCATTTTATAGATATGAAACCTCCAAAAGTTGCTACCAATCTCTTTACGTATCATCTGAAAGTTCTCGTCGAAAACGATTTTATAAGAAAAAACAGAAATACGTACCATTTGACTCAAAAAGGATGTGGCTATATTTTCCGAGCAAGTCAAAATCACCCAGAATCACCCGCAAGGGCTATCACCAAGGCGGCACTTATTATACAAGATGGCTACGGGAAGCTTCTTGTTCGCAAACGTGATATACAGCCAGGTATCAATCGGTGGGAGTTGCCGTCGGGAGACATCTTAGCGGATGACTATTCTATTGAGTTGGCGGCGCGTCGTATTTGTTATGATTCTTTTAGATTTGACCCGCATGTTTTGCGACATGTTGGTGATTGCTATGTGACGGTACTTGCAGAAACTGATGAACATAGCGATGAACCTCCCGGTGGTCACATGGTCGAAGGTGAATTAATCAAGATTAACAGTGAAAAGAGACAGATAGTAGAATCAAAAATACTTCTACACGTTATCCGTATCGAAACTGACGCCATTGTTGCAACCAGCAACTTGCAATGGATCGAACCACTTGCCATGTCACAGATTCCACTAGCGCCGGCTGTTGAACAGATAGTGACAAGAGCGTTTTTTGGTGATGATTTCTTTTTTGAGGAGTTCACTGAGCGAGCGACTTAAGGAGAACTAGCGAGCATCTCTCTCACCCAGTGATCGATAGTGCCCGCTCCCATGCAAAGAACGAGTTTGTTTAATTGTCGTGCCTGCTGTATATGACCCCATAACGTTTCATCAAGCGAAGCATAATGGACAGCACCTCGGTTGACGAGCCGCCCAGTGAGCTGCTCGGGAGTGAGAATGGGGAGAAGCATATTTTCTCTCGATTGGTAGGTGGGGAGCCAGAAAATTGTTTCTGCCAACTGCATACAAGTGGTATAGCCGCTTCTCACTTGATGTTGGCGAGTATTCTGATGCGGCTGATAGACAAGCACTACGTGATCGTTAAGCTCTCTCGCAAGCTGGAGTGTCGCTGCAACTTCGACGGGGTGGTGGCCATAATCACTATAGAGATTATCTGCGAGTTTCTCAAATCGCCTGAAAGCACCGGGGAAGGATTCTATAGCACTTTTAACCTGTTCAGCATCTCCTAGCCCCAAAAACTCACAGGCCTTCGCTACGAGTGTTGCGTTTGCACGGTTGTGTTCGCCAGCTACTTTAAAAGGAATAATTTCGCGGTCATCAAGTATCCAGGAGCGTTTAGTCGGGACAATATTGATAACTGTGTCGCGCCGCCACATGATAGCTTGATTCGACTGAGCGAGAAATGTCGAGAAGGCGTCTACATAGTCGCGTTGGGTGGGATAGGTATCTGGATGATCGAAATCGACAGAGGTAAGCAGGGTAAGGAAGGGGCGAAAGTGCAAAAAGTTTCGATCATACTCGTCACATTCGTAGACAAAATAGGAACTCGCTGGATCAAAAAACCCGCTTGGACCAAAACTAATCGTGCTCCCGGCAGAATAGCTGATAGGGACACCTAGCTGTTTCAAAACCCACACCATCAATGCGGTGGTCGACGTTTTTCCGTGTGTTCCCGCGACTGCAATAAGTTTGAGATTTTTTTCCTTTATGATTTGTGTCAGTAGCTCATCACGTTTGCTTATTGGGATACCTAGCTTTCGGGCCATGATTAGCTCGGGGTGGTCATCAGCGAGTGCTGCCGTATAGACAAACCAGTCAATCTTTTTTTGTTCATGACACCGCGTGAGGAAATCGCCAGATTGATCAGTACTAAATGGGATATTTTGACGCAACAATTCGTCAGTTGTAAGACTTTCGGTCATGTCCGAGCCGAATACTCCATGTCCAGCATCGCGAGCGATTTCTGCGAGCGGTCCTAGCCCAACGCCGCCGATGCCCGAAAAGTAGATGTTCATGCAGGTAGTATAGCATGAGCTGATTGTGATATACTGACGACAACCATTGATCAAATAAACAGACCATATGTTACAGCGTTTTATCCATCGTTTCTTTAGGCCGCGTCACTATTGGCGCAGCGTTTCATTTGATGAGATTGCCGAACTGTATACGTCGCGACTCATCATGGTCTTTGCTGTCAACATCGTCAATCTCTTTGCTGCCGTCTATCTCTATAAGTTAGGCTACTCCATTCAGTTTATTGCGTGGTTTTATGCCGCATGGTATGCCTTTAAGGTTCCATTCGCAATTATTGCAGCCAAATATGCTGCTTACTTCGGACCAAAGCATGGTATTCTGTTGGCGAATATACTACGCATCCCTTCGCTGATTGCTTTTGCTCTTGTCGCCGTCTTGCCATCTCAGCAAGCGATTGTCGCCATCGTATTGTTTGGGTTTTTCCAGCAGATGGCGGCAACACTTTATGATCTCTGCTATACCATCGATTTCAGCAAGGTAAAACATAGCGAGCACGCCGGCAAAGAAATCGGTACGATGCAGATCATGGAGAAAACAGCCAAGATTATTAGTCCAGTGGTTGGTGGAACTATTGCTAGTCTTTATTCTCCTCAGGCTACGATTATTGTTGCTTGCGTACTGTTTATCTTGGCTGCTTTTCCACTCTTTCGATCAGTTGAACCGACCCGAACACGCACCATGCTTCGACTATCGGGTTTCCCATGGCATCTTGCCCTGCCAACACTTGTAGCAGAAACTGTGGTCGGCTTTGATTTTGTCGTTAGCGGTACGGTGTGGCTGTTGTTTACGACCACAGTAATATTTTCGGGAATGGGGGAGGGGATTTATGCGACGCTTGGTAGTCTTGCTTCTCTTGGCGTTCTCATCTCACTGGTTGCCTCTTGGACATTCGGTCAGATTGTTGATAGGCATAAAGGTGGCATATTGCTCACAGCGGGCACCATCGCAAATAGCATCATCCATCTCTTCCGTCCCTTTACAGCCTCTCCTTCAGCAGTCATGGGGGTAAATATTGCAAATGAGACTGCGACAAGCGCCTACGCAATGCCATTTACCAGGACAGTCTTTGAGGTTGCTGATGATTCGGGTTTTCGCATCACCTACTCGATGTATATCGAAATGATGCTCAATATCGGTGCAGCGCTCAGTAGTACCCTATTTGCGCTATTTGTCTCAGGGCTTGGTGACCGCCACGGTATGGAGTGTATGTTTGTAGTCGCTGCTGTCTACGAACTCGTTATGTTGTTGGTGTGGCGGTCTGCACGGTAAGATCGTCTAGACGCATGGTATACTGAGAGCATACTGTGCAAGGTGGGAAAATTACATGTCTGATACACGTCAAGTCAGAAAGACTGTCAAACAGCTACAGATGATAAAAACATGGCAGTTAGCCATCGCACTCTTTCTATTTGTATTCCTTGTCGCATCATTTTTGAGACTCAATAACGTTGGTATGATTCAACGGCGAGAGGCAGTATTCGCTGCCGACAGGACTGGTGATCCAAACGAGATAAGAGCACGGATTTACGATTTACAGCGATATGCAGCGTCTCATATGAACGCTGATACGGGTGATTTTTATCTGCAAGAACAGTACTCTCGTGACTCAAAAGCCGCCATCGATGCCGCCTCCCGCGCATCCTCGGCGAGCGCGACGATCAACGCTGAGGCAGAGGCGGTGTGCCATCCGCAGTTTCGCGGGTACTCGTCGGCCTATATGCAGTGTTTCATAAATGAACTTGCTAAGCATCCTACTAGCTCGAGTTTGCCAGAACTGTCGTTGCCAAACCCGACACTATATAAGTACAATTTTTCGTCTCCCCTTTGGTCGCCTGACTTCGGTGGTTGGTCATTAGTGCTTGCAGTTGCTCTCTTGATTGTAATTGTACTCAGATTAGCCGGTATTGTATTTCTACGACTCCTTCTCAAGAGACGGTACAGGGAAGTATAAACAATCCAGCCTTAATAGGGGTGAAAAGTGTTGACACTGTTGGCGAGACGCGCTAAGCTACTAGAGTAAGACGCTAATAGGAGGTATAACTACATGGCTTACAAGCACACGAATTCAAAGGGTGTAACATACTACCTGCACAAGACGGAAGTTACTCTTCGCGGTGGTAAACCACAAACCATCTACTTCTTTGCCAAGGTAGAGAAAAACGCAAAAGGTACTCCAGTTGATCTGCCAGCAGATCGCGTTGTCAAAGAGAACCCACGCAATGGTTTCTTGACTGTTTCAAAGAAGAAGTAGTCTCTGTTCTAGGAAAGAATATCTTACCCCCGGTCTATCGATGATCGGGGGTTTGCTGTGGAAAAGGTCCATGGATAAAATCGCTTGCGCTTTTTATACGAACACCATATACTAGAGTTACAAACAAACAGGTGCCAAAATACCTCGGTTGCTCTCCGTGTCGGATGCGCTACCGGGGTATTTTTGTGTCTCTTACTGCTATACTTAAGAAATGAGTCATATTATTTCAGTGAACAACTTAACCAAGCGGTATGGGGACAAGACAGTCGTCAACGCCATCAGTTTTGACGTCAAAAAAGGAGAGATATTTGGCATACTTGGCCCGAACGGCGCCGGTAAGACAACTACTCTCGAGATGATCGAAGCATTGAGAGAAATTGATAGTGGCAACATAACGGTTGCCGGCATCGATGTGTCGGCACATCCTGACGAGGTTAAGGAAATCATAGGCATCCAGCTACAGTCGACAAGTTTTTTTGACAAACTGACATTACGAGAACAACTCAAGATGTTTTGTGGCCTCTACGGGGTCACCACCGATGTTGATGCTTTGCTTGCTGATGTACGGCTCACCGATAAGGCAAAGGAGTACGTCGAGAATCTCTCGGGCGGTCAAAAACAACGGTTTAGTATCGCAGCTGCACTTGTGAATGAACCAAAAGTCCTCTTTCTCGATGAGCCAACGACTGGCCTCGATCCGCAAGCAAGGCGAAATCTCTGGGAGCTGGTCGAATCAATTAAGGGTAGGGGTATTACCGTGGTACTAACAACGCACTATATGGATGAGGCAGAGCTTCTGTGTGATCGTATTGCCATTATGGATGAGGGTAACATCATAACGATAGATACCCCAAAGGGTTTGATTAAGAAACTTCTGGGACGTGGTTTTAAGAAGGAACAGATTGTCCAGCAGGCAAATCTCGAAGACGTCTTTATCGATCTGACAGGAAAGGATATACGGGAATAACATGAAACGATATATGCAAGCTGTCTTTGGTCTCGTTGTCGCATTTCAGAAGCGGTTTATGCGCGATAAAGTGTCACTGTTCTTTACCTTTCTTTTCCCACTCATATTTCTGTTTATATTTGGTGTGATTTTCAACAATAACTCGGTTAGTTTTCGCGTTGCGATTCTCGACCACGCGAACAATAGTTTCTCAAAGGAGTTTACAGCATCAGTAGGCGAGAACAGTGCGTTTAAAGTAAATAAAGATATAACGACCATCGAAAGCGCCAAGCAAAAAATGAGTCGTGGAGAAATTGATAGTATCGTCGAGCTCCCCGAGAGCTTCGGGGCGATAAATGAAGCCCGCGTTCCCTCGGGCACCATGAACGTCTACTATCAAAAAGGTTCTGACCAATCAGGCAAGACAGTTAGTGCGGTGATGCAGCAAATCCTTGATGAGATAAACCGCAAACTTGGCAGGCCAGATGCCGCGCTTAAGGTGAGCGAAAAGGCAACAGACACGGCCGGCCTCAACAATTTTGACTATACTTTTTCGGGCTTGCTTGGCTTTAGCCTGATGAGTATGGGTATTTTTGGCCTGGCAAATGCTATGCCTCAGCAAAAGCAGCGAGGTTCATATAAACGACTCTTTGCCGCACCCTTTACCTCCGGACAATTGATTCTTGCTAACGCGATTCACTTTATCTTGATTGCCATGCTTAGCTTAGCAACCGTCATTATCATGGGACTTCTCGTATTTAAGTTCAATATGCGCGGTGACTGGATGAGTTTCTGGCTATTTGCACTGTTATCGGGCGCGATGACAGTCGGCTTTGGCTTGCTTATTGGCTCGCTTGCAAAAAATGAAGACCAAGCGGCACCGCTTGCTAACCTCATTTCATTTCCGATGATGTTTCTCTCGGGCAGCTTCTTCCCCCGTTTCATGTATCCCGAATGGCTTCAGGGTGTATCGAGCTACGTACCACTTACACCGGTTATCGATGGCTTCCGTCGTATTATGACCGAGAATGCAAGCCTAATAAGTCTCTTGCCCGAGATCGGTCTCATTGCCGCGTGGATGTTTATCGCTTACATCATCGCGATCAAATTTTTCACCTGGGAATAAGACGAAATGAAGTGGTTGGCCGTTGTCGGTTCTCGCTATGTAACGCCAGAGATGCGTCGTGATATCAAGCGTTATGTGACTCAGAAGGTAGCCGATGGGTATGGTATCGTATCGGGGGGGTGGTACTGGCACTGACACCTATGCAGTACGGATGGCTCTGGAAGCAGGAATTGATATTAGCCGTGTAAAGCTATTTCTCCCTGGCTCTGTTGAAAAATACAGCGACGAATTACGTCGGCGAGCGCTTGAGGGAAAATGTAAAAGCGATGATGCCGAGGAGACCATACGGCAGTTGCATAGCCTCGCAAGCAACACTCTGGACATACTCTTCTACTCAGGGGATATCGAGACGATAGATGCAAGAGCCTTTCATGCGCGAAATCGACGTATCGTCTCCTGCGCCGATGAACTCGTCGCGTTTCGGCTAGGGCAGAGTAGGGGCACTACCTATTCGATCGAACGCGCTCGACAAAAAGGGATATCGGTCCGAGTATTTGAATATTAGAAACATATATTGACATATTATAAAGTTTATGCTATATTTCTCTATGTGAATCGTTTACGCACAGACAAAAAGAATACTACCGCAACTCCTGACTCGCTTCGTATACCGTACGGGGGAGAGCTTGCTCTTTCTGCAGAAACTCGAGAATGTCTCGGAATACAAGGAGTAGCACTGGGTTTTATTGACACAGTGCCAAGTGAGGCATTTGTGACTCATGCTGAGCGAGCCTATCATCTTGATAGGGCGTTATCTCATCTTTCGCAAGCACATATGCGTGATGGAAGGCTCAGGGGAGGAAAGGCGCCGTATCCAGCACAGACGGCTGAAAATGCCTTAGTACACACGCAATTAGCCGATGAGCATATTGCGCGTGCAGCCGGTTTACACTATCTTGTTGCCAATGGTACACTGACAGCCCGTGATCTTCGTGCAGAATCGGCGCCGACGCGCATTGCAATGAAACGGCAATTCAATGGGCCAGATAAAAAGCCTCAGCGCAATAACTTTCATACACTTCTGGCACTTCAGCAAAAAACAGGCAAAGATGAGATCTCGGCACGACGTGCAGATGTTCGTCAAAGATAACCATAATGTTTCTCTCAAAAAACACCAGCCAAAAAGCATGGTGTTTTTTGATGGTGGGGGTGGATGGGATCGAACCATCGACCAACAGGTTATGAGCCCGCTGCTCTAACCCCTGAGCTACACCCCCGAGGCTATACTGTCCATTATAGCGCACTTGCTCGCCGCTAGGATATAATACGAACAGTAAGATGACAGACCAAACACTCAGAAAGGTTATATATCGATTGAAGCGTTATACGACGCTCAATACCGTTGTGATACTGATTGGGGCAATTGTTGTGTCGGGTTGGGTGTGGGGTTCTATTACGACGATGCAACGTAACTATGCCCTGCAGAAAGAAGTTGATGCCCGTGAGCGTAAACTTGCATTGACCCAGCTTGAAGTCGATACTATGCAGCTCCAAAAAAACTACTACGCAAGTGATGAATACAAGGAGCTAGCTGCTCGCGAACGGCTAGGCTTGGCTGCGCCCGGAGAAAAGGTACTACTATTGCCGCCCAACAGTGCTGCCGCGAAGGCAACAAACATTACCGAGAAATCACCAACAGCTACTACTCGCACGCTCACAAATTTTGAGCAATGGATGCTATTCCTGTTTGGTGGCTCAGCTGCTCGCTTGCAAAACTAGGCTACATCTGTTAGGATGATGAATGTACCGCGGGGTGGAGCAGCCCGGTCAGCTCGGTTGGCTCATAACCAACAGGTCGCAGGTTCAAATCCTGCCCCCGCAACCAAGAAAATGTCCCGTACCTTTTGGTATGGGACATTTTCTATGGGCTAGGGCGGGTAATTTATAGGGATTTGTATTCGAGTAAAGCTCTATTTCTTGACATACCCCTATTAACCTGAGTTCAAATTTTAACCAATTCTTATCTGATATACTCATTACATGGCAGAAGTAGATAAAAATGTGGTCGCCCAGTACTATATCGAATGTGAGTTAGATAATATTGTTACAGGGGATAGTATCAAGCTTCGTGAAGGTACTTACAGCAGCAATATATCTCGGTTGCTTGAGGCACTTTCGTTTACATATAGGGCGAATGGAGTATTTGACTGTATTGAAAGTGGTAACTATCGCTGGGAAGAGCGTACCGTTACTCTTGACGAGATAACACTTACGGGTATGGGCGAGAGTCTCACGGAAATTATTTACGGTAATGAAGTTCAACAGGAGCCAATAAAATTCGTTGAGTATATCAAAAATCACAGTAATGACGATCGTTTCAGAGAACTACAACCCAAGAAGGTTCCACAAAGCCGGCAAACACTTATCCTAGTAGAAGAAAAAGGTATATTGAAGATGCTTGATGGCTCACATCGCCTCTTATCGATGGTTATGGACGGGACAAAAAGTATAAATGCGTATATTGCGGTCGTTGCTACTGATGCTGCAAAACCAATGGTTGGAGATGCAATTTTCTTAAGGCTCAGGAAGCTATGGCAGCAAACAGAGGACCCTCAGTTTAGAGATTCTATAGAAAGTACAGTAGTTGGCATGATAAAGGCCACTTCAAATGGTGAACAATCCGTAAATGCGTATTGGGTAGAGATGGCACCAAATGAAAAAGTCCGAGATGCGGGGCAACTTTTGATAGATAGATCAAAGGTACTGGCAGAGTGCTAGTTTCGGGTGCCATCACAATATAGCAAAAGTCCACTTTTTCTCGTCAGATCGGGCGAGCTATTTCTCATGAGAATACACATTGGCGTGAAGCTAGTTTTTCGCTAATTTTCCGCAGGCGACGCGCACTGCCTCGCTCCAACTCAAGAATGCGTGCGGGGTATCGGCAACTTGGTGAGCAGTTAATTCATATTTGACGGCCAGCGTGAGCTCGTGGATGATCTCTGCTGCGTGCGGCGCAACCACAGTTCCGCCAAGCACCACTCCGCGTTTGTCAGTAATGACTTTAACGAATCCGTCACGAAAGTCACTAGTATTGCTCCGGGCGACGATAGTGAGTGGGGCAATTGTTTTTTCGATTCGGAGATCTCGTCTCAGACAGTCATCCTCGGTGAGACCGACAGATGCAACACCTGGATAGGAAAAAGTGAGTCGGGGAGTTGCAGTATAGTCAGGGGAAATCTTGTTTTTTAACACAACATTGTGTGCTACGACACGACTTTCGAGAAGTGCGCTGTGTGTCGGACGGTTATAACCGAGCACGTCGCCCGCTGCGTAAATATGTTTGGCTGTCGTCTGCAAGAACTCATTCACCTCTATACCTTTGGCAGTATATTCGACGTGTGCATTCTCGAGACCTATATCGACGACTGGAGTACGACCGACTGCCACGAGAACTTCATCGACACGAACTGATTTTTCGATGCCACCACGCGAGTACACGACCCGCTTTCCAAGACCGTCTTTTACCACGGAAAGAGTGCGAGTGTGGGTGAGGGAAGTAACACCTTTTTGTTCTTCTAGTAAGCGCGACATCAACTCCCCTACCTCTTCGTCTTCATCTGGTAGGATTCGGCTTGCAACCTCTGCTAAGTAGACTTTTGTACCAAATGTCGCCATCAACTGAGCGATTTCCACACCAACTGTACCGGCTCCAACGACATAGAGGCTTTTGGGCGGGCGAAGTGATTCCAGGATGGTTCGTGGTGTTAGGTAGCCCGCCTCGGCGAGGCCTTGTATATCCGGCAGAGTCCACTGCGAGCCGGTAGCAATCAAAAAATGCGCAGACGAAAGATGCTTGCGATTAACTGACACCTCGTTGGGGGTAAGGAAACGAGCTACACCGAGATAAACGTCAATGCCTTGAGATTCATAAAATTTTCGATTGCCACTAGCGCCTGTGCGTTTTACCGCGAGCTCTTTCCAGGCACGAAGTGACGGGTAATTATATCCGAGCGTGGCAGATCGCAGACCAAAGCGGGCTCCATGGCGGGCTTCATCATAGAGCTGTGCAGCATGGAGCAGCGCTTTTATGGGGACGTCACTCCAGTTGGGTGAGTCACCACCAAGCGTATCGGCCTCGATGATTGCGACTCGTTTCCCCTCGCGTGAGGCAATGGTTGCCGCAGCGCTTCCCGCTGCGCCGCTGCCGATGACGATGAGATCGTAGTCAAACTGTGATTTTCGTGGCACGGTGCTCTCCTCTACATGATAACGTTATGGTGTCGATATAAATATGCCGCTTCAGGATGCAACGCGTTTAATGCACTTGCTGCCCGCTGGCGAAGATCTTCGCTGGTCACTTCTGCCTTGTCCTGAAGCCATAGCGAGACGTTGTCACTTACCTGCTTGGCAGTTAGCTCAGCCTGTCTCGCGGGCGTATGGAGGCTGAGGCAGGTAGCATAAATACTTGCAGCTAGTTTCTCTGGATCATATGGTTGCGAAGAGCGGCGGCGATGGTACTGTTTTATAACGTCTGTCACTACTACCATCATAACCCTCCCCGCAGGATGACGCTCGCCGCGATCGCTTCGTTGACGAAGGTAAAGAACCCTAGTATGAGTAGTCCACTTCCGGCGGCATATTGCAAAAACTGTTTATTTGATTCGCGCCAGCGCTGAATACGGCTTATCTGAGTGCCGCTGCTAATCAATGAGTAGACTGTCACAAGGGGAGCAATGCTGATGAGAACATACAGCGCAACGCCCAGTAGCTGGAATGAGCTAGGGAGTGTAATGATAGCGAACGCTGCTCCTACGAGGGACGCCGCCATAAAGACGAGCTCAGAAATACCACTCACCAGCCCTAGACTAAATGCTTCTGTTCCCGAAGTCGTTGCTTTCGTACGATCGGACAAAAAACGCGACATTCCTCTGGGAATCCAAAGGGCAGTGCCTCTCCCGGGTCGATAATAAAATAGCCATACTGCGACGCCAAGCCCCATCATTAGCCCAGACACGATTGACCAGGCAAAAGGTGACACGCCGTGTCTTGCGAAGATACCCGAGACATAGCTCGCCATACTTAGCAGCAATGTCGTTATGACCAGTGTGCCCACGACAAAGCTACTACTGAGATGTAGGAGACGCCGCCGTGATACATTGCGACTGAGACCGTGACCACCTAGTAGTGTAAGCATACTAACGCTTAGTTGGAAACTTGCGTGAATCAACGCCGCGAGCGCTATGATGGCGAATGAGGTGTAAGTATCCATGTTTGTGTATAAATAAGATTCCTCTCAAGACCATTTATACCATAAGCGTGTCAATGAGGTCAAAAAATCAGCAAAATGCTACGTATTAACTCACCACCTTTGCAACAACCTCACTAGGTGTGCAGTACTGTATACCCCAGTGTAATCGCTTCGTATTGTAAAAGTCCAGGTACGCCGTCAGGCGTGCCTGGATAGTGTCTTCATT